>DATGYU010000316.1:0-61886 GCA_035297625.1 Prolixibacteraceae bacterium
GTTCCGTATCCGCATTACATTAAACGCTTCGTTGCTGAAAAATCTGTTCATTCAATGATTTTAAACCCATTGTGCAGGAGATGCAAATGTAAGAAAGCGCGGCTATCTATCCTTATAGTGTCCATTGAAATCAAGGCTGAAAGAAAGGTTCATTAATATTGAGTTTACATGTCGGGCAGGTAAAATGATGTCTGAAAGATTATTTCGTACTTTTGTGTCCGATAATGGGATCGATGGAAGAGGAAGTGCAAGGAGCAGGGAGTGTGGATACAGTAAAGCTGCAGTGTTCAGTGATCAGTTAGCAGCTCTCCAAACACCTTAACCTGGAATTTTGAATTTGGAACATGAAACAAAATACCTTCCATTTTCCCTGATGAAAGCGATACGTAAACGAATAAAAGCTTTTTAATGATTTATTATTTTGGCAAAAAAGCATCCTTCTATACATTGGGCTGTAAACTAAACTTTTCGGAGACATCAAGTATTGCAAGGCGTTTTGAGGATATAGGCTTTGAGCGGACTGAGTTTTCTGAAAAGGCTGATGTAGTGGTTATCAACTCCTGCTCGGTAACTGCCGAGGGCGATAAAAAGACCCGCAACATCATCCGACAGGCGGTACGCAAGAATCCTGGTTCACTAATAGTGGTTACCGGTTGCTATGCCCAGCTTCAACCTGAAGTGATCCAAAAGATTGAAGGCGTTGACCTTGTGTTAGGTTCTGCCGAGAAATTGAATATTACTGAATACCTAGGTAACCTGGATAAGAAAGAGCAAACAGAAATACATATTCAGCAGTCAAAACAAATAAAGGATTATTTTCATGCCTATTCTTTTGGAGACCGTACACGTAGTTTTCTGAAAGTACAGGATGGCTGTGATTATTACTGTACCTATTGTACCATTCCCTTTGCAAGGGGCAGAAGCCGCAATGACAGCATCAGCAACACCATCGCAGAAGCGCGTGAAATTGTGGCCAAAGGAACCTTGGAAGTCATCCTGACAGGTGTAAATATTGGTGACTTTGGCAAATCGACCGGTGAGCATTTTATTGATCTGCTCAAGGAACTTGACATGGTTGAAGGCTTGGAAAGAATACGCATTTCATCTGTAGAGCCTAACCTTTTAACAGACGAGATCATTGAATTTGTCGCACAGTCCAATCATATCATGCCCCATTTTCATCTTCCATTACAATCTGGGTCCAATGATGTGCTTTCCCTCATGAAGCGTAAATACAAAAGGGAAGTTTTTGAAAGCCGGGTAGCCAGGATCAAAAAAGAAATACCATCAGCCTTTATTGGTGTGGATGTGATTGCCGGAACCAACGGGGAGACAGATGAATACTTCCGTGACTCTTATCGTTTCATTGCAGACCTGGATGTCACCCAGCTGCATGCTTTCCCTTATTCTGAGCGCCCTGGAACCAAAGCCCTTGAGATAAAACCTGTTGTTCCTGTTGATGAAAGAAAACAGCGTACCCAGCGATTAATAGCATTATCTGAAAGAAAAACTGCCTACTTTTACAATGAAAATCTGGGTAGTATACGTAAGGTGCTCTTTGAAGAACAAAAAGACAAAAAGATCCTATCCGGCTTCACCGACAATTATATCAGGGTTGAAACCCCTTATAGGGAAGAGCTGGAAAATAAGATTTTGACTGTGAAGCTTGAGCATGTTTTGCCCAATGGCAATGTTTGGGCAAGCATTGTGTAAGCAGGGAGCAGGGAGAACGGAGAACGGAAGGTTGCAGAAATCAGTAGCAGTTGGCTGTAACATCGCCAACGTTTAATTATTCAGCCACCAACCTTAAAGTCCTTAACCTCCTTAATGACTGGCTAAGACAGGGCCCTTGAAACTTGAAACTTTGAATTTGAAACTTTAAACTTTAAACTCTACCCCATATGAACCTTGAAATCCTTTGCTCCCAAGTTCAGGAGCTGGCCCGTGAAGTAGGACGCTTCATTTATGATGAACGTTTAAAATTTACTGCTGCCGATATTATCCTTAAGGGAAAGTCTGACATGGTCACCTATGTTGACAAAACATCGGAAGCGAGAATTGTAAAAGGATTGCGTGAACTGCTGCCCGATTCTGGTTTTATTGCCGAAGAAGGAACAGCCAAGGACAATGGCGAAAAGTACCGGTGGGTAATCGACCCATTGGATGGCACCACCAACTATATCCATGGCATATCACCCTTTGCCGTAAGTATCGGCTTATTGGAAGACAATGAGATTGTGATGGGTGTGATTTATGAAATCAGCCTTAACGAGATGTTTTATGCATGGAAAGGCAGCAAAGCCTATATGAACGGAAAGGAAATCCATGTATCCACCGCTTCCACCACCACCGATGCCTTGATTGCAACCGGGTTTCCTTATTATGACTTTAGCAAGCTGGATCAGTATATGATGGCTATGGATTATTTCATGCGCAATTCTCATGGTATGCGCCGACTGGGATCTGCTGCTACCGATTTAGCCTATGTAGCTGCAGGAAGATTTGAAGCCTTTTATGAACATGCCCTGCATTCGTGGGATGTAGCTGCCGGTATTATCATCATCAAACAGGCCGGTGGTAGGGTGAGCGACTTTAATGGAGGTGACAATTATCTCTTTGGTGGTGAAATGGTGGCCTGTAATGCCAACTATTACGATGAGTTTTATGAAATAGTTCACAAGCATCTGGCGCAGTAAATTAAGGGTAAGTCTCACTAAATGAAATTGATAAAGGAGAAGGTAAATACTTGCTCCAGGATGAATGTGTTTGTGTAAAATAATCATAACTTGCATCCAACTAAACTTTCATGACAATGGTTGAAAAAGAAATTGCCCTTATCAACAAACAGCTTGAAAATCTGACGGCTAAGAACTTTGATCTGGAAGCATGGAAAAGCCATACTGTGATCTTTTTGGAACGCATCTTCGGCAAAGAGAGCAGCAAGGTAAAGATGATCAAGGAACTGAAATATGATTATTCAAGCTGGACACTTCGTGATGCTGCCGGTACTGGCAAAGACACCGATCCGGTAATTATGAAAGCCCGCGAGATATTGGAAGCTACCAAACTGGAACTTGAACATCTGGGTATACCCAAACAAGAGGAGGAGAACCTTAAGATATGGTCTTTACTGGAAGAAGAAATGACCGGTAAACAAATCCGCGAGATCAAAGAAATTGTGCAGTCCTCTGACAAAGAGAAAATGGAAAAGATTGCCAACATATTGTACAATCTTGAAAAGGAAAACCTCGCAGTAGTGCTGGCAAAACTGTTGGTACCTTAAGAGTGGTTTAAAGTATTTACAATTAGACAATTTACTAATTATGCTGGCATGATTTTCAGGGACTTCAAGAACCTTAAGGACTTTAAAGTCCCCAGAGGAACTATTTAGCTGATTAAAAGAATAACCCTACGCACTCCAACTTTAAACTTGAAATTTGAAACTTTAAACTTTTTGGCCTTCTCATGAGTCATCCCCAAATAGCCATTGTCATTCTTAACTGGAACGGTGCCAGATTGCTTCAGCAGTTTTTGCCATCTGTTATCCAGCACAGCCAAATAGGCTCCTGTGAAATCATTGTAGCCGACAATGGCTCAACGGATGAGTCTCTTGCACTGTTAAAAGAACAGTTCCCGCAGGTGACTATCCTTGATCTGAAAGAAAACTATGGCTTTGCAAGTGGGTACAATGAAGCCTTAAAACATATGGATGCCGACTATTACGTCATCCTGAATTCAGATGTAGAAGTAACGCAAGGATGGCTTGATTCGCCCATTAAGTTAATGGAAACTGACAGAACCATCGCGGCTGTTCAGCCTAAAATACTTAGCTATCACCAAAAGACGCATTTTGAATATGCCGGGGCTGCCGGAGGCTTTATCGATCGTTTTGGCTATCCTTTTTGCCGTGGGCGCATCTTTGATCAGGTGGAGGAAGACAAGGGCCAGTATGACTCGCAAATAGATATCTTCTGGGCAACAGGGGCCTGTATGTTTATCCGGGCCGATCTGTTTCATGAAGCCGAAGG
Organism: Prolixibacteraceae bacterium; assembly: GCA_035297625.1. Classification (GTDB taxonomy): domain Bacteria; phylum Bacteroidota; class Bacteroidia; order Bacteroidales; family Prolixibacteraceae; genus Aquipluma. The sequence continues at coordinate 4,029 of DATGYU010000316.1, forward strand.
CTTTGATGCTCAATTCTGGGCCCACATGGAGGAGATTGATCTTTGCTGGCGATTAAAAAACCGTGGCTACCGGATTGTTTATACTCCTGAAAGCAAGGTATATCACTTAGGAGGAGGATCGCTTGCCTATGACAACCCGCGCAAGTTATTCTTGAATTTTAGAAATAACCTTTGGCTGTTGTATAAAAACCTGCCTGGCAATCAGCTGTTCTATATCCTGTTCATGAGAATGATTCTTGATGGAGTGGCTGCTCTTAAACTGGTTGGAGAACTTAACTTTAATGGCATCAGCAGTGTTCTGAAAGCACATTATCATTTTTACAAATCATTGAATGAACTGCACCGTAGACGAATGTCCGTTCTTCGGGATAAAGAATTCATTAAGCCAAAGGAGATGCTGCATAAAAGCATTGTCTTTCAATTCTATGTAAAAAAGAAAAAGCGATTTAGCGATATTAATTTTTAAACGCAGAGATTTACAATATGGGGATGTTTGACGATCTGTTTGATTCAGGATATGGAGAAAAACAAGTAGAAGGAGTTGATTATACCATGAGCCCTGAAGGTTATAGAATCATGAGTGAATTCTACCTGGTAAAACGTGGCTATTGCTGTGCCAACGGATGCCGCAATTGTCCCTACTCACCAAAAGCTGTAAAAGGAAACACAAAGCTCAGAGCTGACGTAGAAAATAAATACAATCAATAATTTATTCTTATCCCTATGCACCCTAAGCAAACCAGAATAGTATTTATGGGTACTCCCGACTTTGCCGTGGAAAGCCTGAAAGCCCTTGTAGAAAACAACTATAATATCGTCGGAGTGATTACTGCTCCCGACAAGCCTGCCGGACGAGGCAGACAATTAAGCGAATCGGCAGTTAAAAAGTATGCAGCAGAACAGGGATTATATGTGCTTCAACCCGAAAAGCTTAAGAACCCGGAGTTTATTGCTCAGCTGCAGAATCTAAAAGCCGACCTTCAGATTGTGGTAGCATTTCGTATGCTGCCCGAGATGGTGTGGAACATGCCTCCCATGGGCACCTTCAACCTGCATGCCTCCCTGTTGCCCCAATACCGGGGAGCCGCCCCTCTTAACTGGGCTATTATCAACGGGGAAAAAGAAACAGGATTGACTACCTTCCTTTTGGATCATGAAATTGATACCGGCAGAATCATCTTCCAGCAAAGAATCCCTATTGGCGATGAGGATACCGTTGGTGATTTACATGACCAAATGATGGTTCTGGGTGCTGATTTGGTATTAAAGACTGTTGATGCGCTTGCCCAGGGTAACGCAGAGGCCGTAGAGCAAACTGCGCTAATTGGTTCGCCCGAAACGATAAAGCATGCTCCCAAGATATTTAAAGACGATTGTAAAATCGACTGGACCAAAGATACCGAGTCGGTGCGTAATCTAATTCGAGGACTTTCACCCTACCCCGCAGCCTGGACTGAACTGGTTCATCCTGATAAGGGAGAAGTTATTTCTGCAAAGATTTATGAGGCGAAACGTGATAACAGTTCTTTATCCGCTAAGCCCGGCACACTGGTAAGTGATGGCAAAAACAACCTAAAGGTAGCCTGTGTGGATGGATGGCTTTCAATTACCGATATCCAGCTTTCAGGAAAGAAAAGAATGAAGGTTGATGAACTGCTGCGCGGCTTTCATGATATACAAAGCTGGAAAATCAACAGCTAATCCTTTAAAGTTAAAAAGGCGGCCCTTGCGGGGTCTCTCAATCAAGGACCCTAAGGTCATGAATGACTTTAAGGTCCTTAGCTGAAAGCCTTGGCAGTGGCCAATTGTCAACTGACCACTGCCTACTTTTTTAAGCCCTTCTGGGTCTCTTGCTGTGCAGGTAAATTATCTGTCCTTCTGCAGGCTCATCCCCCGGTTTCATGCGATTTCTTTTGAGCAGTTGTTTTAAGCGTATGCCGTAAACCTGGGCGATATAGTGCATCTTCTCCCCTTTCTCAACCACATGCTGTTTGTGCTCCTTGCCGGCTTTCTTATATTTCGCATCAATATAAAGAATCTCGTTCAGCTTGGGCTGTGCTCCCTTGGGCAGGTCGTTATAAGTTGCCAGTTGCCAGTCTTTCAATTTAAATTCCTTGGTCAGGCTGGCATAGGTATCGCCTTCACCCACCACAATGGAATGCAGTCCGTTGCGAAGTTCAACCTTGTGTTTACCATTGGATTTATTCAGGTTCGAGCTTTTTATAACCGCAGGAGCTGCAGGCTCTTTCTTAATGGCGGCAATGGGCTGTTTGACACCATAGTCATCGTAAACATACAACTTGTTTTCTTCAATGATTTTTATCAAGCGCTGAGCATAGACAGGGTCGGTCGCATAACCTGCCTTCTTTAGGCCAGTGGCCCAGCCTACATAATCTTTAGGGTCAAGCTTAAACAAAAAGGCATAACGGCTTCCGCTCATTAAGAAATTGGTATGGTCGATATAAGAAGCCTCGGCATGTTCATATTTCCTGAAACATTCCTGCCTGGCATCATCATCATGACGAATGGTTTTGCCGGTCCATTCTTTCTTGCATTTAATGCCAAAATGATTGTTAGCCTCTGTGGCAAGGCGGCTGTTGCCGTTTTGCGATTCCCAGCATCCCTGCGCCAGGGTAATACTGGCAGGAATACCGCTTCTCAGCATTTCTGAAATGGCTAAAGGATAGAACTTTTGGATATATTCTTCACGTGTAATTGGCCCTGGAGCAGCAATTCCACGGATCGATAACAGCAAAAACAGTAACAGTAAGCGGTAGTTATTCATATATTTTCGAATACGAGTATTTGGCAAAAATAAGAAAATGTTGTTACCAAAGATAATTGTGAAATAAGAACTATTAGCGTACTTTTGGGCCAAACCATTTATCAATGAAAACGAAGGAAATTAAAATTATTGTACACGAATTTACTAATATAGAGGAACTCCCTTCCAATGACCAGCATTTACTGGCAGAAGCAAGAAAGGCCAGTTCACTGGCTTATGCTCCTTATTCGGGGTTTCATGTGGGAGCTGCCATTTTGTTGGGAAACGGTAAAATAATAACAGGCAACAACCAGGAAAACTCAGCTTATCCTTCCGGTTTATGTGCCGAAAGAGTTGCCATGTTTTATGCCAATGCCAATTATCCGGATTCAGAAGTTGTGACCATTGCCGTTTCAGCAACTAAAAATGGTATTTTGGTAAAAGAAGCCGTCAAACCCTGCGGGGCTTGCCGTCAGGCGCTGGCTGAAACGGAGGTAAGGTTTCAAAAACCCATTCGCATCATTTTGGACGGTCAGGATTCAATCCTCGTGCTGAAAGGGATAGAAAGTTTACTGCCTTTGAGTTTTTCGAGAAAGGACCTCTAAAAAAAAGGGATTGTACAAGTGTTGTACAATCCCTTTTTTTATACATCTGACTAAAGCTTATTGAATTTCGATTTGCCTTGTACCATTGTCTTTTTGTTCAACTTTCTTAGGCAATTCAATTTTTAATATACCGTTTTTGTGCGTTGCATTAATAGCTGCAACATCAATGTTTTTTGGTAGGGCAAATGAACGCTGGAAGGAAGAATACCTAAATTCAGTACGTACCACTTTGCCTTTTTCCTTTTCCTCTTTCTTGTCTTTCTTTTCAGAATAAACCATTAAATATTCTTCTTTCAGATCAATCTTGAAATCTTCTTTTTCCAAACCCGGAGCAGCAATTTCAATTTCAAATTTCTCGTTGCTTTCGTAAATGTTTACAGCAGGAGTAGATTTCCAGGCTCCTTCTTCAATATAATTTGGAAGCAAATTGCTGCCAAAGAATTCATCAAATAATCCAGGTAATGTTCTGCTTTTAAATACTGGTAACATAGTTTAATCCTCCATTCTTTAAGTGAGACTTATTAGTTTTTTATTGTTTTCGTAATCTCTTATTTCAAAGCCAATGCCAAAGGTTATCCAGCTGATTAATAGTGACATAAAGTCATTTTAAACTGTCAAAAATTCTACCTTAAAACTAATGAAATGACATTTTTGCTGATTCTTTACCAATTTCCTTTTAGTTGCATAAACCAACAACTTTAACTATACGCCAGACAGGCTTCCTTAAGGAGCAGGGAAAAATCAGTAAAACGAGCGCTACTTATGAAGATGCGTTTTGGGAATGTGTTTAAAGGGATTGAATTCTTTCCAGATTCCTTTCTTTAGGTAGTCCCTGCAAATTGACACTTTCTCTAAGGTTTCTGTAACCTTTCTGTAACCTTTCTGTAATCTCAATTACAGAAAGGTTACAGATGAATTACAAATGGGTTACAGATAATAGCAATCCAGAAAGAATGCATAAGGCGTATCACCTGTCCTTAAAAAAAGATAAGGATGAAGAATTATTGATTTTTATTTTTCCTAAAGGAAAAGATATTATCTCCAGCTGATATTGTGGTGATGCGAATACATGAAAGGCTCATTTACTTTCCGGTTAATCTGTTTACACTAATTTAAAAATGGCTTGATTTAATATTGGAACCATTGTTTCGCAACCTTAAAAGCCTACATTTGTTTTATCAATTTACGCAATGGGGTGCCTGCCTGAGGAAACTTAGGGGAATGAAAGGCTGAGATCATACCCACCGAACCTGATACGGGTAATGCCGGCGAAGGGATGGCGAAAGGGAATTACTTGCCTCATTGGTTATTATTAACCATTTAAAAGACAAAAATGAAACGGATTTATTTGACATTGCTCTTGCAATGTATGGTGCTTTGGGGATTTGCCCAATTTACCCTGAAAGGAACTGTAAAAAGCGAAGAGGGCGAAAAGCTCACCGGGGCTAATCTTACCATTTCAAACCGCTTTGGAGGAACCAGCACCGATGTGAACGGGGCATTCCAGTTTAAAAACCTGAAAAAAGGAAATTATCAGTTGACCATCTCCTTTGTTGGCTATGAAAAACAGACCAGGGAGGTAATGCTTACCGGTGATCAGACCCTTGAAATCGTTCTTAAGGAAGAAACCATCATGACTGATGAAGTGCTTGTTTCGGCGATCAGGGCCACGGACAAAACACCGGTTGCCTTTACCACTGTTGACAAGTCAGATATTGAAAAGCAAAACATGGGTCAGGATATTCCCTATATACTTTCACTGACACCTTCATTTGTGGCCACTTCGGACGCTGGCACGGGGGTAGGCTATACCAATTTCCGAATTCGGGGAACGGACCTGAACCGCATCAATGTGACCATCAACGGTATCCCGATGAATGATGCCGAATCGCATGGCACCTGGTGGGTGGACATCCCTGATCTGGCTGCCTCGACCGATAACATCCAGGTTCAGCGGGGAGTAGGTACTTCAACCAACGGTGCCGCCGCTTTTGGCGGTACCATTAACCTGCAGACCACTTCGGTAAACAAAGAAGCTTTTGCAGAATTTAGTTCTTCCGCAGGTTCTTTCGGTACCGTAAGAAATTCTGTTGGCGTTGGTACAGGTCTGTTAAAGAAAAAGTTTGCCTTCGATGCCCGTCTTTCAAAAGTAAGCTCTGATGGTTTCATTGATCGCGCTTCCTCTGATTTGAAATCTTTCTTTGTTTCCGGGGGTTATTTTACGGACAACACTATTTTAAAGGTGAATGTATTTTCGGGGTTGGAAGATACTTACCAGGCCTGGAATGGAGTGCCTTCGGTCCGTTTAAACAATGACCTGGCCGGAATGCAGCGTTATGCCGATCATTATTTATACACCCAAAAGCAGGTGGATGAAATGATCGCTTCGAATAACAGGACTTACAACCTGTATACCTACCCAAATCAAGTGGACTATTACCAGCAGGACCATTACCAGATGATGTTTTCGCACAAGGTAAATGAAGTAATAAATTTGAATGCCAGCTTGTTTTACACGGCCGGTAAAGGTTATTACGAAGAATACAAGGAAGGTGAGAAATTGAGTGACTACCAGATCACACCTCCCGTCTACGGGGGTGAAACGGTTGAAAATTCAGATCTTATCCGTCGTAAATGGCTGGACAATGGTTTCTACGGAATGACATTCTCGGCCAATCAAAAGGCCTTAAGCAGTGATTTTACTTTTGGCGGAGGGTACAACGTGTATGATGGCAATCATTTTGGGAAAGTGATCTGGGCGCGTAATGCAGGCAATTCAGAAATCAACCATGAATGGTATCGTGGCACGGGATTGAAAAAGGACTTCAATCTTTTTGCCAAGTACAGCTATGAACTCTCGGAAGGGCTGAATCTTTTTACTGACTTTCAATACCGGAAAATCGATTACGACATTGACGGAACAGATGATGATTTGCGTAACCTGAAGCAAACGCACCACTTTGAGTTTCTCAATCCAAAAGCAGGTATTTCGTATAAGTTGAATGAAAAACAAAACCTGTATGCCAGTTTCTCGCGTGCCAACCGTGAGCCTAACCGTGATAATTACGTAGATACCGACCCGCAGGGAAAACAACCTACCTATGAAACGCTCAATGATTTTGAAGCAGGGTACAAATACAACTCTTCCAATATTTCTCTAGGCGCCAACGCCTATTACATGCTGTACAACAACCAGCTGATATTGACCGGTGAGATCAATGATGTGGGCGCTCCTATCATGACCAATGTGAAAGACAGCTACCGTGCCGGCATAGAGCTGATGGCAGGTGCAAAACTGACCCAGAAACTAAAATGGGATGTGAACCTGACTTTGAGCAAGAATAAGATAAAGAACTTTTCTGAGTTTATCGATGACTGGGATAACGGCGGACAGGTTGAGAATAAACTGGGAACCACCGATATTGCCTTTTCCCCGGACGCCATTGCCAACAGCCAGTTAAGCTGGATGGCCGCAAAAGGAGTTAACGTCAGTTTACAATCCTTTGCTGTCAGCAAACAGTATATTGACAATACATCAAGTAAGGATCGCAAACTGGATGGTTACTTCCTGAATAACATAAACATGACTTATAGTGTTCCGCAGAAGTTTGCCAAAGAGTTCAAACTACGGCTGATGTTCAACAACTTGTTTGATACCCGGTATGAAAACAACGCGTGGGTTTATTCCTACATGTATGATGACGGGAGCGGCAGGCAACGGTACGCGATGGATGGTTATTTTCCGCAGGCGGGAATTCATTTTTTGGCTGGAATAGATATTAAGTTTTAGTTACTGGATGTTAGCTACTGGCTACTGGCAAGAGGCTCTGATGAAGCTTTAATGCACAATCAGAGCGTTTTATGCCGGTAGCCGGAAGTCAAAAGCTTAAATCTTCCTAATTGGATGTTACATCTTTAGGTTTATAATATATTTAATGACAAAATACATGATTTTATTCAAATTGTACAGGTTAAAAAGTTGATTATATTTGTCGTATTGACAAATATATAAAACCTAATATTTACTTAATAATCTATGCGCTATGTTTAAAAACCACCCTAAAGGATTATTGGCGGCCGCCCTTGCCAACATGGGAGAACGGTTTGGCTTTTACACGATGATGGCCATCCTGGTACTTTTCCTGCAAGCCAAATTTGGCTTATCCGGTACCAATGCAGGAATTATCTATTCCATCTTTTATTTTTCAATTTATATTTTAGCATTTGTTGGAGGTCTGATCGCAGACAAAACAAGGAATTATAAGGGAACCATCCTGACAGGGTTATTTTTAATGGCTGCCGGATATTTCCTGATCGCCATACCCACACCGACACCTTCGCCTAATAAAGTGCTCTTTTTGACTTTAACCTGTATCGGGTTATTTATCATCGCTTTTGGGAACGGCTTGTTTAAAGGAAACTTGCAGGCTTTGGTTGGCCAGATGTATGACAATGAACAGTACGGAAAATTGAGAGATTCCGGTTTCTCCTTATTCTACATGTTTATCAATGTAGGGGCTATTTTTGCTCCATTGGCTGCCGTTGGTGTCAGGAACTGGTGGTTGAGTACCCATGGTTTTCAGTACAATGCCGATCTGCCGGCTTTGTGCCATGCTCACCTGGACGGCTCCATCAACGCAGCAGCTTCTGAATCGCTGGCTCAAATGGCTGCTAAAGTAAGTGCCTCACCGGTAACCGACATGAGCGTTTTTGCCAGAGATTACCTGAATGTATTTACCACAGGATTTCATTATGCTTTTGGAGTTGCCATATTTGCTATGGCCATATCGCTGATTATCTACCTGGTGAATAAGAAAAACTTTCCAAATCCCAAAAAAGTGGTTGTTGGCTCAGCTGTAGATCCGGATGCCATTCATATGGATGTGAAAGAAGTGAAACAACGTTTATCTGCTTTGTTTGCAGTTTTTGGTGTAGCCATTTTCTTCTGGATGTCGTTTCACCAAAATGGATTAACCCTTACCTTTTTTGCAAAAGAATACACGGATTTAAGTGCACTCAAATTATCGATTGGCAGCTTTACTTTTCAAGGTGGTGCTGAAATATTTCAATCAATCAATCCTTTCTTTGTAGTATTCCTTACTCCAATCGTATTAGCCTTATTTGGATGGTTGCGCGCAAGAGGAAATGAACCTTCGACACCTAAAAAGATTGCTATTGGGATGGCTATTGCAGCATTAGGGTTTTTAGTTATGGCTGTCGGCTCGTATGTTAGTAACTTACCTTTACATTCAGCTATCAATCCTGAAGAAGGAGGCGTTCCATTGGCCGATAACTTAAAAGTAACACCGTTCTTGCTCATCCTGACTTATTTTGTGCTGACCGTTGCAGAGTTATTTATCAGTCCGCTGGGAATTTCCTTTGTGTCGAAAGTTGCACCTCCACAATACCAGGGCGTTATGCAGGGAGGCTGGCTTGGAGCCACTGCCATCGGTAATTCACTGTTGTTCATTGGAGCCGTGCTCTATGAAACCATTCCAATCTGGATGACCTGGACATTGTTTGTAGTTGCCTGTACCATTTCGATGTTCACCATGATCTTTATGCTTAAATGGCTTGAGAGGGTTGCAAAATAAAAATTTAATAAATTTTATCTAAATAGCCTTATTTAAACGAATTAAGGGTTCACTATTACAACGGGGAGCGGCAATGCCGCTCCTTTTTTTATATAAGGGAATGCTTTATGAAATAAAAAATATACTTTTGAAGGAGTAGCTATAAATGCTTCTTTTTATAAGTGAATTACTGAAATTATCGGCTATGAAAATGTACTTCCGTAACGGGGGATTGTTAATGCTGTTTTCCTTGATTTTGGTTAGCTGTACTGTTCAGCCGGCAAAGAAGGATACTCCTCCCAATTTTCAGCCTTTCTTCGAGGAGTATGGTGTTAAAGGATGCTTTCTGGTATATGACATGAGAAATGATCACTACCAGATTTATAATTCCAGGCGTTGCGAGGAAGAGTTTCTGCCCGCCTCCACCTTTAAGATCTTAAATGCCCTGATTGGCCTTGAAACAGGGGTAATCACTGATGATAAAATGGTAATTCCATGGGATGGGGTGGTAAGGTCAGAAGAAATATGGAATAAAGACCATACCCTGGCTTCGGCCATGCAGTATTCGGTAGTTCCCTATTTTCAGGAAGTGGCGCGGCGTATTGGACCTGAACGCATGAAAAAATACGTTGAGGATTGTGATTATGGCCGTATGGATGTCACTGCTGAAACCATTGATCACTTCTGGCTTAGTGGAAAATCAAGGATCACCCCCTGGGAGCAGATGAATTTTCTGATTAACTTTTACGACAATAAGCTGCCCTTTTCTGCCGAGCATCTGAATGATGTGAAACAACTGATCATTTTGGAAGAAAACCCCAAATGGATCTTTCGCGGTAAAACAGGTATGGCCAACCAGGACGGCAGGTTAATCGGATGGTTGATTGGCTATGTGGAAGATTCCACCAATACCTGGCTCTATGTTTGCAATGTGGAATCCGATGAATCTAATATGGAAAGGTTCAAAGCAAGCCGTCGTGGCATTACCGAGAAAGTATTCAGGTCAATGGGGCTGATGGTTGAGTGACAATTGTAAAAATAGGCGTTATGAGAACAATAAGGACGCACAAGTTCCACCAACCAATGAACAGTTAAATCATTCAACTATTTTCTCATAGCCTTATTTTACTTTCTCAAATTCCCCTGCTTTTTTATACAAGTTATTAATAAGTAGCTTCTTGAACTGTTTATTACTGGGGTTTATAAGATAATATTTTTCATTGCCCTCCTTTTGTTCCTTTACAGGGGTGATTTCTTTTACTGAATCCACTTTTAATTCCCGTTGTTCGGAAGCCAGGTTATAAATAGTTAACACATCATTTCTGTATTCTAAAATATATGCTTCCCATACACTGTCGTAAGCGCTGTTCAAAGGATTTGCAACCTTTTGGCTCAAAACGTAATGGTCATCCAAACGTTTTAGAACAACTTTACCTGAGGCAAGCGTGCCGGATATTTTCATATCATTTACAGAAGGGTCTGATGATTTTAAATTATACGAATTACGGGTAATAATGAGTGGTTCCTTTTTAGCATTGCTATCATTATCTTTTTCCATATAGGTACCAATCAGTTCATCAGGGATTTGCTTTAACTCTTTGCCATGCAGGGGCTGAGGATTTTTAAAATAAAAATCATTACAGGAAGAAAAAATAATAAATACAGCAATGCACAATAGCAGGTTTGGTTTCATAACATTGACATTAAGTCGTTAAGTAACAAAACAATAAGATCGCATGACAAAAAAAACCAATAATACGAAAAAGGGTAAATCACACCCCAATTTGCCGCTTCTTTAACTTATACGCATTAATCAGCAGTAAGTTAATTAAAGAAAGGAAGGATTAGGATTATTTCAAACAAGAAATATTGAAACTGCATTTAATGAATTGAGCGGATAAAAATCTAAATGCTTATCCGAATAAAAAGATTCCGCAGCTCATTTGAATCATTATAAATCCATGCTGATCTGCTCAATTCATTAAATACGGTTTCAATTGTATGAAAATGCTTATTTAATTGTAGTGCTGTAAAGAGCCGTCCTGCCGGTGATAAACAATGTTTTTCCGTCTTTCCCTCCAAAGGTCAATGTCGAAGGACGTTCAGGAGTATGGAGGATGCCTTCGGATTTTCCGTCTTTATCAAAGATATAGATTTCGCCATCGGCAACATACAGTTTGCCCGAAGCATCGATAACGGCACTGAATTCTCCTTTCTCGGCATAATACTTCAAATTGGAGAGATATCCCTTTGCATCCACATCCAGTTTTACGGTACGCTTGTCATATTCATCTACGGCAAGGAGCGGCTTACCTGGAAAGGCCTCCACTAAAGCACATGAGCGTGCCAGGTCATAGCACACAGGAATAATGGTTTTGCCATCAGGAGCCAGCCAGCATTCTTCATTGCGATTGACCGACACCGTGTTGAAATCATGCCAGTCGCGCCAGCGGTTGGAAGGGTAAAGCGCTTTGTACACATTGTTAACCGATCCCATGGGTACTTTTTTCAAAGGCTGAATGGTCTCTTCTGGATTCCGCGGGTCAATGGAGTAAGCCAATGTTCCAAATCCTGCATTTCCCCACATGCTATATGAAGTGCCGGAAGCATCTGCCGGAGTAGGATATTTCTCTTGTTCGCCGTTGACCATATAGCCGGGCTGCGGGTTATAGCGGAATACCACCAAAAGATTATCTTTTGAATCGCAGGCCAATGACATTGGTTCCCATGGGAAATCAGCTACCATACTCAACGAGTTGGTCTCAGAGGAGTATTTATAGACTCTTTTCATGCGCTGCTCGGCAAAATAGACATTGCCCTTCGAATCGCTGCAGGCACCAAGAGCAAACTCAAAACCTTTACCCAATAGTTGGATGGGACCGGCTGTCGTTGCTGAAATCTTTGGAGTATTGCCGCTGATCAGTAAACGGGCGAATTCTACAGGGCGAACCTCGGTATTAGTATTGATATCATACAAGGGGTTGTCGGTGGTATATTTTATCTGGCTGTAGTTATGAACGTTAAGCAGTTCGATATTGCTGCAATCCCATGTGCGTACCGAATAGGGATAAGGAACTTTTACCCTGATCACTCTGAACATGTACAGGTTGGCAAAGGTCATATCTTTACACTGCTCAATTTCCATGGGCTGACATTCAGAACTTTCCCGGCTCTCTTCCTCCAGCTGAAGGGCATATACTTTCCAGTTGGATACATTTTTAAACCTTACCTCATTGCGTACATGGTGCTCGACCGACATGGCGTAGATCCTTCCCCTGGTAGTGGTATTATTGGCATAGAAGCCCGAGGTGGCAAAGGTGCTTGCCGACCATATATTCTTAAAAATACCTCCCCCGTTGTTGGTCACCCATAGGCTCCAGTACTGCGTATACCATACCTGCTCGGAGCCGCCATATGAACGGCGGTCCTGAGCTTGCTGCCTTTCTTCCCATTTCCATTGAACTTTAGGACCTGGGCGCATGGTACCATGACCGCCAATCAGTTTTACATCATCGACCATCGATTTCTCTCCTGCCATCCATTTACAGGCCACGGCGCGATAATTGTTTTCCGCAGTATAGAGACCTATACCGGAAATGATGTTGGTACCCCCCTGAGGCGCTTCCACCATTGCTTTGGGTGCGCCAAAACTACCAAAGGCCGGTGCATCTTCCACCAGGGCGAAGTTGGTAGCCATGGGGTGAAGACCTATCAATACTGTATTGGGTTTTAGTTTCAAGGTCTCAGAGATGCGGTATGAGCCCTGGGGAACATAGATGGTTGGGTATTGCTCAATAGCCTGCTGAATGGCTTTGGTATCGTCAGTCAGCCCATCCCCTTTGGCTCCCAGTGTCTTCAGATTGACCCATGTGGCCATTGTGGGAAGCTGCGGTATATCTGTCGGAGCAGTTGCCGGCATGACTTTTAATACTTCATGCTCGAAAGTGATTTTATGGGCAGCGTCCGCTTTAAGATCATTTATCTGAAGTCCGTAAACATAGCGGTTCACCCTGTAGATGGCTCCCGGTGCAGGAGTTTGGGCTTCCGTTTTTGGATATCGAACCAGTACAGGCACATTACTGCACACCAGATTTCGGATATTGATCTGGGTATTGGCATTGTCTTCATTGCTGATTTGAATGGCAGGGCCTGAGACATTCTCAAAACGACTGTCTTCCAGGATCAGTTTCTCCCAGTAGTTTTCATCTACCGAGAGCACTGAAGGCACATTTTTAACGTTCATCCTTACGATGGTAAAGCCCGCTTCCTGGGTACGGATGGCTGCCTTGCGCTGACCTTCAAACCAGGTGTCCATCATCATAAACTGCCACCCTGGGGAAGCTTTGGTGGTGTAAATACCATAGTCGCCGCCATAGAAACGGACATCTTCCATAAAGTTACCCACATCAAACAGTCCTGCTTTTCCGTTACCGATCTGGATATCGCAATGTGCAACAAAACTGTGCTGGGCATAATGGGTTCGCAAGGCTACGGCAGCAGGGTTGCCATCTTCTATTTTAAGGTCAATATTTGACAGGGAGCTGTAAAAAGTACCTGCGCTGGCATCATTGACACCCTTTCCCGGCTCTACGATGCTACTGGTAAACCAAAACATATAGGAGGCCTGTCCTTTGTCATTTGGATCAGGATTCTGAAAGCCAGGGCTGTTTTTCTTCAGCACCACCAAAGGGCGCGTTTTGCCATAGCCAATCACCCTGATGGCCGCGGGGATATAAATGGTCTTTGAAATCAGGTAAGTACCTTCAGGAATGAAGAGTATCCCAAAATTGCAGTCTTTCTTCAGCTGGTTAATCGCCTCCTGGAGCTGTTCCGACACATCGGTTTTACCATCAGCTGTGATGGTGAAGTTATCCGGGGTGAAATATACCGCCTCTGCATCTTCCGGCTTCTGGGGATAAAAAGAAGCACTCTTGGCTATAGCCCCCTTAAGGGAGATAAAGCCAGCAATTAGGCAAAGTGTTAGGATTAGTTTATGCATGTTATTTACTATTAGACGATTTACAATTTACGCTATGCGAACATTGTGTGCTTTGTGTAATTTCTTAAGCTCTTATATGATTCTACTTATTTTACCACAAAGAGCACAAAGGAGATTACACAAAGAACACAAAGAACACAAAGAACAAACACACTACTTGAAACTTTGAACTACTGTGTCACCTGGAATGGCACATTGGCTGTTGATACAAACCCCGTATTGTCTAGTACATAGACGAACAAACGGTAATTGCCCGGTTCGTTGATAGCAGTCTGGTAAGTATTGGTGTCGGTAGTAGCTACCTTGCCAACCCTGTCAGGGCGTGGCTCATATGATCCTCCGCTGCCCAGCACGGTAGCTTCTTTCAGTATCTCCCATAAATAAGTAAGCTTATCGCCTTCTTTATCAGTCACGGCAATCTTGCCTTCAAAAGCTTTTCCAGCGCCAACCGTAACACTTTCGATAGCAGCCTTTCCGTCAATGGTGAATTTCTCAACCACCGGGGCTGTTTGTTTTAGCTGAACACCTTTCCATACTCTTTCCATGGCTTCCACCATAGGGGTCTTCTCTCCTTTTAAAGGCAGCCCTTCCACTGAGTTCTCAACAAACATGCTGAACCAGGTAGGTGTACGTTCTTCCTTTTGACCCCAGAGGAATACAAAAGAGCCAAGGCAGCGTTTGGAGCCAAGGATATAGTTGTTATAGCGCTCTTCATAAACAATACGTTTTTCTTCACTGGTCTGTTCTATCGGGGCTTTCCATTTGGTGGATGGAGATTCCCAGAAGCCTGTAGGCCCCCATTCGGTAATCATGTACGGCCCTTTATAAGCGGATTTATCCACCATCTCGGCAGCCTTGGTGATAGCCCCATAACTGTTAATACCCACCAGGTCCAGATGGGTTGTATACCTGGCAATAGAATCCAATGCCCTTGGGTTGTGGGTGATCACCGTAGCCACCAGGTGACGCTTATCAATGGATTTGATGATCTGTGCCAGTTCATCGACAAACTTCCAGGCTGCACCGATATTGGCTTTCTCTTCATGATCGATTTCGTTGCCAAGGCCCCAAACCAGGATATTGGGATCGTCTTTAAAAGTCTCTGCCAGAAGGCGCACTTCTTTTCTCAGCTTATCCTTATACTTTTCATCGGAATAAGAATTGCGGTTCTTGGTAAGGCCAATCCCCTGCATGATATACATGTTGTTGACCTTGGCCTGCACCAGGTCTTTTTTGATCGATTCCACACTTCCGCCCCAGGTCCTAAAAGCATTGGCTCCGTTCTGGGAAGCATGTTCCAGCTTATTGGTTCCCCCCACCCCTTTGATATACGTGGGCACCCCGTTAACGTACAGTTCGAACTTGCCATTCTTCTCTGCAATGCGGGCTCCATCTTCAGCATGACTGTAACTGCCCATCAGGCAGGCAATCACCAGGACACCCATTTTGAATAAATTCATTTTCATGATATGGATTGATTTAGTTGATTTTCACTTTATAAATTGAAGCGCTTGTTGTTACAAACAGCAGGTTTTTGTCCTTCCCGCCAATGGCCATGGATATGGGGCGTTCATCCAAATTTATGCGTTTTATTTCCTTACCGTTTTTGTCGAATACAAAGATCTGCCCTTCTGCCAGGTAAAGCGTTCCGTCAGTATCAACGGCTGATCCGTATTCTCCGCGAGGGAAAGCCTTTTGCATATGGATCAGTTTACCATCCTTGTCTACCTCAAAGCGATAGGTCGTCTTGTTATCTTCATGCGATACATACGCCGGGAGGGTCTGTCCGGGAACAACAGCCATCAGTTCCACCGAGCGGCCCAGATCATAGGTCTCAGGGATAATAGTCACTCCATCAGGAGCAAGGAAGCTGTTTTCGGGCATTGACTGCGCCACCTTGTCAAAATCTGTCCTCCAGCGGTGGGTAGGGTAAATTACCCTTTTAACGTTGCTTATATCGCTTGTTTTAACCTTTTTAAGCGGTTGCATGTCATCCGCCTTCTCCGGATTGATGGCATAGGCCAGAGCAGCCCATCCCCCATTGCCCCAACCGCTGTACATGGGGTTGTCATCAGGCAGTTTGGAAACACTTTCCTGCTTTCCGTCAACCATCAGTCCCGGCTGAGGGTCGTATCGGCAGATCACCAACAGGTTGTCTTTGGTATCCACTGCCATAGAGAAAGGCTTGTATGGGTAATCCGCATATACAGAAACTGTGTTGGTCTCTACCGACCATTTATAGATCTTCTTTAGCCTGTTTTCGCAGAAATAGACATTGCCTTTACTGTCGGCAACTGCTCCTGTAGCAAATTCAAATCCAAAGGCCAGCTTTTCAACCTGACTGTCGGTAAGCTTATTGCCCTTTTCATTTCCGGTGATGGTAGCTCTGGCAAAGTCCCAAGGATAAATGGCCAGGTTCTTGTTCATATCATAAACAGTCAGCTCGGGCACGTGCAGCACCTGTGTCCAGTTGCGCATATTACGGAAGTCGATGTTCTGGCAATCCGACACTCTGATGCCCCAGTGACGCGGCGTGTTTACCCTAATCACCCTGTACATCCAAAAGTTGGCAAAGCGTATATCCTTACAGGCGTTCATCTCCAGCGACTGGCAGTCTTTTCCTTCCCTGCTCTCCTCTTCAAACTGAAAGGCATAGAGTTTCCATTTGGACACCCTATCCATGCGGCATTCATATCTTACATGATGCTCGAGTGACATGGCATACACGCTTGCCGGGGTGGAGGTGTTACTGGCATAAAAACCTACTCCAGCGTATGTGTTGGCAGTCCAGATATCTTTAAGGGTTCCTCCCCCTCCGTTGGTCACCCAAAGACTCCAGTACTGGTTATCCCAGGCAAGGTCCATTCCGATGGCATTCTCCGGTGAGTCTGGAGAGCTGATCTTCCGCTCCCTGCGCCTGGGCTCTTCACTGCTTACCGGGGCATTGGGTTTACGCATGGTACCGTGGCCTCCTACAAACTTCACATCGTTGATCATCGACTTCTCCCCTGCCATCCATTTAAGTCCAACAGCGCGGTTATTGTAGGCGCCGGTATTCAGACCGATACCATTGACAATGTCATCGCCCCCTTCCGAGGATTCGAGCAATGGCTTGGGAGCGCCAAACCCGCTAAAGGCAGGTTCACTTTCTTTCAAAATAAGCTGAGTGGCAAAGGGGTGCATGCCGATCAGTTTAGTTCCCTGGGCCATCTTAATAGTTTCTGTCAGACGGTACCAACCAGTGGGGACATAGATATTCTTGTATTTGGCAATAGCCTCCTGAAAAGCCTTGGTGTCATCCGTTTCACCATCTCCTTTGGCTCCCAAATCTTTGATGTTCACCCAGCTGTCCATGGCAGGAAGTGAAGGGATGTCTTTTGCCAGTTGAACAGGAACTTGCGATAAAGGCTCAGTATCACAGATGGTCCGGTACTTCGAATCATCGTTCATATCTTTCATCACAAGGCCGTAGGTAAAGTCCTTGATCTTGTACATCTTATCTTTTGCTTCTATGCCCTTTGCGCTTTTGGTGAAATAAGCAATGACAGGTACATTCTTGCAATCTATATTGACAAGGTTTATTTGGTTGGTGGCATTGTCCTCCACTCCAATCACTACAGCTTTGCCAACATTCTCCATGAGGCAGTTTTCCATATACAGGCGGTCGGCAATATCCTCAGGAAGTTCAATACCAGTGGGTGTATTCTTTACCTGCATGGACACGATGGTAAGGCCTGCATTTTTAGTTAGAATAGCTGCTTTGCGCTGCCCTTCAAAGTAAAGGTCCACCATCATCATGGGCCATCCGGGCGAAGTCCTTGAAGTGGTAATACCATATTCTCCACCATAAAAATTGACATCTTCCATCTCGTTGCCCACATCATAGATACCGGCCATTCCGTTTCCGATATTCAGGTCGCAGTGGCTCACAAAGCCATGCTGGGCAAAGTGGGTGCGCAGGGCAATAGCTTTGGGATTGCCATTTTCAATACGCATGTCGATGTTGGAGATGGCGCTGTAGAAGGTACCGGCTCCTGCATCATTGGGTTGGCGGCCTTCTTCCACAATTCCACCGGTAAACCAGATCATGAAGTTTTCCTTCTCCTGAAAGCCTGGGGTATTCTTTCCAAGGATAATCTCAGGGCGGCTCTTTCCGTAACCGATCAGCCTTATGGCTCCGGGTACATAAATCGTTTTTGAGATCAGGTATTTCCCTTCCGGGATAAACAGTACGCCAAAGTTCTGTTGGGTCTTAACCTGGTTGATGGCCTTTTGCAGGGCCTCAGACACGTCGGTCTTTCCATCGGCTTTGATGCCGAAAGCCTCCGGGGTAAAGAAGACAGCTTCAGAATCTGATGGTTTTAAAGTGTAAACAGAAGCAGATGGTTTTACGGTACCTGTTGTGCTCAAATGCCACCCAATTAAAAAGAGTAGTAAAAGAAATCTGAATTTCATTATTTGCAGGTTTAGGTTTGATTATAATCATTCCACCTTGAAAGGCTTGATTATTTATGCAAAGCTAATGAATTCAACGAAAAACTCTTAAGTAGAATATGAAATAGCTATTCAAATTATAAAAACAGTCCATAGTAAAACAACCTTAAAGTTAACATCACTTATTAATGCGAGTCAAGGGTTGAAAATAGAAGATATCCACCTATTATCCTGGCAGATAACTGACCGCTTAACAAGGGTTTGGCTGGTAATTTGATCCGATGACCAGCCGTTTAAACAGGATTATACTAAATACCAGTAAAATAATAAACTCCTTCCTATAAATAGTAAATCCATTTGGACCAGGTATGCATATAAAATACTATTGATATACTATTGTAATACTAAAATAAATGTTTTAGTATTACAATAGTATATCAATAGTATTTGAATAGCAAATGTGATCCATCTTGGATACTATTTTATTCTGAACTTTGATGGTATGCTATGGATTATTTATAGGAACAGATGGATGCCTCAACGACCAGCCATGTTGAGTTATTTTAGCACATCCTGCTAAAACCTTAATTCGCGTTATAAATTGTTTTCAGACTGCAGATACTTTAACTAAATACATTTTTATGACAAAAGTCATTAAAAAAAAATAACATATTTTTACAATAATAAAATGATGTTAGCGATATTTGTAATATCTCTTTAAGCTTTTATATTAAAACTAATAAAACCAAAAAGATGAAAGCAATTAACCTTCTCCCAATTTTGTTATTTTGTCTCTTAGTTATTTCCTGTTCTAAGGAAGATGATGTTAATACCAATTTGTCATTAGACAAGGTAAGCGGATATGTTCAGAAAGGACCTTATCTGAATGGCACCGATATCGCCATTTATGAATTGTCTACCGACTTTCAGCCAACTGGTAAGAGCTACAGCACGGAGATTACAGACAACAAAGGTACTTTTGAAATCAATTCTATTGATCTGGAATCGCATTATGTGGAAATAAAAGCCAATGGCTTTTATTTTAATGAAGTGACCAAAAGTAATTCGTCTGCCCAGTTGTCACTTCAGGCCTTATCTGATCTTACGGATCAATCAAGTCTGAATGTGAATATTTTATCCACGTTGGAAAGAAACAGGGTTAAATACCTTATTTCAACAGGCAAGGACTTTGCTACTGCCAAGAAACAGGCACAAGCAGAGATATTAAAGATTTTTGAAATAGAAAAACCCGATATCACAGCTTCCGAGCACATGGATATTACCAAAACAGGAGATGATAATGCCATTCTATTGGCCATTTCAGTCATTGTACAAGGTTATTTGAATGTATCCGAAGTATCTGAACTGCTTGCCAACATCAGCACGGACATCAAGGAAGATGGAGTATTAGACGATGCCGGCCTTGGAACCATCCTGATTAACAATGCCAAGTTGCTTAAATTACCTTCAGTGCGTGAGAACCTGACCAGCAGATACGCCGATTTAGGGGTTGACTGTACCATTCCTGATTTTGAAAAGTATGTCAACCAGTTTATGACCAACACTCATTTTGTGTATACCCCAAGTATAGAATACCCTGCAATGGGTAAATTTGGTAAAAATATTCTGGACAAAAATCTTTTGATATATCCTTTAGGAACCTATTCTCTAAAAGCTGTTTTAAAAGAAGGCACCAGCTTAAAAGTCAAAGTAGCTTGTGAAATCTGGGTTTTCCCAGCCTTTCAGGATAATACGGGATGGAGTTATTCAGATTATGACTTCAGTGACAATTCAAGGGTTTTTACTGCTACGCGTACCGGTGAAGTTGATTTTCAGATGAGCCTGCAAAAACCTGCCACGATAACCGTCTATGAAAACGGAGCTGTAACCCCAACCTGGTCTAAAGTTACTGTTCAAAAGTAAACAGGCAGTTTACATTACTTAGGTATTTTCATACAACCTAATATTCCCTTAATGGCATAACGGCTCAATAATTGAGAAGTTATGCCATTAAAATATATAAATATTACAAACTAATGACCCAGCTCTATTCCTCTCTGGCAGGCATTTATCACGAGATGTACCAAAACATCTTCGATTATGACAAAGAGTTTCAATTCTATGATGTCCTATTAAAAAAGCATGGGTGTACCAGTATCCTTGAAATAGGCTGTGGCTCAGGGATGCTTGCACAAAGGTTTCTTCAAAATGGCTATCAATACCTTGGGCTGGATTTGTACGATGAGATGCTTGACATTGCAAAAAAGCAAACCAAATCAGATAATTTCATCCGGTGCGATATGCGCAACCTTACCTTTGACAAGCAATTCGATGCCGTGCTGATTACCGGCCGTTCTTTGGCCTATGTGACCGAAAACAAGGGCATCATCGAAACGCTCAAAGGCATTCACCAATCACTTAAAACCCATGGATTGCTTGTATTTGGAGTCTTTGAGGCCAACGGCATCTATGATAACTTCAATGATTTTGAACAGAACTTTCAACTTGACAACAAACGCATTCGAAGGATCAGCACGTTAAAGATGAATCTTGAAACAGGCTGGACCTATGACTGGCATGCCAAATATATCATTGAGCAGGAAGGCAACATTTCTGAATACGACGACCTGACTACTTTACGTGCTTTTACCAAAGAGGAAATATTACTTTTTCTAAAGCTCAATCGCTTTAAGGTGGAAGAAATTATCGAGGAGCCTAAAACTATGACTTTTATAACCCAAAAGCTCGGCTGACCATTTAGTTGGGCTGTCCCAAAACTCTGTGTTTCTCTGTGTATTACTCAGTGTGACTCTGTGGTTAGAATTAATGACTGAACCACAGAGTTACACTGAGTTATTCTCAGAGTTTCACGGAGAAAAATTGTTGTAATTTGAACTTTTTAGACAGCCTTAATCACCCCGGTGTTGTTTCCTGAGCGCCTTTTCCTTACTTTTGTAGGAACAAAAACCTAACTCATGAAACTTATCTCTTTCACTTCCCTGTGCGTGAGCCTATTTCTTTTGGCATCCTGTATGAAAACCACTCCAAAGACCAATCCTCCGGTGCGTCTGACCGATTATGTGGATCCATTTATCGGGACAGGCTATCATGGTCATACCTATCCGGGGGCAGCCTATCCTTTTGGACAGATACAGCTTAGCCCGGATAATGGCACCCAGGGCTGGGACTGGTGTTCTGGCTATCATTATTCGAGCGATACGATCAGCGGCTTCAGCCATCTGCATCTTAGCGGAACAGGTATTGGTGATCTTGCCGATATTTCTTTTATGCCTGTCACCTCTGAGGTTACGTTTATAAAGGATGAAAAGAATATTGATTTTGTCAAACGCTATGCCGCTCCATTTAGTCACAAGGAGGAAACTGCACAACCGGGTTATTATGCCGTCACCCTTAAAAACAATGGGGTAAAGGCTGAATTCACCGTTACGGAAAGAGCCGGGCTGCACCGTTATACCTTTCCCGATGCGGGCCAGCATAATATACTCATCAACCTTGGCTTTGCCATCAACTGGGATAAACCCTACCAGACAGCCCTAAATATCGTGGACAGTATGCTGGTTACCGGTACCCGGTTATCTAACGGATGGGCAGCCGATCAGCATGTGTATTTTGCAGCACGTTTCTCTGAGCCGTTTGTTTCCTCAAAAATAGGCGACGTTGGCGGGGAAGGCCGTACTGTAGGAGTATTTAATTTTAAAGGTAAGGAAGTGATGGTTAAGGTTGGCATCTCATCCGTGAGCATAGAAAATGCCATCACTAACCTTGACAGCTCACTGGCCGACTGGGATTTTGAAGCAACCCGTCAGGCAGCCTCCAATGCATGGGAAAAAGAATTGGCAAAGATCAATATTGAATCAAACGACTCGGTACAAAAGACGATCTTCTACACTTCGCTGTATCATACCATGGTAGCCCCTGCCCTTTTCTCTGATTCCAATGGTCAGTTTAAGGGAGTTAAAGGGGATGTGCAAAAGGCAAGCGGCTATAACCGTTATACCGTATTTTCACTGTGGGATACTTACCGTGCCCTGCATCCACTATTTACCCTTACCCAGCAAAACAGGGTGAATGATATGGTGAAAAGTATGCTTGACCACTACAAACAGACGGGCATTCTCCCTGTATGGGAACTGGAAGGCAATGAGACTTTCTGCATGGTGGGCAACCATTCCATACCTGTTATTGCTGAAGCGCTATTGAAAGGGATAGGCGACTTCGATCACCAGCTGGCCTTTGAAGCCATGAAGGCCACCTCTATGCACGACCGCGACGGAATGGGCCTGTACGATAAGCTGGGTTACATGCCCGCCGATAAAGTACAGCAGTCGGTAGCCAAATCTTTGGAAGTAGCCATTGACGACTGGTGTGTGGCTGCCGTAGCCCAAAAGCTGGGCAAGACGGAAGATGCCGCCTATTTCAGTAAGCGTGCTGAAAGTTTCAAGGCCTATTTTGACAAGGAAACAGGCTTTATGCGTGGCAAGCTGAGCAATGGTCAGTGGACCACTCCTTTTGACCCGGCCTTCTCCAATCATGAGGGAAGCGACTATACCGAAGGCAACGCATGGCAGTACCTGTGGCTGGTTCCCCAGAATGTAAATGGACTGATTGAGCTGCTGGGGGGTAAAGAATTCTTCGCCGATAAGCTGGACCAACTGTTTAAAGTAACCGAAGGTGTAAAAGGAGAAAAGGCTTCCTCTGATATCTCAGGCTTGATTGGTGCTTATGCCCATGGCAATGAACCGGGGCATCACACCACCTTCCTGTTTAATTATGCAGGCAGGGCATGGCGCACCCAGGAGCTCAACCGCCAGATACAAACCGAGATGTACACCAACACTCCTGAAGGACTTTGCGGCAATGAAGACTGCGGACAAATGTCAGCATGGTATGTTTTCAGCGCCATGGGCTTTTATCCTGTGAATCCGTCTGATTTGACTTATCAACTGGGCTCACCGCTGGTGCAGATGGCCAAAATTGAGGTAGCTCCCGGCAAATACTTTACCATGAAAGCGCCACAGGCTTCAGTTGCCAATAAATACATACAGTCAGTTACCCTGAACGGGCAAAAGCTGGATCGCAGTTATATTACCCACCAGGAAATCATGGAGGGCGGAACCCTTGAAATTAACATGGGAGCAGCACCCAATAAAAGTTTGTTTCAATAAAGCAACTGCACTGTCCGGCAAGGATTCTTACCGACTATACACTAAGATATTTAAAGACAGGGGATAACGAATAATTATCCCCTGTCTTTTTTATTCCTTTTGGCCAGCTTTTTGATGAGGAAGAAGTAATATATAAACCTATTGGACTATTTTAAGGTTATATAAATTATATCTTTCATTGTGTGAATAATATAACGCTTTTCATAAATTATGTAACATCTTACGCAAAGGACTTAACTAATTTAGCGAGCTAGCAGAATATTATTAATGAAAGGCTTAGATATGTTAAAACTAATAATTGAATGAGTAAAGTAAAATCATATTTAAGGAAAACATTAAAAGTAATCATGTGGATAATTATAAGCATTGTGCTTATACTACTTCTTGTGGCCATACTCATCCAGATTCCTGCTATCCAAAACAAGATTGTTCATTATGCTACATCCTATGTAAGCGATAAAACCCACACCAAAGTGGAGCTAAAACATATCAGTATTGCATTTCCCAAATCCATAGTCATTGAAGGGCTGTTTCTGGAAGATGAGCATAAGGACACCTTGATTTTTGCCGGCAAGGCCAAGGTAAATATTGCCTTTAAGGATTTGATGAATAACAAGATAACGATCAACTCCTTCGATCTGGAAGATGTTAACCTCAATCTGTATAATACGGATAAGGATTCGCTGTTCAATTATAATTTCCTTATGACCGCATTTGCGGATACCACAGCAGCGGCGGCGCCATCGGATACAACAGCTTCTTCGTGGACTTTCAGCATCGAAGATATTTCCATGAAAAATATACGACTGCGTTATGACGACAATTACGGAGGCATGAACGTAAAGGCCAGCCTGCGTAACATGGAACTGGCAATGAATCAGCTGGATCTTGAACATTCAACCTACGGCATTGACAACCTGCTGGTTGACAACTTGTCTGCCGGAGTGCTGATGAAACAGTCCCACTATGCGCAAAGTACATCAGACACAACAAGCGTGCTGCCTAAAATTTTAGCAAATGAAATTGAAATCAGAGGCTCAAAAATAGACTTTAATGATTCAGTAGGCAGGCTTGGGGTAAAGGCTGTAATCAACGATTTTAAACTAAAAAAGGGCAATGTGGATTTGCAAAAACAAACCGTTGACATTAATAGCTTAATTTTAAACAAAAGCCAAATCCGGTACCAGACTTCCGATGTGGCCTTAAAGCCTGATTCACTGCCGGAGCATGCGGCAAAGAAAGTGGTGGAAGAACCCAAAAGCGACTGGCAGGTCAAAGTTGGCAGCATTAGAGCAGAGGACAACTCGCTGGCTTACATGGTGGGCGAAAAACAGGCCACGGGCAACTCTTTCAACAACAATCATCTTGAATACAACCAGTTAACCCTTCACGCCGACAGTTTGAACTATTCGCCGCAGCAGACCAGAATATCCATAGCCGAATTTCACACTGTGGACCAGAATGGCTTTAAGATCAATCAGTTCAAGGCCGACTTTCGCATGGATGAACATTCCATCACAGCACAGTCCATTGTATTTGAAACGCCTTATTCTGCCATGGACGGCGACTTCAGCATCGCCTATGATTCGCTGGCTGCTTTAACGGGTGGCATGAAATTTAACAACCTTAATGCCGACATCAGAAATCTAAAGATCAGCAATGCCGATATTCTTTATTTTAATCCAACCCTTATACAGCAGCCTTATTTTAAGAACAGGACCGCTACCACCACCATGCAGGGAAAGGTAACCGGTTCTATGGATAACCTGACGGGCAAAGGGGTTAAAGTGCGTGCAGGGAGCAATACCCTCCTGGCCACCGATTTCAACATTAAAGGCATGCCGGATTATAAAACGGCCTGGTATGATTTCCCTGATTTAAGAATGACTTCCGGGCGCAAAGATATCCTCGCGATGGCAGGTCCTTATATTCCCGACAGCATCGCTCTGCCAGAGAACATCAGCATGGAAGCTACATTTAAAGGCAGGATGAAAGCCTTTGAATCAGCTATTCATGCAAAAAGCAGCTTTGGAGATGCCAGCCTGCTGGCTTCCCTTGACCCGCAGGAGAATTTCACTGCCAAGGTTAACATCCCGGGCTTTAATGTGGGCCTTTTGATGAACGATACAGTTATGTATGGCCCGGTGTCCTTAACCGCCCAGGCTGAAGGTCATGGACTGGACATAAATACCATCCAGGGAAACATTAAGGCGGATGTATCGCAAATCTATCTCAACAAGTATATGTACCATAACCTGGCAATGAATGGATCTGTCGCAGGTCGTCAGTTTGAAGGGAAGGTGAATATGAATGACGAGAATGCCGTGTTTGATTTCGATGGACTTGTAAACATGAACCCCGACCACGAACAATATAAGTTTAAGCTGAATGTTGAAGGATTAGATCTGAAAAAGCTCAAGCTGACAGAAGACAACATTCAGTTGAGCATGATTGCCACAGCTGATATGAAAGGGGGTACCTTTGACAAGATGAATGGCAAGGCCGGGATTACCAATATCATTGTAGCCAAAGACGGCGAGAAATATCAGCTTGACTCACTGCTTTCGGCAACAGTAAATGAACCCAATAAAAGTGAAATCAATGTGAACAGCGCCCTGATTGACATTGATTACAAGGGGACGCTCTCACCCATCGCACTGCCTGATCTGCTCGAACGCTTTATCAACAACTATTTCCCTGTTTCAGATTCATTAGAGCCTCCAAAGGATGATAAACCTTCTGATTTTAAATTTGAAATCAAGGTTCACAACCATCCCATCCTTTCAAAAGTACTCTTACCCGAGCTGACAGAATTTGAACCGGGAATCATAAAGGGAAGTTTTGACAGTGAAAAGAACGATCTGAAACTAAGTGCCGAAATGCGAAAGATCGTTTATGGATCCATTGAAATTAATGATTTTGCCCTGGATGTTAACACCACCCGGAATGCATTGGATTATAAGCTCTCCACCAAATCAGTAGGCAACACTTCTGTTAGCTTACAAAATTTCACATTGGAGGGTAGCCTGAAAGACAGTACCATTTATGCCAATGTATCTTCTATGGATGGCAATAAAAGAAAGATACTTGTCAATTCAGAAATCACCAAAGATGACAAGAACTATAAGTTTACCATCGACCCCAGGAATTTCTATATAGCCAACTACCAGTGGACCATTGACAAAGACAATTTCATTGAATTTGGGGACCGGGGGCTAAAGATCCACCGTTTTTTCATCAACCATAAGGACAGCAAGCTGAACATCGCTTCAGCAAACGACCGCTTCAATGATGATCTGAATATCGGTATCAATAATTTCAAGCTGGAAGAGATCTCCCAGATTATTGAGAAAGACACCAGCCTCGTAAAAGGGGAAGTCAATGGCAATGTGCTGCTAAAAAGGGTAGCCCAGTCTTATGGTTTGATCTCGGACATTAAGGTGGACAACCTTATTTTCCGACAGATACCTATTGGCAACCTGACCCTAAAAGCAGAAAACCCAACAGGAAACCGCTTCGATGTCAACATGGGCATTAGTGGACAGGATAATAATATTTCAGTGACCGGCAATTATGTCTCTGAAAACAATATCAATTCCTTCAACATCAAAACTGACATTCAGTCACTTTCCATGAAGACCGTAGAGGCTTTTTCAATGGGACAAATCACCCAGGCGGAAGGAAAGCTGACAGGAAATTTTCTATTGGAAGGAACAACGGATGCCCCGCAGATAACTGGGCGGCTGGGATTTAACAACGTATTTATGAAACCTGCTTATTTGAACACCCGTTTAGAGATAAAAGATGAAACTATTGAGCTTCGAAATGACGGAATCTACTTCAACACCTTCACCTTGGCCGATGCCGCTCACCATACGGCAGTGATTGACGGATCGGTAAAGATGAAACAGTTCTCTGATTATGTCTTTGCCCTTGAAGTCAACTCCACGGATTTCCTCTTGTTCAATACTACGGCAAAGGACAACAAGAATTTCTTTGGAAGGATGATCATTGACAGTAAAATTAATGTGGATGGTCCATTGGAACTTCCCCATGTCAATGCAAGGGTTAAGATGAAAAAAGGATCCAACTTTACCTTTTCTGTTCCTGAAGAACAGGTAACGGCGGACAAGGGAGAAGATGTTGTAGAATTTATTAACCGGGAAGAGCTAAACCCCATTTTAACCAAAGCAGAAGAACAGGCAAAACAGACCACAGGCATGAGAGGATTTGACCTTTCATCCATTATACAGATTGACAAGGAGGCCACCTTGCGGCTGCTGATGGACCCGGCCTCTTCGGACTCACTGGTTGTAAAAGGAGAAGCAGCCTTAAGTTTTACCATGGACCCCAGCGGCAAGATGAGCCTTACGGGCAATTATGACCTTAGTGAAGGCAGTTACCTGGTATCTTTTGAATCGGTCATCAAACGAAAGTTTGATATTGCCTCAGGAAGTACCATTACCTGGAATGGTGATCCGATGGATGCCACCATATCCATTGATGCTATTTATACCGTCAGAACTTCGCCCACTGATCTGGTAACGGCGCAAGGTTCAGGCGCCGGCAGTGGAGAAACTGCCAAGGAAAGCGATAACAAGCGTTATCCTTTTCAGGTTTTGCTCAAGCTAAGGGGAGAAATATTAAAACCCCAGATTAGCTTTGAAATCCAGTTACCCACAGATGAAATGGGAAAAGCAGGACCAGAGGTGGTGAACAAACTGGCCATGCTGAATGAAGATGAGTCAGCCCTTAACAAACAGGTCTTTGCCTTGCTGGTACTGGGCCGGTTCATTCAGGAGGATCCATTTGCAACATCAGGAGGTGGCACTTCCACCCTGGTACGCTCAACGGTGAGTAAATTCCTTTCTGCCCAGTTAAACCAGCTAAGCTCAAAGATGTTGCCCGGCACGGAGATAAAATTCGACATTCAATCCTATGATGAAGGCAAGGGAGCAGGCGCACAAGGAAGGACCGATGTCGAGTTTGGCGTAAAGCAGCAACTTTTTAATGAACGCATGTCGGTTGAAATAGGTGGTTCGGTAAATGTAGAAGGAGAAGGAAGACCCGCCGGGACCCCCAGCAATATTTCCGGCGATGTAACAGTCGAGTATAAACTTACCAAGGATGGACGATTTAGGGCGAAAGCATTCAGGCTCAACCAATACGAAGCCCTGGAAGGCCAGATAATAGAAACAGGTGTTGGAGCAGTTTATGTGAGGGATTTTAATAAGTGGAGCAAATTTTTCAAGCCCCTGAGAAACAGAAGTGATTCACAAACTATACCAAAGAAAAATGACACCATCGGTCAAAAGTAAACTGCTATTGCTGCTCCTCAGCCTGCTGATAATTTCATGCAGCGGCACCAAGCATTTACCCAAAGGGGAAAAGCTTTATACCGGGGCAGAGATTAAAATGAAATCATCTGAATCGACCGGTATCAAGAAAAAGGCAGAAGCTGCCGCCGAGGCTGCTGTGCGTCCTTTGCCCAACAAGAGCTTTTTGGGCATGCGGCCTAAATTGTGGATGAATAACATGGCAGGATCTGAACCTAAGACCAAACTGCAAAAGTGGCTTAAAAAGAAAGGGGAAGAACCTGTACTTCTGAGCAGCGTAAAGCCTGCAGTCACTTCTGAAATCATTGATGCTAAACTATTTAATCTGGGTATATTTAAAAGTTACACTGAATCTAAAGTGATCGAAAATAAACGGACGGCCAAGGTGGTTTATACCAGTCACATTCACAAGCCTTACATCATTAAAGAACTACTGTACGATATTTCTGATGACAGCATTAGCCGAAAAATACTTTCCATCAAGAACAAATCATTTATCAAACCGGACAGAAACTATAGCCTTGAAAAACTACAGAACGAGCGCATACGGTTGGATGCTCATTTAAAAAACGAGGGGTATTTTTATTTCAATCCCGACTATTTGCTTTTTAAGGCAGACACTTCCAGCAAGGACCAATCGGTCACATTAACTTTGACATTAAAAGACAGCATCCCTCCAAACGCACTGGAAATTTACCACATTAACAACGTGTATGTCGATCAGAATTTTTATTTAAGCCAACAGCGCGAACGCAATACGCAGGATACGGTAATGATGAGGGACATTGTATTTTTTGGAAAGAAGGAAAATCTTAGAATTAGACCAAGAGTGCTGTCAAAATCCATCTATTTGCGCAAAGGAGATGTGTTTTCTCGCCTGAACCATAGCA
The DNA here is from genome assembly GCA_035297625.1 of Prolixibacteraceae bacterium. Classification (GTDB taxonomy): domain Bacteria; phylum Bacteroidota; class Bacteroidia; order Bacteroidales; family Prolixibacteraceae; genus Aquipluma. Next base: position 33,816 of record DATGYU010000316.1, read on the forward strand.
TCACGCTAAACCGGCTGATGTCGATGAATAATTTTAAACTGGTACAGGTAAACTTTGCTACTCCCAAAGATTCATTGCCTGGAATGCTGGATGTGAATATTCTGATGACCCCCCTGCCAAGGCGTACCTTTAGGGCTGAAATAGACCTTGTTTCAAAGTCCAATGAATTCTTTGGCCCAAGAATGAATGTAAGCCTGTTAAACAGAAATACCTTCCGGGGAGCCGAATTACTAAACGTCAATATGGCAGGATCTTTTGAAGCACAGCGGGCAGGAGGGAAAAATTCGTTTTCCTACTCTTACAATCCACAGATAGAACTGACATTCCCCCGATTTATCTTGCCGTTTAACCTCAAACAATCCAACAGCCTGTATGTACCGAAAACCCATATTTTGCTTGACTACCAATACCTAAGACGGGTCAAATATTTTAACATGCGCACCTTCCGCCTGGCTTTTGGATATAAATGGAAAGAAAATATCCGCAAAGATCATGAATTTAACCCCATCGATATTAGTTATACCTCCATTGGGAGAAGGACTCAGGAATTCGAAGACATTCTAGATTCAATTCCTTTTCTTAGACGAAGCTATGAAGAGATGTTCATTCCTGGGGGCAGTTATTCATTCACCTATAACGAGCAGATGCTGCAAGGTAAAAAGATTCAGTTCTACCTGAATCTAAGATCAGAGCTTGCCGGAAATTCCTTTGCCTTAATCAGTAAAATTACCGGGAACAAAGTATCCAGGGAAAACCCTGTTAAAATTGCAGGATCAGTCTTCTCGCAGTATGCGAAAATAAGCCTGGACGGCAGGGCATATTTAAATTTCAGCAGCAAGGACAAGCTGGCCATGCGTCTGTTTGCCGGGGTCGGTAAACCGTATGGCAACTCGGCCCTTCTGCCTTACAACAAACAATTCTTCAGTGGAGGCCCCAATAGCATCAGGGCATTTCATATCAATTCCATTGGCCCGGGAACTTACAATCAACAGGGAAACACCCAGGGTTTCTTACAACTGGGAGGGGAGTTAAAGTTCGAAACCAACCTTGAATACCGCTTTACCATTTACAACTTCTTTAAAGGGGCACTATTTATGGATGCAGGAAATGTGTGGCTGCTGAAATCCAATCCAGGTACTGTTGAAAATCCCCCCGGCACCCCTGCTCCGTTGGGAAGCCCGTTCAAATACTCCAATTTCAGAAATGAACTGGCCATGGGGGCCGGCGTGGGCATCAGAATAGATGTCTCTTTCTTTATCTTGCGCTTCGATTTGGCCGCTCCACTTCGAAAACCCTGGCAGACAGGCAACGAATGGGTAGGCGACGAAATAAGCTTTGGCAGTGCAAAATGGAGAAGAGACAACCTGGTGTTGAATGTGGCCATTGGATATCCCTTCTAAGTTTAAAGCTGGCCCTTTCCGGGGCTGACTTTAAGGACCTTAAGGTCTTTAAAGTCCTTAAGGCCCGGCCTGAAGATTGGGCCAATTTCCCTGATTACGGAACACTTCCCCTTCCACACCAAGGGGAACAATATTTTCTTAATTTAGGGGCCGTTAAAAAACCTTCTAATATTATATTATGAATTCTGCTAATTCACTTCGGGAATCAAAATCTGCACGCTGGATAATGCTCTTCCTGGTTTCCTTTACAATGATGTGTATGTATTATCTGACGGATGCCATGGCTCCGTTGCAGGAAAGGTTACAGGGAAGCCTTTCATGGACCGCCTCCGATTATGGCTTTTTTACAAGCGGCTATGGCTGGTTCAACGTGTTCCTTTTGATGCTTGTTTTCAGTGGAATGATTCTCGATAAGATGGGGGTGCGCTTTACCGGCGTATTGGGTATCTCCATTATGCTGATCGGTGGATTTATTAAATACTGGGCCATCTCAGGTCACGTTCAGGGCATGTATGAAATGACAATCCTGGGCACTCAGTTGCTGGCTCCCACTGCAAAATCAGCTGTAGTAGCCGGATTGGGCTTTGCTATCTTTGGGGTAGGCTGCGAAATGTTCGGTATTGCCGCCAACAAGGCTGTTGTACGCTGGTTCCGCGGCAAGGAAATGGCACTGGCCATTGGGCTGAACACCTCGACAGGCCGTATCGGTACCGCGCTGGCCATGATCACCCCCATCCCGCTGGTTAAGTTAACAGGGAATATCAGTATGCCTGTTATCGTCTCCCTTTTCCTGCTGGGCATCGGACTGTTGGTTTTTATTCTTTTCATCTTTATGGACCGTAAACTGGATCAGCAGGATATAGATGCCGGGATGGCCGCGGATGAAGAATTCAAATTTGCCGATATTGTTGAAATAGGAAAAAACCGTGGATTTTGGTACATCACCGCACTTTGCGTACTATTCTACTCTGCCGTTTTCCCTTTTATCAAATATGTCATTAATATGATTGTTCAAAAGTTTGGTATCTCGGATGCTTCTGCAGGCTGGATTCCCTCTTTATTACCTCTCGGTGCATTGCTTTTAACTCCTATTTTCGGAAGTATGTTTGACAAAAAAGGAAAAGGCGCCACCATCATGATTATCGGATCTATCCTGTTGGTATTTGTCCACCTGATGTTTTCAATCCCCTCATTGAACAGTTACCCCATTGCTATCGCCCTTGTAGTGTTACTTGGGATTGCCTTTTCAATGGTACCCTCGGCCATGTGGCCCTCCATTGCAAAGATTATCCCCGAGAGCAAACTGGGAACGGCTTACGCGATGACCTTCTGGGTGCAAAACTGGGGAATTATGGGCGTGCCGCTTTTAATTGGCGTTGTACTGGACAAATACTGTATCACAGGTACGATCACCAAATTGGTGGATGGCAAGGAACAGATCATCACCCAATACAACTATATGATCCCCATGCTCATCTTTGCCTGTTTTGGAATACTGGCTATTGTATTTTCCTTCCTGCTGAAGGCTGAAGACCGCAAAATGGGATACGGCCTTGAAAAACCAAACATTGTAAGATAAGATATAAGGATAGGAACGCGGATCCAGCGGATTTAGCGGATCAGCACGGATTTATAAAATTGTATATGTAAATTTTATTCAGGTCTAAATTGTATTTTTTTAATCCGCTATTATCCGTTAAATCCGCTAAATCCGCGTTCCTATTTATATTTTACTTTATAAAAGCCTGCGTTCCATATAAAAGAATGCAGGCTTTTTTTATGATTTTCCCACAGGAATAAATTACTTTATTAGTTGTACTTTTATGTCTGCGATTATGAATGATAATTTCATTTAAAAAATAGATATATGAGCAACGAAATCTCAAAATTAACTCCCACGGAAGTTTGGGAAAACTTCTATCAGCTGACACGTATTCCACGTCCATCCTATCATGAAGAAGAAGTTCGAAAGTTCATCGGTGACTTTGGAAGAAGCCTGGGACTTGAAACTTTCCAGGATGAAGCGGGCAACGTGATTATCCGCAAGCCTGCCACCCCAGGAATGGAAAACCGCAAGGGAGTAATCCTGCAGGGTCACCTTGACATGGTTCCGCAAAAGAACAGTGATAAGGCTCATGACTTCACCAAGGATCCTATTGAAACCATTATTGATGGGGAATGGGTAAAAGCCAATGGAACTACCCTGGGTTCAGATAATGGCATTGGGGTAGCAGCCGCTATGGCCGTTTTAGCCTCCAAAAACCTGGCTCACGGCCCTGTTGAAGCCCTTTTTACCGCCACTGAAGAAACCGGCATGGACGGGGCAAACGGTATTAAACCGGGTATTCTGAAAGGGGATATCCTTTTGAACATGGACTCTGAAGATGAAGGCGAACTGTATGTAGGCTGTGCCGGAGGAGAAGATGCCATCGCTCTGTTTAACTTTTCGGAAATGCATACCCCAACTGATACAATCGGCTACCGGCTGGAAGTGACGGGCCTTAAGGGTGGCCATTCAGGCCTGGATATCGCTCTCGGAAGAGGAAATGCCAACAAAATATTCTTCCGTTTGCTAAAAGAAGTCTACAAAACCTGCGGGGTACGCCTGGCTTCCATCAGTGGTGGCAACTTGCGCAATGCCATTCCACGCGAAGCTTTCGGCATCATTGTCGTTCCTTATGAAAACGCGGATAAGCTGGTTGGACAAATCGCAGGCCTTACCTCCATTATCAAACGCGAATTGTCGGTTACTGAGCCCACCCTTAAAATTGAATTGGCCAAGGTCGACAAGCCCGACTACATCATCGACGAACAGACACAGGTCAACCTTACCCATGCCATTGTAGCTTGTCCAAATGGCGCCATCCGCATGAGCGATTCGATGCCCGGCCTGGTGGAAACTTCTACCAACCTGGCCATCGTAAAATCGGACAATGCCACCAAAACCATCGAGGTTTCCTGCTTAATGCGCAGTTCTGTGGATTCTGCAAGAGCAGAACTGGGATCCCGCATGGAATCGGTCTTTACCCTGGCCGGCGCCCAGGTAACCCTTAAGGGAGGCTATCCCGGCTGGAAACCCAACATGGACTCTCCCATTCTGAAAACCATGCAGCAGGTCTACCAGTCAAAATACGGACGTATCCCTGAAATTAAAGCCATTCACGCCGGACTGGAATGTGGTATTCTTGGCGGTACTTATCCCAACTGGGACATGATCTCCTTTGGCCCAACCATTCGTTTTCCGCATTCACCCGATGAAAAAGTAAATATTGAATCCGTTCAGAAGTTTTGGGATTTTCTGGTGGAAACACTTAAAAATATTCCGGCTAAATAAACTTAATCGATCCGCTTAATGAAAAGGATCTTTCCCTCAGGGGGAAGATCCTTTTTTTATGCCATATCCTAAAAGCCAATCAGATTTACCTGTCAAAAGTCCAATAAATGCAATAATACATCCTCTCTTAAAATCCTAACAATATGGGAATGCTTCAGTAATGCTTCTAACCTTCTTCAAACCAAGTTCAAATATAATTCGAATATAATACAAATTAAATTCGAATATAATACATATATTATTCGAACATTTACGTATTATATATGTATTATATTCGAATTATATATGTATTATAACTGAAAATGGTTAGAAGGGAATTAGAAGAAGGTTAGAAGCAAACCCATATGTCCATAGGCTTTCATAAATGATTCAGATGAGGACGGGCATAATCCAATTCTAATTTATTTTCATAATATTATGAAGGAATAATGGTTATTTTACTAATTTACTATTGTTCTGTTTGATAGGTTCTTACAACTAGCCATTGTTGCATTTATAATCATTGTATATGTTTTATACAATTGGCTTATTTCCCTGTATGCTAATTAATTACAGGATATCTGAATAAATACTGTATATTTTTTCAACATTTATACGTTTTATATATTTTGTTCAATTTATTTTAATTAATTGTTATACTGATAGTTAATTTCATTTAAAAAGATTGGCATTGTAATTGAAATAAACAATTCGACTTTCATATTTTAATTGGAAGCAAGGATTGGAAATATTAAAAGTTCAATTATAAATACCTCTATCATGAAAAACATTTCAGTAATCATCGCAGGGCTGTCTCTCTTTATTTTTAGTTTGACGGGTATGTGCAATACCACCCATGACAGTCCAACCGCAGTTCAAAAGCAGGCTACTGCAGCCAATGCCGTTAACCTGGCAAGTTCAACGGAATTGAGCAGCCTTGCCAACAGCTGGGCCAATGAATTTGGAAAATTAAACCCGGGGGTCAGTGTTCAGGTAAGTGATTTGAATAGCCAGCCGGCAGGCACCGGCCAGATTAATCTTGTTACTGATGACAATCTCCCGGAAGGCAATGATCAGTCGTGGAAAATGGTGGTCGCCCGTGATGCCATCGTTTTTATTATCAATGCCAATAACCCCATGGTGAAGGAAATCAATTTACAGGGCATCACGGCTGATGAATTAGCTACATTAATTTCTAATCCTGCCAACAGGAACTGGGATAAAGTGATTGCCAACGCGCAAAGTGCCCCTGTCACTGTTTACAGCATTGATTCGAACCCGGTAAAGGAAAATGTTGCAGATTTTACCGGCCTTGTATTATCTTCTTTCAATGTAAACACAGCAACTACTGCCGGAGAAATCATTTCAGCAGTACAAAAAGACCAATTCGCCATTGGAATTTGCAAATTAACCGATGTTCGTGACGAAAGCACCAATGAATTAGTTCAGGGGATCAAACTGCTTCCGGTGGATAAGAATAAAAACGGACGACTGGACAGCTTTGAAAATATCTATGCCAACATGAATGCCTTTACAAGAGGGGCATGGGTTGGTAAATATCCTCATGCTTTGTGCACCGGCATTTATGCGGTAGCTGCTTCTCAGCCTACTGATAAAAATACCCTTTCTTTCCTCTCCTGGGTTACTACCGATGGTCAGAAACTGCTTAACAAAAGTGGATACAGTGATTTGATGAGTGCAGAAATAGCTGCAAATATGGCCCTTCTTTCAGGTAAAGCAAATGAACCCATCACCAACACGGTAGCTCTGGCTGAAAATAAGCCTTTCCTGTCAAATGTATGGATGGTGGCTATTCTTATCATTGCAATTTCAGTTCTGGTGGTTGCAGCTGTTTTAAGATATGGAAAAAAACAAAACTGGAACAATGCTGAGAGCGAACTAAAAGCTTCTCCCGTATTGAAAGAGGATGCCATTGTTGCCCCCAGGGGACTGTATTTTGACAAAACCCACACCTGGGCATTCATGGAAAAAGACGGCAATGTAAAGGTGGGAATTGATGATTTTCTTCAGCATGTAACCGGCACGCTAACCCGGGTAATCATGAAAAATACGGGTGAAAAAATCAGAAAAGGAGACAAGATCCTGACCATCGTAAAGGATGGAAAACAGTTAAGCGTTTATGCTCCTATTTCAGGAACCATTATTCAGCAAAACACTTCTTTGGTGGCAGATTCGTCACTTGTTAACAGTTCTCCCTATGCTGACGGATGGGTATACCTGATTGAGCCCAACAATTGGGTGCGTGAGATGCGGTTTTTATTCATGGGAGAGAAATATTCAGAATGGATAGAAGATGAATTTATCCGCCTGAAAGATTTCTTTGCTTCCTCCCTGAAGGCAAAAAACCCGGCTTTTGCCCACGTAATCCTGCAGGATGGCGGAGAACTTGCCGACAATATACTGGCAGACCTGGAACCGGAAGTTTGGGAAGATTTCCAGAATAAGTTTATCAATACTTCAAGATAAAATCAAATTAAACATACAGACTAAAACCCAAAAACCAATATTATGAGCATAGATCGGCGAATATTTTTCAAGACGGCTGCATTAATAGGGGCTTCCCTGACATTGGGGAAGTCATTTGGAGCCAGCGCCCCTGAAGGAGGTGAAGTAGAATTTCGAGGGATGCTTTATGATTCCACGCGCTGTGCGGGATGCCAGGAATGCGAGAAAGTGTGTGCTAAAGCCCATGGACTTCCTGAACCTACCGAAACCCCGGAAGCCGGAAAAATCAGAAAGACCAGCGATACCCGCAGGAGCGTTATCAACGCGTTCACCACTCCAAACGGGGAAGTTTATATGAAAAACCAGTGTATGCATTGCAATGAGCCGGCCTGCGCGGCGGCTTGTCTGACCGAAGCGATGCATAAAACCAAAGAAGGACCGGTGATCTGGAGGGGCGAAAAATGCATGGGGTGCCGTTATTGTATGGTATCCTGTCCGTTTGATATACCCAAATTTGAATATTTCAGCACCAATCCAAAGATACAAAAGTGTGATCTGTGTTACGACCGCCTGATGGAAGGGAAGATCCCTGTATGCGCGGAAAACTGTCCTGCTGAGGCATTGAAATTTGGCACCCGCAGGGAATTGATCGCAGAGGCCCGTAAAAGAATTGCTGAAAACCCGGGCGTTTATGTCGATGAGATCTATGGCGAAAATGTGGCCGGTGGCACAGGTTTCCTGTACCTTGCCGGGGCTCCCTTTAAAGATTTAGGGATGAACACCAGTCTTCAGAACTCGTCCTATCCCGAGCTGACAAAGGGATTCCTGTACAGCGTTCCAAGTGTGGATGTACTACTGCCTCCTTTGCTGCTGGGAATATATGCCGCCACTAAAAATAACCATTTAAAAGACGAAGAAGACCATGACTAGCCAGACATTTCCCATAGATAAAGAAAACGAAGGAAGATCGATCCTTAAGTTTCTGGTGGCAGAATTAAAGCCAAAAGGCAAGCTGCTCACCCCGTTCAATATTATTTCATTACCTATCATCCTTTTGGGCATAGGATTGATTGTATTGCGCTACTGGCATGGTCTGGGCGCAGTGACCAACCTGTCGCAGGAAGTACCCTGGGGCATCTGGATCGGGTTTGATGTGGTAACCGGAGTGGCTTTTGCCGGGGGGGCCTACGTGGTCACTTTCATGGTTTACATCCTAAACATGCGAAAATACCATTCCATTGTGAGGGTGACCGTGCTAAACGGATTTCTGGCCTATGCATTTTATACTGGCGCCCTGTTACTCGACCTTGGAAGACCTTGGAACGTGGTTAACCCGATCATAGGGAATAATTTTGGGGCCAGTTCTGTACTTTTCCTGGTAGCCTGGCACTTTCTGTTGTACATGCTGGCCGAGCTGATTGAATTCTCTCCTGCCATTGCCGAGTGGCTTGGTTCAAAAAAGGCAAAAAGGATTCTATCAGGAATGACAATTGGGGCGGTAATTTTTGGCATCACCCTATCCTCCTTGCATCAATCGGGCCTGGGCGCCCTGTATTTGATGGCAAAAGATAAGATCCATCCGCTGTGGTACTCTGAATTTATCCCAATTCTGTTCTTTGTCTCCAGCATATTTGCAGGCCTGTCGATGGTCATCTTTGAAGGCTCGATCAGCAGTAAAGTGTTCTCGGAACAGATAACAGAAAAGACACACAAGTCGCACAACACCATCGTACACAGTTTGTCTAAAGTATGTGCAGTTACAATGTTTGCCTATTTCTTTTTGCAATTCCTGGTATTTATCCATGCCAAGCGCTGGGATTTGATCAATACTCCTATGGGCTACTGGTTTTTGGTAGAAATGATTGGTTTTGTATTTATTCCGATGGTCATGTTCTTTTACAGCTATCGCACGGCCAATATTTTGATGATTCGCATTGCTGCCATCCTGACCATGATCGGGATCATATTAAACAGGTTAAACGTATCGGTAATCGCTTTCCGGTGGGATGCCGCGGTTCATTATGTGCCTACCTGGATGGAGGTAGTGGTAACACTGGCGGTAATATTTACGGAAGTATGGGTTTTCAGGTGGGTAATCAACCGTATGCCTGTACTTCGTGAATCACCTGAATGGGCAAAAGATTGAAAAAATAAATTAATCAGTTGTCTGCAAAGGCAATTAAAAACTATATACAATGGAAGGATTTACTTATCACAATATATTCGAAACCAAAGCGCTCGAATATTTGGCCATCGTCTTTTTCTTTATTATTCTGATTCCTTTTTGGCTACTTTTAAACAAGAAAGTAAGCCTTTCAAAAGAGGTTGAAAAGTTAGCCACTTTAACGGCAGGTGCGCTACAAATCCCTCAGGGATTGTTCTTCAGCAAATATCATACCTGGGCCCACCTGGAAAGATCGGGTGTTGCACAGGTGGGAATGGATGATTTACTGATGCACCTGACCGGCGCAGTAACCTTCACCCGGGTTAAAGCTACGGGGGAAAAAATAAGAAAAGGAGATTTAATGGCAGAGATTTCACACAAAGGGAAACGGTTAAGGATTTATTCTCCCATATCGGGTGAGATCATGGAAGCCAATTCTGTTTTATCCCACAGCCCAGAGCTGTTAAATGAAGATCCGTATGTAAAGGGATGGATGTATAAAATAAAACCCAGCAGCTGGCTGGCCGATACCAATACTTGTTTTGTAGCAGAAGATGCCACCACATGGGCCATGCAGGAACTGGAAAGATTTAAAGACTTTTTGTCGGTATCATTGGGCAAATACTCCCCCCAGCCTTCTCATGTGATCCTGCAGGATGGAGGAGAACTTTGTGACCAGCCGCTTTCGGATCTACCAGAGGAAGTTTGGCAGGATTTCCAGGAGGATTTCCTGAACAAGAAAACCTTAAAGCTAAAGAAGAACTGTTTTTTGGAACAGAAAGCAAGTGAGGATGAACATTCATAGTCTGAATTACTATTGCTCATAAATGCAATAATTAATTGATTAAACAGCACTTACAGCAAAGCGATATTGTCGGTATCGCTTTTGCTGTTTGTCCAAAGTGATGACAACAGGCAATGTGTTGAATTATTTTACAAATAAATTAGGATAGTCTTCCTGTTTTTCATATTTTGCTATTAAATTAGCATTCAGTTAATGAATGAATAACACCTCTATGAGCTGGTTCGGTAACATTGCAGTAAAGAATAGTGTTGGAAGTCCTTTTGTGAAAGGGTATGTAAAATTCAGGTCTTCGATATATGGAAGAGTAATATTTATTATTGCTGTTTCCTCACTGTTTCTTTTTATCTCCTTTGGGGTGATATTCAGATCGGTAAATGAAGAATACATGAAGTCGGTGATCAGCCAAAATGGTAATAACATCGGTTTTTTGGTGGAAGGGGCATTGTACCGTTCCATGTTGGAGAACGACCGTACATCGCTACAAAGTACCCTTGATATCATCAACCAGATGTCAGGCATTGATGATGTCAACATGTATGACAATCAAAATAATTTGGTGTATACCTCCATTTCTACAGACACGATCAATCACAGCAACCCGGATTGCAAAAGCTGCCATGCCAATTTTGCCTCCATGTTTTCGGCCAAAGAGCGGTCTTACCGCATAATTGATGCCGACAGTGAATGCATCATGAATCCAAACCACAATGGCAGCAGGCACCTGCTGATTAAATCGCCCATATTAAACGACAAATCCTGCTATACGAGCGCCTGCCATGCTCACAGTCCCAATGAAGAAGTACTGGGCTCTTTGATCATTAAAATGCCTCTTCAAGGGCTGGATAATGCCTTAAAGAAATCGACAAGAGACTATACCCTTCTTGCCGCGCTGATGACTTTCATCCTGATGCTTTTCCTGATATTTTTCACCAATAAAAAGATAAAAAAACCACTCAATGCCATTATCAAGGCCAGCGAATCGGTGGCCGGAGGAGATACCAGCACAAGGCTTGAAATAAAGCCCAATCAGCTTTCGGACATGCGAATGGTATCCTATGCCTTTAACGGGATGTTGGATAATTTACAGACAGCCAACATGGAGCTGCAGAACTGGTCTCAGCAACTGGAATACAAAGTGCAGAAAAAGTCAGAAGAGTTGGGACAGGCACAAAATGAACTGATCAACATTGAAAGAATCGCCTCTCTTGGTAAGCTTTCCTTGTCAGTGGCACATGAGATCAACAACCCCTTGTCGGGGATATTGATTTATACAAAATTGATTTACAAGCAGCTAAGCAACCAGGAAATCGACCCGGCAAAGAAAGAGCCGATGCTTAAACACCTCAGGCTCATTGAAAGTGAAACCAAGCGATGTGGGGATATTGTCAAAGGATTGCTTGATTTTTCCCGTAAAGACCAGAATGGTTTTGAGCCCAAACACCTGCATGAAATCCTGCACGATACGGCCGAGCTGATGTCTCACCCCATGAAGGTTGCCAATATTCATTTTATTACTGATTTTACCGCCAAAGCAGACCTTATCAATTGCAGTCCCAACCAGGTAAAACAGGTATGCATTGCCATATTGGTCAATGCATCGGAAGCTGTCAGGGAAAATGGCGAAGTGATATTCCGCACCCTGAATCCAGACAATGAAAGTATACGCATTGAAATAACAGATAATGGAGTGGGCATTTCACCGGAAGACATTCCCCATATCTTTGAGCCTTTCTTTTCAACCAAGGAAAAAGAAAGCGGTATAGGATTAGGACTGGCCATCGTACATGGCATTGTTCAAAGTCACAAGGGTAAAACAGAGGTAAAATCACAGCTTGGAAAAGAAACTACAATATCTATCACCTTCCCTTTGGTAAAGTCTTAAAAGGAATACTATTATGGCAAAAAAAATATCCATCTTAATTGTTGATGACGAAGAGTCTGTAAGGGATTCACTGTTCAACTGGTTTATTGAAGACGGTTACCGAGTTGAATGTGCCGAGAATGCAAAAAAAGCATTGTCCATTTTGGAGTCGGATAGCTATGATATCATCCTGGCTGATATTAAGATGCCCGGCATGGATGGACTGGAGATGCTTAAACGCATTAAGACCTTAAGGAAAGAATCGATTGTTATTGTGATGACCGCCTTTGCCACTGTGGACACCGCGGTACAGGCATTAAAGGATGGAGCGTATGACTATGTGACCAAGCCCTTTGACCCGGACGACCTGTCGCACCTGATCAGGAATGCTTCCAAACAGATTGCCCTGACAGAAGAGAATGAGATATTAAAAGAGAAGGTGGTTGCACTGGAGAATGTGGAAGACTTAATCGGTAACAGCGAGGCCATGCAAAAGGTACTCAAGGAAATTGAAAGTGTAGCCCCTTCGAGTGCCTCGGTTATAATAACCGGTGAAAGCGGCACAGGCAAAGAGCTGGTGGCAAGAGCGATTCATGCCAATTCCCCGCGAAAGTTCTTTCCCATGGTAAGCGTTCATTGCGGGGCCCTTAGTGAAAGCCTGCTCGAAAGTGAATTGTTTGGTCATGAGAAAGGCGCCTTCACGGGGGCTGTATATAACCGTAAAGGTAGGTTTGAGATGGCTGACAGCGGAACGATCTTTTTGGATGAAATTGCTACCATATCGCCCAAAATGCAGGTAGAACTGTTGCGTGTACTTGAAACCAAAAGCTTTGTACGCGTGGGAGGCAACAAGGAGATCACTTCTGATTTCAGGGTAATCTGTGCCACCAACAGGGATTTAAAGAGCATGGTGGAAAAAGGACTTTTTCGTGAAGATTTGTTTTATCGCCTGAATGTGGTCAATATCAACGTGCCTCCCCTAAGAGAGCGCACAGAAGACATTCCTTTGCTGGTAGAGTACTTTATCAAAAAATATTGTACTACGATGAACAGGCCTTTGATATCGATTGACCCACCCGCATTACGACGCCTGGAAGAGTTTCCTTTCCCGGGTAATATCCGCGAATTGGAGAATATGATTGAAAGGGCTATTGTTGTTGGAAATGGCAAGAAAATTACCATTAAAGACCTGCCTTTGGGAAAGACAATCGTTAAGACCACTGTGGAGAGCCTGGATGATCTGGAAAAGAATCATATCTTCCAGATTCTAAATAAATACAACTGGAACATCTCCGCCTCGGCAAAAGCATTAAAAGTTGACAGGGTGACCCTGTACAATAAAATCAGGAAATACGATTTAAAGCCTGCCAAATAATTTCTCAGATTCAGTAAGTATCTTTTAAACCTCTTGTGAATGGACCTTGAAAACATCACGTTGATTTCTTTTGGTTATTTTGAGCGGGAACTGCTCGAGATGATCATTGAAGATGTGGAGCGTGAGTTTATGCTCCCTGTAAAGATCAGGGAAGGTCATATCGATTTAAGCGAGTTCTATGATCCTGCCCGCAGACAATATGACGGCAACAGGCTCATTAAGGAGATCGATTCTATGTATTCCATTGATGGCAATAAAACCCTGGGGCTTTTCAATGTCGACCTGTTCATTCCCATTCTTACCTACATATTCGGGCAGGCCTTTCTGGGAGGGCGTACCGGGATTGCTTCCATTTACAGGCTAAGCAATGAATCGTATGGTATTAAACCTGATAAAAAAGTATTTCTTGATCGTTTTCGCAAAGAGGTAATCCATGAATTAGGCCATACCTTTGGCCTTATCCATTGCCGCAATATTGGATGCGTCATGCGATCCAGCACTTATGTGGAAGATATCGACCAGAAAGATTCCATGTTATGCCATCAATGCAAAACAGAACTTGCCAACCTTTACCAGAATATTAACGGCTAATCATTGAGTATATAGAAAAGGGACAGAAGAAAATTCTTCGGCCCCTTTATATCTGTTTAACTAGTTCTATATCGTATTACTTCTCGATGATACTTTTTACAGCACCTGTATTTGGAAAGAATTCCAGTTTATAGTTTCCATCCAGTATATCTTCCGGCACTGGGGCTACGCTGCCAAACTGAGCGACGGCAATGCGTGAAGTGGCCAATTGGGTGCTTCCATCCAGCAGACGTATGTCAGCCATACCTGGCATACGGTAATACACGCCGCTTTTGCCTGCAAATGGATTATCAGAAGTGCTCAGGGCGCTTTGTTTGGCCGCCAGGTTATCCGACTTGGTAAGCTCTATCATGATCGGACGGCCCGACAGGTCGGTTTTAGGCAATACCCCGCGATCTTCGCTAAATCGGAAACACACCTCCCCTTTTACACTCTTTTGTCCGGGAACATAATCAAAGATGAATTCATAGGATTGTTTATCTGATTTGCCAATAAACAAAGCCACATAGTTTTCTTCCATCTTACCCAACTCCTGAGTCATCACCTCAAAAGATTTACCATCGGGCAGGGGCTCATCATCTGCATTGGTAAGCAAGGCAAACCGGGAATTGCGAAGGTTAAATATGGTCTCGGCAGCTTCTGCTGCTTTCTGCTCCTGATTTTTGGATACCATCTTAAACTTCTTGGTTGAATCGGCAGGAGAATAATAGCTCCAGATAGAAAGATCAGTAAACTTGGTTTGCTTGTCTGCATTTTTCAATACAAAAGAACTGGTCTGCACCTGTGAATGATCCACATTAGCGCCTGTATTAATACCTGCCAGGATGCCGGATTCAGTTAGGCTGACCATCTGTGCTGCTTTACCCAAAGCTTTATGAACCTGCTCGGGATCCGGTTCACTGAATACTTCAATTTGAATATCGTCCATACTCCAACGATCCGCATCTGCGGAAGGCGCATTATCGATGCCAAGCATCTTTTGAGCATAGGCAGAGAAAGGTCCATGTACAAAATGCTCCCGCGTGGCTTTTACATGAATACGGATTCCTGTTTGAGGCAGCGAATACACCACTCCTTCTACCGGGCCAGCGATTGCACCTGAGCCCGCTTTTTTCTTATCTTCCTTTTGTGCCGTTACTACTGAAACAGTAAAAAGAGCAAGGATTAATGTTAATACTGAAAACTTCATTGTCCTTTAATTATTTGGTTCATTTCTTTCACTGAATGATTTACTTCATAAATCATTCCACTTCTCCATTAAAAACCCAAAAATAACCAAAATATTATTCATGCTGCATAAAAGCATTTCCTAACTTAGCGATTATGTCCCCGGCAATCAGGGCTTGTTGTCCTAATCGTTGAGCCGCCAGGTCGCCTGCCAATCCATGCAGGTAAACACCAATAATAGTTGCTTCCTCCGGCGTATAATCCTGGGCCAGCAGCCCAAGGATAATTCCTGTCAATACATCTCCGCTTCCTCCGGTAGCCATTCCGGGATTTCCGGTGCTGTTAAAAAATACTTTTCCATCGGGCAGGGTAATACAGCTATGAGCACCTTTGCACAGGACAATTACCTTATATTGTGCCGAAAACTGAAGCTGAAGCTGCAGGCGCTCCCAGGAATTATTTGATGGTCCTATCAGCCTTTCAAACTCTTTGGGATGAGGGGTAAGTATGGCATTTTCGGGCAAAAGATCAATATCCCCCTTATTTTCTGCCAGGATATTTAATGCATCGGCATCCAGCACTAGCCTGGCAGGCTTGGTGTACAAAATCTCAAACAAGGCCTGTTGGGTAACAGCCCTTTTATCCAGTCCGGGGCCAATGCCAATGGCCGAGTATGAAATCAACTCGGGTACGCTGGAAAATACGATATCTGATGCATCAATGGAAGTCATCGCCTCGGCTACCGAGCTCTGAAAGATTTCGTACCCAAGACGGGGAATATGAGCGGTCAATAATCCCACTCCTGCCCGCAAACAGGCTCTGGCCGACAGTACGGCAGCTCCCATCTTGCCATAGCTCCCGGCAATTAGCAGTGCATGGCCATAGGTACCTTTATGCGAGAATTTCTCCCGCTTTTTAATCTTTGGGGCTACAAACTCCTTGGTCAGAAAGGTATAATTGCTTTCTGTTTGCCCGATGGCCTCCGGGTGAAGATCAATAGGCAAGACTTCCCAATTCCCAGTATAAGTAACATTTTCAGGAAACAAAAAGCTTAGCTTGGGAAACTCAAAGGTCAAAGTATAGGTGGCTTTTATGATGGCCGAGAGGTCATTGGCGGAATTATCTTCCCCCATAAGCCCACTGGGAATATCTATGGAAACCACTTTCGCTTTGGATTGATTGATGGCCCTTACAATCTCAGCGGTTAGCCCGGTTAAGGGCCTTGTTAATCCCGAGCCAAACAGTCCGTCGACAACAATCACATCCTCAGGGATAACTGGGATCTTGGCGCTGGAACCAATTGTTTTGACGACAACCTTGTCTAATTCTATCAAACGGCTAAGGTTACTGGCTGCATCGCCTTTTAGCTCCTTCCCAAGATCAATTACATATACCGTACATTCAAAACCTGTCCAGGCAAGCATTCGGGCCACTGCCAAGGCGTCTCCCCCATTGTTGCCCGGCCCTGCAAAGAACCAGAATTGGCGGTAGTTTCCCAAATTATTGATCAGCCAGTCGGCTACCTGCATGGAAGCTCTTTCCATTAAGTCGATGGAAGATATGGGCTCCAGTTTCATGGTTAACTGATCGATTTGAGCGATTTGCTGACAGGTAAATAGTTTCATAGTTTGAAATTTGTGTTACTGATAGTCTCACTTTAAGTGAGACTATCAGTAAAAAAGTGAGACTATCAGTAAAGACTATACTCTCTTGCTCTTTCTTTATGGATTAACTTTCCTTTTCGGCCTGCAAAATAATCAGGGGCTGAGCTAAATTCCCAGCCAATAATTGATTTGCACAAGCATGCTTTAACAGGATTATTATGGATATACTTAAAACAAACAGTAGGGTATTCTTCTCTGGTAAGCACATCATTATCCTGAAGTTCATAATCTTCATAAAACCAGCTAAAATCGTTTTCATCAGGATTCGTTAGGCAACTGACTTTGGTGTGTTGCTGAAAGAGTGAGCCCTCCATCTTTTCCTGCTTCTGAATGGCACGGGCGTAGGTGCGGAGCATAATTCCAATGGAGTCGTTGAATGAACGTAATTTGGGAGGTTTTTTACCAGGGATACTGATAGTCTTACTTGGTGTGCTGATAGTTTTACTGATAGTCTCACTTTGAGTGAGACTATCAGTATCCTCTTCTTTAACAGCAAGTTTTACAAAATTCACATGCACCATCATATGAAAATGGTTAGGCATTAGCACCCATGCTATTATATCTGCATAAGGCAGAATATACTGCTTAATTTTCAATAGGAAAAATAGATAATTTTCTCTGTTGAAGAATATCTTTTGGGAATTATTTCCCCTATTGTAAATGTGAAATAGATGGCCGGTCTCGAAATACATTTTTCATAAAAGATACAAAGAAAATGTGAGAATTGCCAATTGGGAATATAAAAAATTAAGGATAGTATACTGAGAGATACTGATAGTCTCACTTGGAGTGAGACTATCAGTATCTCTTGGAGTGAGACTATCAGTATCCCTTGCTTACTCTATCCTCTCAAACCCGCAATACGGTACCAGCACTTTGGGAATCCGAATACCTTCTGGTGTCTGATTATTTTCAAGCAGTGCTGCCATGATGCGTGGCAAAGCCAGCGCGCTTCCATTGAGCGTATGGGCAATCACCGGCTTTTTGGTTGCCTCATCGCGGTAACGAAGCTTTAGGCGATTGGCCTGGAAGGATTCAAAATTGGATACAGAACTTACTTCCAGCCATTTCTCCTGGGCAGCCGAGAATACTTCAAAATCATAAGTCAGGGCAGAGGTAAAACTCATATCGCCCCCGCAAAGACGAAGGATGCGGTAAGGCAGTTCCAGTTTTTCCACCAACCCGGTAACATGGGCTACCATCTCATCCAGTAACTGATATGAATTTTCAGGATGGGCAATCTGCACAATTTCCACCTTATCGAACTGGTGAAGGCGGTTTAGTCCGCGAACATCCTTTCCATACGACCCTGCCTCACGACGAAAACAGGCACTGTAAGCAGTATTTTTGATGGGAAGTTCCTTGGCTTCCACGATCACATCCCTGTAAATATTGGTTACCGGCACTTCAGCCGTTGGAATCAAATACAGATTGTCGGCAGTAGCATGATACATCTGTCCTTCCTTATCGGGAAGCTGTCCGGTGCCAAAACCTGAATCTTCATTGACCATGTAAGGAGGCTGAATCTCCAGGTATCCTGAATCGCGCGCCTCATCCAAAAAGAAATTGATCAGAGCACGTTGCAGCCGGGCCCCTTTACCTTTGTACACAGGAAAACCTGCACCGGTAATTTTAACGCCCAGTTCAAAATCGATGATATCATACTTTTTGGCCAAATCCCAGTGGGGAACACTGTTTTCGGGCAGAGCAGGTATTTCACCCATTCTTTTTACCACCAGGTTATCCTCGGGAGTACGGCCTTCAGGCACCAAATCGGCTGGAAGGTTGGGCAGTAAAACCTGTAGATTGAATATATCCTGGTCAATACGGGCAAACTCTTCATCCAGCTGCCTGATGGTATCTTTTATTTCGGTAGTTCTGTTTTTAGCGGCCTCGGCCTGGTCTTTGTTACCGTCGCGCATGAGCAATCCGATTTCCTTGGAGATTTTATTCATCTCCGCTTTTAGCTGATCCGCCTTTGCCTGGGTTTCGTTTTTACGTGTTGACAATCCGGTAATTTGCTGAACGATGGCAGCGGCATCAAAATGTTTCTTTTTAAGTTTAGCCACTACCAATTCCGGATTTTCCTGTATAAATTTCAGATTGAGCATTTTCGGTAATTTTTATATGTTTGAGACCGACAAATTTATAACAAAAAAAATCTCCTGCCTTCATGAAAGCAGGAGATTATTCAATACATATCTTTTTATTCGTACTAGTTAATATCTGTAGTAACTACAGGATCAACATTAACGAATGATTTGTTGTCGCCTTTTTTCTTGAAAACAACAGTTCCATCCACCAAAGCAAACAAGGTATGATCTCTACCCATACCAACATTTACACCTGGGTGGTGTGAAGTACCTCTCTGGCGAACAAGTATGTTACCAGCTTTTGCAGTCTGACCGCCGTAAATTTTAACGCCGAGTCGCTTGCTTTCCGATTCGCGTCCGTTCTTGGAACTACCGACACCTTTCTTATGAGCCATTGTAAATTCTTTTTAATGTTATCCTAATACTTCTTCAATTTGAACTTTGGTCAGGTATTGACGATGACCATTCATTTTCTGGTAGGTCTTTCTTCTTTTCTTTTTGAAGACCAACACCTTATCGCCCTTTACATGTTCCAGAACGGTAACCTTAACACTGGCACCATCTACAAGGGGAGCTCCAACTTTCACATCGCCGTCGTTGTCAACCAGTAAAACCTTGTCGAAAACAACAGTTTCGCCTTCTGCATTTGAAAGACGATGAACATAAATCTTCCGGCCCTTTTCAACTTTCATCTGCTGACCGGCAATCTCTACAATTGCGTACATTTCAGTATATTTAATATTTCATCCGGCAGGCGGGAAACCATGGATTTGCCGCTTATAGGGCCTGCTCGAAACTTTCGGATTGCAAAAGTAGATATTTTTAAGTGATCACCAAAGCTTTACCACACTTTTTCTGATTTATTTACACAGAATCAATTTTGAAATAAAATAATTCAAGCTGCTGGCAACTGGCCTGTGGTAAAAACCTGTTGCTCCAATCCTACACTATTGCTAATCGAAACAGGTGCTGCCTGCACCCAGTTGCTAACAGCACCTATCCCTTTCATCATTCAATTATCAAACCTCCGGATTTTCTGAGGCTGGCACCTTTCATTTAGCCTATTTTTATCAATCCCTAATAAACCCTTAAAGATAAAGGCGAAAAATTCAGGCTGAATGTATAAAATTCTTATATTTGTTTTCCTTGAGGATCTATTTTATTATAAATGCTAAAAGTAAAACTCAACATACTAGGACTGTCTGTAAGCCAGTCACAATCAGGCGCCTATGCATTGGTGCTTGCAGAAGAAAGCGGCGAGCGAAGAATCCCTATTATCATAGGTCCTATAGAAGCGCAGTCCATCGCCATTCAGTTGGAGGGTTTAAAACCACCCAGGCCACTGACGCACGACCTGTTTAAACAAGTAGCATCGGCCTTCGATATCTACATCTCGGAAATTATCATCTACAAACTGGAAGAGGGGATTTTCTATTCTGAACTGGTCTGTATGAAAGACGGGAAACAGGTTATCATCGATTCACGCACCTCCGATGCCGTTGCTTTGGCCCTTCGCTTTGGATGCCCCATTTATACTACGGAAGATATTTTGGAAAGGGCTGGCATTGTTATCGAGTTTGAAAACGAACACGAACATTCCGAGGAAGAATGGCATCAGCCACCTGCTGAAGAGCCCACCAGGGGAAAATATGAATACGGCAAATACACCTCTTCTGAATTAAATGAAATGCTCAACAATGCGGTCAAAGATGAAGACTACGAAAAAGCGTCTGCCATCCGCGATGAGATCAACCGCCGTAGAAAAGAATAGCATCCCTGGTTATTCCATACCAGGCGAAAGACGCTTTATCCCAAGACAGTTTTTATTGGGTCGTTAGCGACTATTGCTTTATCAGATCAAGTTAAAAACCTGTATAGAGAAAGTTTCTGGCCTTCCGGCTACTGCCGTCTACCCTCCTCTTCTCCAATCAAAAATAGCCTGTTTTAGGGGTAATGACCAATTTTACAATTTTAATTCCTGGATTTAAAGGTTAGGTTTAATAAAGTGTAATACTCAGAAACACAACAAATAACCGAAAGGCTTATCTATCGCTCTAACCATTGCACATACAAATTTTTAAAACCCCATTTTGCCCAGGCATACTTCCGTAGAAATGGCAAGAAAGTAAAATCGGGCCAGATTGCCTTATTCTGAAAACAGGAATGGGACCATCAGTTTGAATTTTCAGTCCTATTATTTTTACTATGGTGGACTCTATCATAAACAGGCTATTAAGCTGAAGCACTTAAAGGGTGTATTCTGATTTTTATCTTTCAATGCCAATTATGGTATTCTTCTGTTCTAATATACCTAAAAATTCCTGTTTTCTGTAACCTTTTAGATACTCATCTGTAACCTTTCTGTATCCGATATTACAGAAAGGTTACAGAAAGGTTACAGAAACCTTAGAGAAAGTAGAAAAGAAAAGGTAATTTAAGACATATTATTTCCATCTTTCATTTAGTACCTTTTTAAAGACTGGCAGTTAAAATTGGAAGAGAATAAATATACTTTCAGGAAACATAGAAACAAGCCAATCATGTCTGGACAGATGCAACAACTGAATGTTTTCTTTTTCAGGAAGTATTTCCACGGAATAATTATCCACTGTCATTTCTACCTTATTTCGGATTATCAATATACTTGTCCCTCCTTCAGAAAGTTGATTTAAAGCATTTTCTACATTTCCATAATTCCCTATTTCTTTTGCAGTGATAACAGGAGTTTTTGCTAAGTTTAAAGCCTCAAAAACCAATCAAATCTGAAACCAAAATGTTAGGGATAAAGAATCGTCTGATCATTATGAACTTCCTCCAGTTTTTCATCTGGGGAGCATGGCTCATTTCAATAGGAGTTTATTTAAGCGGAACATTGGGCTTTAACGGGGTGCAGATCGGGGCGGTGTTTTCTACCCTGGGTCTTGCTTCTCTTTTTATGCCGGCCGTTATGGGCATCATTGCCGACAAATGGATCAATGCGGAAAGGCTTCTGGGAATTTGCCACCTTATCGGGGCTCTTTTGCTCTTTTGGGCTTCTACCATTACCGATCCCGACCGGTTCTTTTACGTCATCCTGTTTTATGCCATGTTTTATATGCCTACAATAGCCTTGAACAGTACGGTTTCGTATATCGTTCTGGAGCAAAAAGGCTATGATGTGGTCAAGGATTTTCCTCCCATCCGGGTTTGGGGAACAGTCGGCTTTATTGCCGCCATGTGGATCGTGGATCTTTTTGGATGGAAGGGGAGCAATATGCAATTGGTGTTTAGTGGCTGCTCATCGATAGCCCTTGGATTGTATGCCTTTTCCATGCCCGCCTGCAAACCGGAAAATACCAACGAGAAGAAAAGCCTGGCTTCACGCCTTGGACTGGATGCCCTGGTGCTGTTTAAACAGTCCCGGATGGCTGTTTTCTTTCTTTTTGCCATGTTTTTAGGCGCTGCGCTGCAAATTACCAATGCCTTTGGCAGTTCGTTTCTTGAAAGCTTTAACCTTACCCATCCCGATACTTTTGGGGTGAAACATCCCATCGTGTTGCTATCCATATCACAGATGTCGGA
The DNA here is from genome assembly GCA_035297625.1 of Prolixibacteraceae bacterium. Taxonomy (GTDB): domain Bacteria; phylum Bacteroidota; class Bacteroidia; order Bacteroidales; family Prolixibacteraceae; genus Aquipluma. The sequence goes on from DATGYU010000316.1 coordinate 56,276, forward strand.
GACGCTGTTTATTTTGACTATCCCTTTCTTTTTACGCAAATTTGGCATCAAGAAGGTGATGATCATTAGTATTTTTGCATGGGTACTACGCTTTGGACTGTTCAGTATCGGTGATCCCGGCCAGGGCTTGTATCTGCTCATCTTATCCATGATAGTTTACGGGATGGCTTTTGACTTTTTCAATATATCGGGTTCTTTGTTTGTTGAAAAAGAAGTGCCCTCCTCCTACAGGGCCAGTGCACAGGGAATCTTTATGCTGGTGACCAATGGCGTTGGCGCTACCCTTGGAGGTTACGGCAGCGGGGTGGTAGTCGATTACTTTACCCGTGACGGGGTGAGTGACTGGCCAACTATCTGGCTTTGTTTCGCTTCCTATGCCCTGGTATTAGGTTTGATTTTTCCTTTGGCTTTTAAATACAAACACAAACCCGAAATGGTAGCATCGGTTTTATAAAGAACGTATCTTTGAAGCAAATTTCCATGATCTGTTAAGATGAAACAATATCTCGATTTACTCAATCATGTCCTCAATAATGGCGTTAGAAAAGATGATCGTACAGGCACGGGCACTTTGAGTGTTTTCGGCTACCAGTCAAGATACAACCTTTCGGAAGGTTTTCCGGTGCTGACCACGAAAAAGCTTCATCTTAAATCCATTATTCATGAATTGCTTTGGTTTTTAACCGGCGATACCAACATTCATTACCTAAAGGAAAATGGGGTAAGGATTTGGAATGAATGGGCCGATGCGGAGGGCAACCTTGGCCCGGTGTACGGCTACCAGTGGAGATCATGGCCCACGCCTGATGGCCGGCATATTGACCAGATCTCGCAGGTGATAGAAAGCATTCAACAAAAGCCTGATTCACGCCGTCATATTGTGAGTGCCTGGAATGTAGGCCAGATCGACGAGATGCGTCTGCCCCCCTGCCATTTGCTGATCCAGTTTTATGTGGCAGAAGGTAAGTTGTCGTGCCAGCTGTATCAGCGTAGTGCCGACATTTTTCTGGGTGTTCCGTTCAACATAGCTTCCTATGCGCTGCTGACCATGATGGTGGCCCAGGTTTGCAACTTGCAGCCCGGAGATTTTGTCCATACCCTCGGCGATGCACATATCTATCTGAATCATTTGGAGCAGGTAAAACTACAGCTTACCCGTGAACCTTATCCGCTTCCGCAGATGAAGATTAACCCCGGTATCAACAATATATTTGATTTCAAGTTTGAAGATTTTGAGTTGACCGGCTACCAGGCGCATCCACATATTCCGGGTAAGGTAGCGGTATAATTTTTTGATTTGCAAGTTCCATAGTTTCAAAATTGCCAGTTGTTACAGATCATTCATTCGGTAGAAAAGATTAGAAAACCTTCATTTTATGAAACACGAAAACATATCCATCATTGTAGCCATCGCTCAAAATTTTGCCATTGGTAAGAATAACGATCTGTTGTTTCATCTTCCCAATGATTTAAAAAGATTTAAGCATATAACTACGGGCCATGCGGTTATCATGGGACGTAACACCTTTCTTTCATTGCCTAAGGGAGCGCTTCCCAACCGCCGTAACATTGTCATTACCGACAATCCCTATGACAAGTTCGATGGTTGTGAGATGGTATTTTCCGTCGAAGAAGCTATTGCGGCCGTAAAATATGAAAAGGAAGCCTTTATTATTGGCGGCGGGATGATTTACAGGCAATTCTTCCCCTTGGCCAATAAGCTCTATCTCACTCTGGTACATCAGGATTATGATGCGGATGTTTATTTCCCTGAAATCGATTATTCGCAATGGGAAGAATTACAGCGTGAGGATTCGTTGGATGAGAAAAACGGGTTCCGGTACTCCTATCTCGATTTGAAAAGAAAATAAAGACGGATTGAATATTTAACTTAGAATAAATTAGAAATATCAAATAACGAATAAGGAATAAGAAAGTCAAAAAGGGCACTTTCTTATTCCTTATTCGTAATTAATTATTCCTTAGGACGGGTAACTATCAACTGTCATATTTTATTGAACCAAAATGAACTAAAGGACTGAAGGAGTGGTCACAGAATACCGATCACTGATAACTGCGGCTTCTCAATGTCTGATGCTTCCCATATTTCCAACGAGTTGGTTTCATACTTCTGCTCATTAAAGGATTCTGCCCAGGTTCTCAAACCATTTCTGGTAATCACGCATGGAGCATTCAATCACTTCGCGGGCTTCGTCAGCCCCGTAGATATGTGATATTTCAGTCTTACTGGGCTTACCTGGCATATCCTTATAGGTCAGGAAATAATGTTTTAAGCGTTCCACCACGATATCCGGCAGATCGACTAAATCTTTGTATTCACTGTATACCACGTCATTGGTCAGAACGGCTATGATTTTATCATCAGCTTCATTGCCATCGATCATGCGAAAGCCCCCAATAGGGCGGGCATCGACCAGTATATCGCCATGAGCAATGGTTTTTTCGGTCAGAACGCAAATATCAATGGGGTCGCCATCGCCCTTAATATTTGTTTTGCCCGTTTTATCCATGCAATATTTTCCAACCTGTTCGCCGCAGTAAGTCTGGGGAATAAAACCATACAGGGCAGGCACTACATTTGAATACTTCTGGGGCCTGTCAATACGAAGATATCCGCATTCCTTGTCAATTTCATACTTCACGGTATCGGTAGGTACCACTTCAATAAAAGCGGTTACATTTTCAGGAGCATCCTTACCGATAAAAACGCCATGCCAGGGATGTGATTTATAACGCAGGCCCATCAGGCGGCCTATTGGATCGGATAATCTGTCTGCCATAGTTTATTATTTAGTTCTGTTCATAATAAACCATAATTGCTGTAAAATGTTTAGGGTGACGCACAATTAAAGTAAACTTATTGAACACAACTAATGGTCAAAGGTTATATGCCGTTTTATCACCATAAAAACTAACAGGGGCGCTGAAACCATTCAATAGCTCAAGAGTATACCTTTCAGTATAAAGTGGAAGTGCAAGGTATTTTTCATGGAAAAATCAGTGATGGATACAGACTTTATGGTAGAATGACCCCTGAAGAATAGCAGAACTTATGAAGGATGGATTTTACAGATTTTAAAAGTAATCCAGGTCATTTTATGAATAGCCTGAATTATTTTTAAAATGCTGAATACTTAAAATTAATTTATAGATAGACTTTCATTGAAAAGCCACATAACAACCAAAGATAATTCATTGGACAGAAGCAATACCCCCCAAGTCCAATTACTACGAGGTAGCAAAATCCGGTTTTAGTTAATAAAAACAAGTCATTTCAATATGCTGAAATGTGAACTTCACCAACATCAGAAAGTTGTTCAGGTATGACACCCTGAGGCGGGGAAGTCAAATCTAGTCCATGAATGGCTTTTACTTCATTAATAAACCATTTGGTGAAAGAGTCGTTGCCTTCTCCAAATCTGGCAAAGGCTGCTTGGGGATCATTGCCTTCCAGGGTGACAATTGCAAAGTCTCCTTGTGGAATGTGCTGAAAAAAGACACGTTCGCGTACTCCAACTCTCTCCCTACTGGCTTTATAATCTTCAAGTCTCTCAGAATTAAGGGTATTCATAAAATTGTGCCAACGTTCTGTCTGTCCTGGCAGTATCGGAACGGCCATTGCAATCAATTTATTCATAGTGTATATATTTAAATTTACCTACTCATATGGCTTTTCGGTATCCGCCTTGTTTTTAAAGTGGTTTCTTGTTTCCACTTTGTGTAAATCATTAATAGTTTCCAGAGGAAAAAAAATCTTCATCTTTTATTACCCACAGAATATGATCGCAAAGAACAACATCTACGCTTTTGACTTTAAGTAAGTTACAACTGGACATCGTTTTATGGTTTATTAACTGAGGAACCACATAATGGTGATAAAAATCAGCCTTTCGCATATTCAGGAATTGCTTTGTAACAGATTGATTGATTGATTCTTTACCAAATTGTTAAACCCAATAGAAAAAGAAGTTCCAATAATTAATACCTTTTATCTTTGTACACGTATTAAAAACAATTAATCCAAAAAAAATACAATTATGAAAGTAACCGTAGTAGGCGCCGGAAATGTTGGAGCTACCTGTGCACAGATTGTAGCAGAAAAAAACATTGTAAGCGAAGTAGTATTACTTGATATCAAAGAAGGACTGTCAGAAGGCAAAGCGTTGGACTTATGGCAGACTGCTCCCATTAATTTTTATGACACCCGTTTGGTAGGAGCTACCAACGATTATGCAAGATCAGCCGGATCAGATGTAGTGGTGATCACTTCAGGTGTTCCACGTAAACCGGGCATGAGCCGCGATGATTTGATTTCAATCAACGCCGGTATTGTGAAGAGTGTTACAGAAAACATCATCAAATATTCACCTGATGCGGTTATTATTGTTGTTTCCAACCCGTTGGATGTAATGACCTATGTGGCACATGCAGTCTCAAAATCATCGAAGAACAAAGTAATGGGTATGGCAGGTATTCTGGATACTGCCCGTTACCGTGCTTTCTTGGCTGAAGCATTGGATGTATCACCACGTGATATTTCAGCATTGCTGATGGGCGGTCATGGCGACACCATGGTTCCACTTCCCCGTTACACTACCGTTGCAGGTATCCCGGTAACTGAAATGATTGACAAAGATACCCTTGACAAAATCATTGACCGCACCAAAAAAGGCGGTGGAGAGTTGGTTAACCTGATGGGAACTTCTGCATGGTATGCTCCCGGATCAGCTGCTGCACAAATGGTGGAAGCTATTGTAATGGACCAAAAACGTGTATTCCCTTGCTGCGTTAAACTGGAAGGTGAATTTGGTTTAAATGACATCTTTGTGGGTGTACCTGTTAAACTGGGTAAAAACGGTGTTGAAAAAATTATTGAAGTAAATCTGACTGCGGAAGAAAAAGCCTTGTTGGAGGATTCAGCCAAAGCTGTTAAAGAAATCATGGATGTAGTTGACGGCATGAATATTCTTTAATAACTAGATAGAATACAATATTTATCTATATTTGAGCTCCTGCATTTTTATGCAGGAGCTTTTTATTTATACCAAAGGCCTGAATTAAATTGTCGGATGATTGAGCTTCCTTTACAAATTATAGAACTTGAAAAAGATAACTTTCACATTCTTGTTGAAGGTGAATTTCGTGACAAAACCAAAACTGGCTGGATCATCGATACCGGTGCTTCAAAGTCGGTGATGGATGTCAACCAGAGCGCATATTATGAGATCATGGAATCAGACAACCTTGACGATTACCACAGCGCGGGCATCAACCAGGGAATGATGGAAACGATGGTGGGTAAATTAGGTTTTCTAAGATTAGGTGACCTTGAAATATTAGACCATAAGGTAGCCTTGATAGATCTGCAGCATGTAAACGACATCTACGGGAAATTTACCCCTTACCACATTTCAGGGCTCCTTGGGGGAGATATCTTAATGCAGTACAAATGCAGGATCGATTATGCCCATAAAACAATTCAATTTCAGGTACCATAGCAATAAATAGTATAAAATACTGTCTGCAGTAAATTAGAAAAAAAAACATATATTTGGCACCGTAAAAAAGAGATAGTCTATGGTTTTCAAGA
>DATGYU010000317.1:0-19890 GCA_035297625.1 Prolixibacteraceae bacterium
TCTGTAGCTGGCTATATCCTTGTTTTGGCCAAAAATCTTGATGAAGCAACAACAATTGCAAAGAAATGTCCCATCCTGAATGGACCCAATACAAGCGTTGAAATCAGAGAAACAGCGTAACCGGGAAAGTAAACAACGCGTTCTTTGTACTTTGTAATTTGATAGGCAGTACTTTTAGACAATATTTTTAAACTTAATTCATTGGATTGAGTTTATTAAAACTTCAAACAGGAGTTTGAATCCTTGGTCTAAAGCCGACAACTTGGATTTGATTTTAAAGATAATGGGTTTAGGGGATGGATCACAAAAGGACTAATAAGGTTTGGGTGAGTTGATATCATTCCAGGTGTGCATGACCTATGGATGTTAATCGGGAAATAGTTTGAAACATTACCAATGAACTGTGATTTTTTAAACTTTAAATCATGCATGATTTAAACAACCTTCTTTTTACACTTTTTATTTATATCGGTTCATTTTCGGCAGGGCTACTGGGATCTTTAACAGGTCTTGGCGGCGGAGTAATCGTGGTTCCCATGCTTACCGTTTTATTTGGAGTAGATATTCATTTTGCGGCTGGTGCTTCGCTCATTTCGGTTATCGCCACCTCTTCAGGGGCCGCTTCTGCCTATGTGAAGGAAGGTTATTCCAATATAAGAATTGGCATGTTTTTGGAAATAGCCACTACCATTGGCGCTGTCATCGGGGCCTATCTTGCCGGGATGGTTTCGGTAAAAGCAATCTCCATTATTTTTGCTGCCATACTTGTTTATTCCGCTTTTTCCTCCCTGTTTTTAAAAAAAGAACAGGGCCATATTTCTAAAGAGAATAAATATGCCACAATATTTAAATTAAATGGCAATTATCCCACCTCACAAGGCAAGCAGAATTATAGGGTTCAAAATGTGCCTTTTGGATTTGCCTTAAGCAGTCTGGCTGGTATCATGTCGGGATTGCTTGGCATTGGCGGGGGAGCAGTAAAAGTGATTGCAATGGATTTGGTCATGAAAATACCCATTAAGGTTTCCACTACCACCAGCAATTTTATGATTGGGGTCACTGCCGCAGCAAGTGCAGGTGTCTATTTAAAAAACGGATATATTCATGCCGCTTTGGTAATGCCTGTGATGCTGGGCGTTTTAACCGGCGCTTTCCTGGGGGCTAAATTGTTAAGATTTACCACTTCGAAAAGCCTGAATGTTATTTTCTCGGTTATTATACTTGTTATGGCTTATGAAATGTTGAAAAATGGCTTAAAATGATAAAAAGACACGCCAATACAGAAAAAGTAGATAGGAGCATTGAAACTATTTTGGGCGATCTGCTCAGAATAGGAGTTATTATTGCCGGTAGTGTAGTCTTTATCGGTGCCATTTTGTTTTTAGTAAGACATGGATCAGAAATTCCCAGCTACCATATTTTTAAGCCCGACCGTTTTAACATTTTTGATTTTCGGGATTTATACAATGGGGTCATTACATTTCGTTCTGTTTCCATAATGGAATTGGGAATTTTACTTCTGATAGCCACCCCGGTCATGAGAGTCATTTTTTCAGTCTTTGCTTTTGCTTATGAAAAAGACTATCTGTACGTTGTTTTTACGGTGATAGTGCTTATGATTCTGATCTTTAGTTTTTTTTCATAACATGAAGAATTTACGCTTATAAATGTTTCAAGGTTCATGGAATTAACGGTCCTTTGTGTGTTAATACATTCATTACGCGTCATTTTTCAACATTCAAGCAAAATGGATTTCAATGGGTAATACATTCAGTTCTTTCAAAGACCGAAACTTCAGGTTGTTTTTTGCAGGGCAGTCGGTTTCGTTAATGGGAACCTGGATGCAGAAGACGGCTGTCAGCTGGGTGATTTATTCTCTGACACAGTCAAAATTTATGCTAGGCGTATCGGTCTTTGCCACATTGTTCCCAACCGCCTTATTTTCATTGTATGGAGGCGTTGTAGCCGACCGGTACAACCGTTATAAAGTTTTATTAATTACCCAGATCATTTCCTTACTTCAAGCTACTTTATTGACCCTGGCTATTGTTTTTTTCAGGCAGTACGCGGTATGGGAAATCATCCTGTTAAGCACTGTGCTTGGCATCATTAATGGATTTGATGCTCCTGCCCGCCAATCGATGATAAGAGATTTGATAAAGGATAAGGCGAATTTGCCCAATGCCCTGGCCCTGAATTCATCAATGGTGAATTTGGCAAAACTTATCGGGCCTGCCATTGCAGGGGTGGTATTGGAAAAATTCAGCGATGTGGCTTGCTTTGGTCTAAACGCTGTAAGTTTTATCCCGGTGATTTTTTCGCTGCTATTAATGAGATTGCCCAAAACAATGAATCCCCCCAAAGGGGAGAAGAATCTTAAAAATGAGTTTGCTGAAGTGGTTACTTTTATAAAGCGAACCCCGGAGGTAAGTTCTGTGATTATTTATGTGGCGATCATGAGTTTTTTGGTTTTACCGTTTACCACCTTAACCACTGTTTTTGCCAAAGATATTTTTCACGGTTCAGCTTATACCCTTGGAATCATTGACGGGACCATTGGGTTGGGTGCGCTGATGGGTGCTTTATTTTTAGCCTCCTTGAAACAAGGGGCCAATCTGAGCAAAGTGCTGGCCATAAATACCCTAATATTTGGGATAGGGCTTACTTTATTTTCGCAGCTGACCATTTTCCCGCTGGCCTTGTTTTTTATCACTATCGGCGCCTTTGGCATGATGTCGGTTAGAACCGTTAGCAACACCATCATACAAATCCATGTTCCCAATCAGTTTCGTGGCAGGATTATAAGTATTTATCTGATGACCCTCACCATGATGATGCCCCTTGGAAGCTTAATGATCAGCGCCATATCCCATTATCTTGGCGTACAGACGACCGTTCTGGCAGAAGGCATCATTGCCATGATCATTGCCCTTTTCTACGGGCGGTATTTAAAGAAGGAAAAGCTTAAAAAGGAAGAACAACCTATTTTAGAACAACAAGAATTAATCGAGGCATAGATAGTTGAGTTTTCTACAATGCATTAAACTTATTTATTATTTGTGTTCATTTTTTTTCATTGGTGCATATTTGTGTTCTACTTTTCGATGATATGAAGGCAAGTGGGCAAGGCGATTAACAACACGGGCAATGCGAAAATCAGTCCCCCGATGACTGAAATGGCCAGTGACTGGTGCATCTGGGCGCCTGACCCTATGCCTATTGCCAAGGGCAGCAGGGCCATGATGGCGCTTAAGGCAGTCATCAGTTTAGGCCGTAAACGCACCGAGATGGTATATACGATTGCGTCGGTAAGCGCAGTCCCTTTTTTACGTTCTTCGATATACTGCATATAAGTGAAAATGGAAGCTTCGCCCACAATCCCGATGATCATGATAATGCCGATATAACTTCCTACATTCAGCGGAATGTTAAGCAGATAAAGCATAAGACCGCTCCCGGCCGGTGCCAGCAGTACCAAAAAGATCAGTAAAAGAGCAACTTTGATGTTGCGGAACAGAAACAGGATAACAGTAAACACCAGCAAGCTGGCCAATATTAAAATGAGCATCAATTCCCTGAAGGCCTGCTGTTGTTCTTTATATGCTCCCCCATATTCAATAGTAAGCCCGGGAGGAAGGTTTATCCTTTGCTGGATTGCTTTTTGAATATCGGCAAGGGTACTTCCCAGGTCCCGGTTGTTTAAGCGGGCAGTGATATAGTCGACATTCTTTAAGTTTTCGCGTTGTATTTCTGCCTCTCCTTTGGAGATCTTCACAGTGGAAAAACGGCTTAAAGGAACCATTTGCCCATCATTCAGAAATAGCTGTGATTGTTTTAACTGATCGACACTTATATACTCCCTGTCGGGGTAGATCATCCGAACGTCACATTTTTGCAGGGGCTCCTGAACGCTTCCCGTTACCGTACCCCCAATGCGGGTCTGCAGCTGAAAGTGAAAAATATCGGGTGTTAACTGGTATTGGCTTAATTTGAGGGTTTCAGGGCTTACGGATACCGAAGGCCCGGCAATGACAATACCATCAGCAACATCAGCTGTTCCCGGTATTGACTCCACCAACGCAGCGATCTTTCGGGCCATTTGGCGGGTTTGCTGCGGATCATTGCCAAAAAGTTTTATTTCAACAGGCTGCACTGAACTCATCAGGTCGCCCAGCATATCGCCTACCACCTGTCCAAAGTCAGCCTTCAAAACAGGTATTTTGGCTTCGATCTGTTGCCTTATTTCATCAATAACCTCTTCCGTGGTTTTATCGCGCTGATCCTTTAAGCGTATCAAATAATCGCCTGTATTGGGTTCTGTAATAAAAAAGCCCATTTGTGTACCCGTTCGGCGCGAATAGCTTTGTACCTCCGGTATTTTATCGATAAGACGATCCACTTTTGTAAGCATGACTTCTGTTTCTTCCAATGAAGTGCCTGGGGGGCTGACAAAATCCAGCACAATGGCCCCTTCATCCATCTCAGGCAAAAATCCCGAGGGCAGCACGGGGAATATGATCAGAATGCTGGTAATCATCGCTCCAATGATCAGGAAGGAGATTAAGGGTTTTTTAAGGAAAAAAAGCACCCAGTTCTGCTTGTGAACACCAACGGGCTTCAGGTTTTTTTCCTGTTGATTGCCAAAGAAAAGAAGATAGATCACTGGTAGAATGAGCCAGGTCACAAAAAATGATGCGCTCAGGGTGATGATCATCGTTTGGGTCATGATGTTGAAATAAGCTCCTGCCACCCCTGTCATCAGGCTAAAAGGAAGGAAGATGACGATGGTGCTTAACGATGATCCGATCATGGCCGGCAGCAAGTATCGGATGGCCTGTGGCACCACCGAATGGTAGTTTTGTTCAGGATGTTCTTCATGGGTGCGGTGAATTTGTTCCACCACCACCACGGCATCGTCAATTACCAGTCCAATGGCAGCCGCTATGGCCCCAAGGGTCATGATGTTGAAATTATAGCCCAGGCTCAACAGGATGACTACTGTCAGCAATAAGGAAACCGGTACGGTGATTAAAATGGCAAGGCTGCTTTTAACGGAACGTAAAAATAAGATGGTTACCGCAATGGCCAATAGTAAACCTACCCACAGCACATCGCGTATGCTGCGGATGGCCGTGCCCACAAAGTCGGCCTGGTTGTAATAGGAGATCATTTTTACTCCTTTGGGAAGCAGATGCTTGTTCAGTTCTTTCACCCTTGTTTGCAGTTGCTCATCTATATCCGACAGGTTGGCCTCGGGTTGTTTCATGATGGATATCAAAGGCACATCTTTGCCATTGGCTTTTATCTTCACGTATTCCACCTGTCCGGCAATTTGAACCCTGGCAATATCTTTTACCCTGACCGTGCTGTTGGCCGTGCTCTTGACCACTATATTCTCCAGCTGTTCAAGGTTTCTCACCGAGGCATCCGTCAAAGCAAGGTACATGCGGTTGTTGTCGTTCAGGTAACCGTTGGACTGAATCGAATTGGTTTGTGAGAGCACCTCGCCCAGCACATTGGGGGTAATGCCCAGTCTGCTCATTTTAACAGCATCGAGTACCAGCTGGTATTCTTTATTTCGACCGCCAATGATGGCCACCTCACGAATCCCGGCTATCTGTTCCAGGTAAGGTTTTATCGTGTAGCGGGCCAGCATTTTCAGCTCTACATCACTAAGGTTTCCTTCCAAAGAATAGCCGGCAACGGCCAGGATGGAAGGATTCATCTTCTCCACCGTTATTTTGATTCCCTGAGGCAGATCAGGACCGCTTTCTCCGATGCGGGCCTCAATCTGCTGGCGTGCCAGGTCAATATTCGTATCCTCATTGAAAAAGGCTGATATCTCGCAGGACCCCCGGGAGGTGGTGCTTTGGATGATCTTCAGGTTTTCGCTTTTCTTAATGGCCTCTTCCAGGGGCCGGGTAACGCCCATCAGCATGATGTCAATGGGCTGTTCTCCATTGTCAGCAATGACTTTGACCTTTGGAAATGTTACATTGGGAAGTAATTCCACCTTCATTTGGGTATAGGCATAGATACCCAAGGCGATAAGAATAAGGAGGATTATTCCAAAAGGATGCTTGAATTTATGATGGAAACTTTCTTTGAGCATGATCCGTTATCTTTTGTTGGTTACATGAACCCTGGCGCTGTCGGCCAGACCGTAAGCCCCTTCTGAAATTATCAGGTCACTGGGCATTAAATCCTTTGTGATGATTTGCACCAGGCTGTCGGTCTTAACGCCCTTTTGAACCGGTATTTTAATACAGGTGGAATCATCAGCAAGTTTCATGATCCAAAAGGAGGTCTGCTCTTCATTACCCATCACGGCGCTTGCCGGAACCAGCAGGGCATCCTGGATTTGGCCGGTGGTAAACTGTACCGTTAAGTTAATGTTTTCTGAAAGTGGGATGGCTTTTTTCGGTTCAATGATATAGGCCACCGTCTGGTTTTGCGCTTCCGCCTCGGGCAATTTGCCCGAAACCCGGCCATCGGTCTCAGTACCATCGGGCAGGAGTATCTGACAGGCTTTTGTTTTTTCGATCACAGCCATTTGCTCTACCGGAACATAGGCGATGATCTTCATGGAGTTACTCCGTACACAGCTGGCCAGGATGTCGCCCGCCTGTACAAAATCTCCGGTTTGAACATTGAGACTTTTAATCTGTCCGTTTAAATGGGAGTAGATGGTATCTGTCATTCCCTTTTTAATTTCATCGGCAAGATTGGTTTTTTCAAGGACTGCCGCTTCCTGTGGCTGGATGACAAACAATGCCTGATGGACAGTGATATTTTCAGCAGGAGCACAATTGACCCTTGTGACAGTTCCGGTCAGCTGCGAGCGAATGTCGTTGGCCTGCATAAAACGCGTTATTCCCTGAAAACTTACATAATTGGTGGTAGGTCGAATAATTGGAGCAATCACTTCCACATCACTTTTTGCTTCTTTCTGATTTTCTGAATCCGGCCTGCCGGTAGTACAGCCAGAAAAGATAAGACATGCGATAGCTACCCTGGACAATCGTTTCCAACGACCGGCAGTGTTTATCTTTTGTCTTTTTCCTTTGAAACTAGTGATTCCAGTAATTGTATTCATTGATAAGTTTGTTTAGCATTATTTCTTTTAAACGGACAGCCAGGTTCATCTCTCGGTATTTTTTCATGAAGGCAATAAAATCAACGACACTGATTTGGGCACTTCTTACCTCCGACTGATAGATTTTTAGCAAATCACCATATTGCTGCTGAATTTGTTTTTGCCTGGATAATTCAATGCGTGTACTGTTTATATTTTGAAGATAAGCCTCGGCCTGACCCACAACTTCATTTATCTTGAGGTCTTTTTGACGGACGGCGGCATCTGCCTGCAAAAGCTGTTGCTGCTGGTTGATTTTTTTCTGATGCCCGTCAAATAGATTATAAGTTAACTGCACCCCGGCACTTGCTCCCACATGCCTTTGAAGCTGGGGAATGGAAGTTGAATTTAATCCTGAGTTGGCATATACATTCAACAGAGGCAGATACCGGTCGTTAAACACATTTTGCTGAGCAATTGAAGCCAGGCTATCGTATGCAAATGATTGGGTAAACAGAGAAGGAGTGCTTCTGGGTTTAGTTATTTCAACGGTTGTTTCTGTCAGCCTTGAAATAGCGCGGTTATGAATGCCGCAGGCTACTTTCAGCTGACGGACAGAAAGTTCAAAATCATGGACTGAAGTATTCAGGTTAATGGAATCCGATCGAAGTTCCAGCTCCAATAATTTGTAATCGGATATACGGTAGAGTCCTTTTGTGGTAAGGCTTTTTATTATCTGGAATTCTTCATTGAGCAAGGACAGGTTGCTACGGTTGTTTTCCATGGTGACTTGCTGGGTCAGGGCATCAAAATACAGGTTGCCAACCGATCTTGCCAGTTCATTTTCTATCATGCTCAGCCGGGTTTTCAGCTTGTTGACTTCCAATTGGTTTTGTTCCTGAAGATGGGTTACCTGTTTTCCCTTTAACAGGGGGATTTCAATATTAAATAGCAAGGAATACAAACCTCCGTTGGTAATGCCGACATCATAACCAATGGCTTGAGCGGAGGGTTCGGTGTCAATGAAACGGCCCCCGTTATTTAGGTACGGGGCAATCAGTACTTCTGAACTTATATATGCTTTTGGAGCCTGTTGTTCTGCTGAAATCATCTGATTGGCAAATTGATAGGAACGGATCTGTGACTGGATGGCTGCAGCATCAGGATTGCTCACCAGTGCGCTGTCAAGGAATAGTTCCAAGGAGCTCTGCGCGAAGAGGCTATTTGGTATTGCCACCATCAATGTTATGATCAGGCGAATCCATCCTTTTAAATGTTTACATCTGTACATGGGCCGGGTATTTAGTGCCAAAGAGGATTGAATTAGTCTTTGGTGACCAGGATTTTCAACTATTGAAATAATAGTATAAATCTAAAGAAATTCTAAAGATAAAATGATTCATCCTGCCCTTTTTCTGAACATGTATTTCCCTTACTATGGGTCATAGACAGCTGTCAGTCGAAATATCTAAATCAGTGGGAAAATACCCCGTTTTTATCTTATTTAACGCCTTGCCGTAGGTACGATCTGTACGGTAGCTCACCTAAATAAGCCATAATGCGAATCAAGGGTTAAGCAGGATGCGCTAAAAAATCCACATGGCAGGTATTGGAGGCATCCATCTGTACCAATGAATAATCCATAGCTTACCATCAAAGTTCAGGGTAAAGTAATATCCCGGATGGATCACATTTGGTATTTAAATACTATTGATATACTATTGTAATACTAAAACTATTATTTTAGTATTATAATAGTATATAAGTAGTACTTCATATCCATACCTGATCCAAATGGATTTACTATTTGCAGGAAAAGGGTTTATTAGATACAACTATGAATACAGTGATCCAAAGGCTTATTGTTTAATTATTTATTTCTCTGTGCTGCTGTGTTCTATTATTTTGTTCCAGGCTCCCTAATGAGACAATAAAGGAATGCATCTCTATTTGTATGCCTTATAAAAGGTTACCTGAACAGGTATAAAGAGCGAGTTCGCTGTATTCATTTATTTTGAATATTATATTCATTATTGGACTTTTTTACGCCTTGAAAAACTGATTTTGTAGTGCTGTAAATGTCGGTTAAGTGTGGTAATTATCAGCTTTTAGTAAAGGTTATTTATTTGTTTTAAAATAATATTTTTATTCTTTAAATAATTGTATTTTTAAGCGCAACCTTTTTTTTCATCCTCACGTCTATAGTATAACAATGATCCAAAAAAACACAAGATTATGAGACTACCTTTACTTTTTGCCGTCTTATTTTCGGTTCTCTTTACCGGTGCACAGGACAAACCTAACTTTGGCAAGTGTGAGGCGATGTTTACTTACGAGGTGAATAACAAGATTATGTCAATCGTGCCTGCTACTGCCATCAATTTCTATGACCACTCAACAGGGAATGTCAACCAGTGGTTCTGGGACTTTGGCGAAGGCAATACCAGCAGGGAACAGAATCCAACATTTGTATTTACTTATCCGCTGCCGGGCTCGACAGTGAAGATGAGCCCTTACCGTACCGTAACTTTAACCATTCTTACCACGGATTCATGCAAAAGCATGTTTTCCCAGACCATCAACATCATGGGTGACAGCATTGTCTATCCGGCATTTTGTAAGGCTCAGTTTAAGTATTACCAGAGCCATTATGATTCTTTGGCCAATACGGCTACCATTCAGTTAAACAACTATTCCGAAGGAGATTCCCTGCAGTATTTATGGCAGTTTGATCAAGGCAAGACCAGCACAGAAAAGGAACCGCAGGTTACTTTTGATCTTTCACAAAAGGAAAGGAAAGTCTGCCTTACAGTAACGGGCAAAAATGGCTGTACGGATACCTTCTGCGATGCCGTCTATCTTTACGATCCTTACATTCCGCCTGTTGATACAATTATTCCGGATCCGGTTAAATGTGAAACGGCCTTTGGCTATTCGGTCAACTATGACATTAAAACTTATGCTCCTGCCCTGGTACTTGATTTTTACTCAAAAGCCTATCCTGAAACCGTTAAATGGAATTGGGATTTTGGGGATGGAACTACCAGCAGAGAGGCCAATCCAACGCATATTTTCAATTTACCGCTGGTTCGGGATACTTTACCGGGCGACAGCCTGATAGGACTTCCCAGTCCATTCAGAAAAGTTTGCCTGACCGTGGAAACCGTAACTGGCTGTATTGCTTCCTATTGTCAGGATATCAACCTATACATGGATACAACCCCTGTAGATACGTTCCCACAGGCCTGTCATGCATGGATCAAATATTACCCGGCAAGCGATGTAGTGTCTATTCCTGAAGTGGTGGTTTACAAAATGGTGGATGCATCGGAAGGAAAAGTTATCAGCAGGCTATGGCAGTTTGAAGATGGCACAACCAGCACCGAGGCTGAGCCACAGGTATCGTTCAGCATTTTCAAGCCTACCCAGAAAGTAGCCCTTACCATCAATACCGGTCAATGTACGAGCACCTGGACGGAAATTATCTATGTACAAGGCGCAATCCGGGATTCTGTTATTGAAGAACCCAGGCCTGTCAATATTTACAGGATGAAATACGAATCCAGCTTCCCCGTTTATATGTCGTCTTGTGCCGGATGGGCCAAAGCCCAGGTGTACAGGAATGACACCCTGGTAAATGCTACCAATTACTGGTGGTCTACCGGAGCGGAAGGGCAGGAAGTAAAAGGCTTGTGTCCCACCCAGACTTATACGGTAAAAGCGCTGGCACCCGATGGTACCTATGTATCAGGAACTTTCCTCTTTAACGCTGACGGAACAGTGACCGATGCTCCTTTTAACTGGTGGATGATTGGAGGAGGAGACAATCCGTTGATCAAATGTGATCCTGCCAATAAGGAATACACTGTTGAATGGAAACTGTGTGACGGGACCCTTGTCAGAAGCGACAGCATTAATTTAAACCTGATCAATTGCGACAGCAATGAATCAAATATGATGATCAAGGATGCTTCCGGAAAAGTGGTTTACAGTGAACTGATATCTTCCAAGACATTGATAACAGGATATAAACCAGTTAAGGAAGGCACCGTGAAATTGTATCCTAACCCGGTAGGTGATGTGCTTAATATCCGGTATTCAGGCAACAGGCTCGCTGAGATGCAGGTTGAGATTTGGGATATGGCCGGACGACAGGTATCGGTCCAGAAATTCACCGAGGTTCAGTCAGGCGAACAGCTTAGTATTAATGTCAATGCACTGAATAAGGGGCTGTACCTGTGTAAGATGATCTCGGGGCAAAAAGTAATCAGGACAGAGAAGTTTAATAAATAATGTTCGTTTGAAACAGGCGAAAAAAGAAATAAAGAAGGTATAAAGCCATACAGATCAATTTCTTAGGTATAAATAAAATGCGGAAGGGTTAATCTTCCGCATTTTTATTTTTATAAAAATTCCATAATCTCCTGTAACGATTTTCACCTTCAAGGCGTCCTATGCTATAACAGAAACTCAGAAACAGAAAAACAGTAGTTCAAATTTTATTTACCGGTATTTAAGGGTGGTTTAAAGCCTTTTTACAGGATAAAATCAGCCATTCGTCGATATAAGTAAAGAAAAAGGGCTATTAATTGCGAAATTTGAATAAGAAAACAAGCAGAACAAAAAGCCATGATTAGATTAAACAACATTCACAAATCCTATGAGATGGGAAACAACAGTCTTCATGTTTTAAAAGGCATTGACCTTACAATAGAACAGGGAGACTTTGTTTCTATCATGGGTTCCTCAGGTTCAGGAAAGTCAACTCTTTTGAATATTTTGGGGATGCTCGATAATTACGATAATGGGGCTTATTACCTGGATGGCAATCTGATTGCCAACATGAGTGAGAAAAAGGCAGCCAAGTATAGAAATGATATGGTTGGATTTGTCTTCCAGTCCTTTAACCTGATATCGTTTAAAAACGCCATGGAAAATGTAGCCCTGCCACTTTACTACAAAGGCGTTCCTCGCAAAAAACGCAATCAGATTGCCATGGAATACCTTGATAAGCTGGGATTGAAAGAATGGGCCAATCATATGCCCAACGAGATGTCGGGAGGACAGAAACAGCGGGTAGCCATTGCCAGGGCCCTGATTTCCCAGCCCAAGATTATTTTGGCTGACGAGCCTACAGGAGCATTGGATACAGCCACATCCTACGAGGTAATGGAAATACTGAAAGATGTCAATGCCTCAGGGATTACCGTAATCATCGTAACCCACGAACATGATATCGCCGCCATGACCAATCAGATCATCCGGCTTAAAGACGGAAAGATCCATGAGGTGATCCGCAATGGTGAACTCAAGGAGTTCAAAAAGTTAACCATGAAAGAATTGGAAACAGCTTAATCCCCTGAGCCATGTTTGACATCGATAAATGGCAGGAAATTCTTGCCACCATCAAAAAAAATAAAATGCGCACCTTTCTTACCGGCTTTTCCGTAGCCTGGGGGATCTTCATGCTGATGATCCTTTTGGGTTCAGGAAACGGGCTGAGTAACGGGGTAGCCAATAATTTCATGTATGATGCCGTCAATGCCATGTGGATATGGAATGGAGAAACTACTATCGCTTACCAGGGAATGAAGACAGGAAGACCTGTTCAGTTTCACAATGAAGATCAGGAACTGGTATCCAAAGTATCTGGAGTAGGGGTATCTTCGGGCAGGTATTTTTTGGGTAATACCCGTTATTCCTATGGAAAAGAATCGGGAGAATATACCACTATTACCTGCCAGCCGGCATTAATGGAGGTTGAAAACATCGAAATCACTGAAGGCCGATTTATCAATCAGATCGATATTCTTCAAAACCGTAAGGTGGTTGTTCTGGGCGCTGATATAAAAACCGCACTTTTTAAAGACACCATCGCCATTGGAGAGTATGTAAATATTAATAATGTTCCCTTTAGGGTAGTGGGCCTATGTGTTGAGCCGGGTAATACCAATAACCGCGAGGCTTACATGCCGTTATCTACTGCCCAGATGATTTTTAACGGCTCCAACCAGCTGCACAATCTAGCTCTTACCATTAATGCACAAACGCTGGAAGAAAGCCAGGAGGTAGAACAACAGATCCGAAATGTGTTGGCCCGTCAACATAAGTTTGACCCTAAGGATGAAGGAGCCATTGGATTATTCAATAAACTGGAGCAGTATATCCAGACCATGAAGATCTTCCAGGCCATCAAGATATTTATTTGGATCATTGGGATAGGAACCCTGATTGCAGGTATTGTAGGGGTGAGCAACATCATGCTGATTGTTGTAAAAGAACGGACCAAGGAAATAGGGATCCGCAAGGCCATAGGAGCCAGCCCGGCTTCTGTAATTGGACTAATACTTTTGGAATCAATCACCATTACCACCATTGCCGGATACATCGGCCTGGTACTGGGTACCGGTCTGATGGAATTTATCAATTACATGATGGTGCAATCCGCAGGTCCAAGTACGCCCCAGCAAGGTGAGTCCATTTTCATGAATCCTACCGTTGACATCAATATTGCCGTCTCGGCAACATTGCTACTGATTGTTGCCGGAGCTATTGCCGGATATATCCCAGCCAAACGGGCTGCCAGTATTAAACCCATTGTTGCCCTGCGCGACGAATAACCAGGAGGATGAGCCATGTTTGATTTAGATCTTTGGAGTGAAATTATCAGTGCCTTAAAGAAAAACCGGCTGCGCAGCTTCATGACCGCCTTCGGGGTATTCTGGGGTATCTTCATGCTGATCATTATGTCGGGAGCCGGTAAAGCACTTGAAAACGGGGTGCTGGACGGGGTCAGGGCTTTTGCCACCAACTCTGCCTTTTTCTGGACCGAAAGAACCAGTGTGCCTTATGCAGGCTTTCAAAGAGGACGTAACTGGAATTATGAAAATACCGATATCCAGTACCTGCACGATAATGTAAAGGAGATAGAATACCTTTCTCCACGTTTATTTGGATTTCGCATGACCGGGGACAATACCGTTAGAGGCGAGCGTACCGGTAGTTTTAATGTCTATGGCGATTATCCCGATTACTTTAAAATTGATCGCTGGACTTTGGTAAAAGGAAGGCTGATCAATGAAATTGACATGCAGAAAGAAAGAAAAGTATGCGTGATTGGGGAACGAGTGGTAGAAGTAATGTTTAAAAAGGATGAAGAGCCGATAGGGCAGTATCTTAAAGTGAGCGGGGTCTATTTTCAGGTAGTAGGCGTTATTCATCCGGAAACGCGTATCAATATCGGGGGAGGAAAAAAGGAAGAAACCATTATTATCCCCTTTTCAACCATGCAGACAGCTTACAATTATGGGGATGTGGTTCATTTTTTCTCTGTCACTTCTCAAAAAGGATACAAAGTGAGCGACCTGGAAGAAAAAATAAAAAAGATACTTAAAGAGCGGCATAAGATTGCACCGGAGGACCTTCAGGCTATCGGATCATTCAACATAGAAAAGGAATTTATTAAGTTCTCTGCCCTGTTTTTAGGAATCCAGGTACTGACATGGATAGTTGGTATCGGAACCCTTTTGGCAGGAGTTATCGGGGTGAGCAATATCATGCTGGTAATCATCAAGGAACGAACCCAGGAAATCGGTATTCAACGTGCCATTGGAGCAACCCCTGGAACCGTGATTAAACACATTGTGGCCGAGAGTGTATTCTTAACCGTGATGGCCGGATATATCGGGCTCTCTCTTGGGGTAGGAATCCTTGAGATTTTAAACCGTATCCTGCAGCAGTCTGGCGACAAGGTATTCTTCCGTAATCCGGAAGTAAACCTTACGATGGCACTTTCGGCGTTGGGAGTACTGGTTATTGCAGGCATCTTTGCCGGTCTTATACCTGCAAAAAGAGCAGTAAGCATTAAACCAATCGATGCTTTAAGAGATGAAAATTAGAAAACAGAAAACAAATAAAAGAAACCAATCATGAAACGTATTTTTAGAATTTTAGGAATTGTAATCCTTATAGGGATTTTCGGAGGAACGCTGTATTTCCTCTATACCAAGTCGAAGAAGGCACCCGAGGTATATGAAGTTAAGAACCCGTTTGTGAGCAACGTGGTACGCAAAACGGTGGCCACCGGATCAGTGATTCCTCGTAAAGAGATTGACATTGTACCTCAGGTATCGGGGATTATCGATGAACTGTATATTGTAGCTGGTGACTTTGTTAAGAAAGACCAGGTAATTGCCCGCATTAAGATCATCCCTGACATGGTAAATTTGAACAATGCCGAGAACCGTTTAAACAGGGCTAAGATCAGCTCAGATGATGCCAAGATAGATTTTGATCGTCAGCAGAAGCTGTTTGACCAAAAGGTTATTTCCTATGAAGAATACAAAAGAGCGAAGGTAGCCTACGACGGAGCCAAGGAAGAATTGCTGGCTGCAGAAAATAATCTGGATTTGATTAAAAATGGTGTAACAAAAAGGGCACAAACCGCTACTAATACCCTGGTTCGTTCAACGGTGAACGGGATGGTATTGGATGTGCCCATTAAAGAGGGTAACTCGGTGATCCAGTCCAACACCTTTAACAATGGTACCACTATTGCTACCGTGGCCGATATGAAGGATATGATCTTTAAAGGCAAGGTGGATGAAACCGAAGTTGGAAAGATCAAGGAGGGCATGAACATCGAACTGGAAATAGGGGCCATTGAAAAGGATAAGTTCAATGCCGTTTTGGAATACATTGCACCTAAAGGTAAAGAAGAAAACGGGGCTATCCAGTTTGAGATCAAGGCTACGGTGGTATTGAAAGAGAATCAGTTCATCAGGGCCGGTTACAGCGCCAATGCCAATATCGTTCTGGAAAAGAAAGACAGTGTCCTGGTAATACCAGAAGGATTGCTTAAATTCGAAAAAGACTCTTCATTTGTGGAAGTAGAAACGATGCCGCAGGTGTTTGAAAAACGAATGGTTAAAACGGGTATTTCTGATGGCATTAACATTGAAATAACCAAGGGTCTGGCCAAGACTGATAAGGTGAAAGGCGATAAGATCGATCCTAAAAAGGTGAAGGAAGACGAAAAGAAGAAAGCATAAAGGGTCTCAAGGGTTAAAGTATTGAGCCATGCATAGGATAATATACAAGTGAATATATAATTAAAAAATACAGAAATGAAACCAATCGTAAGTCTCATTGGAGCAGCTCTTATGCTGTTTGTTTTCACAGGGGCCAAAGCGCAGGAAACATGGTCGTTGCAAAAATGTATCAATTATGCCCTGGAAAACAATATTCAGGTAAAACAGCAGGCGCTCAGTACTGAATATTATACCAATCAGCGTGACCAGGCAAAGAACAACCGATTGCCCAATTTGAATGCCAATGTGCAGAATTATTCAAGTTACGGGAGATCTCTTTTACCTGATAATTCCTACAAGGATATTAATTCCAACTCAACCGCAGGCAACGTAAGTTCCAATGTTACTTTATGGAATGGCTTTGTACTGAATAATTCTATCAAGATGGCAGAGATGAATCTTCGTGCCAGCCTTGAAGATATGAAAAAGGCAAAAGATGACATCATGCTCAACATTGCGGCTGCCTATCTGGAAATCCTTTTTGCGGATGAACTGGTTGCTGTTAGTGAACAGGTACTGAAAGTTACCCAGTTGCAGATCGACCGTACCACTAAGTTGGTGGACGCCGGCAGCCTTGCCAAAGGAAGCTTGCTGGAAATCGAAGCTCAGTTTGCCCGTGAGGAATTAAATGTAGTAAATGCACAGAACCGTTTACAATTGGCCTATTTGAATTTATACCAGTTCCTTGACCTGCCTTCCACGGAAAGCTTCAAGATCGAAAAGCCGGTACTTCCTGAAATCAATGCCAACCTGACACTGATCAATTCAATGGATGTGTTCAGGAATGCTGTTGAAACCAAACCTGCAGTGAAAAGCGCGGAATTTAAATTGGAGAGTGCCCGCCAGCAACTGAAGATTGCCAAAGGGAGTCTTATGCCCTCTTTGTCTTTTGGAGGTAATTATAACAATGATTACAATAATAAGGATTTTTATCAATCGTTTGACCCAATAACAGGCAAGCTAGTGCAAGGAGATTTAATTTCTTTTGGTAAACAAATCAAGAAAAATCAACGGTATGGATTTGGGGCGACGTTGAGTATCCCTATTTTCAATCGTTTCCAGGGACAGACACAGGTGAAGAATTCGAGAATACAGGTAGAGGATTATGAATTGCAACTGCAAAGTACCAAGAACCTTTTGCGCAAAGACATCGAACAGGCTTATACCAATGCGCTGGCTGCGTTTAAAAGATACATTGCCAACCAGAAGGCAGTAGAGTCATCCACCGAAGCTTTCCGTTATACAGAAGAAAAATTCAACGTCGGGATGATCAACTCGGTAGAATACAACCAGACCAAGAACAATTTGACTACCGCGCAGAGCGATCTGCTGCAGGCAAAATATGAATATATCTTCAGGACTAAGATCCTTGATTTTTACAATGGACAAGCCATTGAATTATAAATCCGGAAGAATATGCACGATTATAAGAAAGTTTAAATTAAAGAACCCGCCTGTTGATGCAGGCGGGTTTTTTTATGAAAGAAACGATAACGAGTGATTATAACGATTTTTCATAGTACAAGGTTAACTTACTGATGTAATCTGTGATAATGCACTGTAAATTCTTTTTTTCTTGAAGCAAAAAAACTACTTTTGTACCGCAAACCAAAATCATTAAAAATGGACGAAGGGCCTGCGCATATATTCATCATTAAAAACCTGATATAGCAGGACTGCCATCATTTACCATGTGCTCCATTCTGCTATGTCTTTAAAGCAAGGAGGTGCATATGACCACTATCACCACATTTTATTTAAGCCGCCTGATTGGGAAAAAGGTGTACGATAACAACGGGAAATATGTTGGCATCGTAAAGGATTTATTAGCTGAATCGGATTCTTCAAATAATTCCACAGGCCACCCTATAGTTCATGGGATTAAGCTGAAGTACAAGAACGTTACGGGATTTTATTCTTTCCAGGATTTTACCATTGAGAAGATAAATGGAAATGTAAAGGTCTTTTGTAAACAACTCAACGAACTGCCTGCAGATCATATTAATAATGACCTGTACCTTGTCGATTCGGTGCTGGACAAACAAATTATTGACATTAACGGGCGAAAGCTGGTTCGGGTGAATGATGTTCGTTTGGTTTCATTACTTAACGGTACATATGCCGTAGCCGTTGACATCGGTATTGAAGGCTTGCTGCGCAGAATTGGCATCGTCAAACCATTAAAATATTCAGCTTCACTCTTCAAGGCAAATATTCCGTCCAAGTTTATTCTTTGGGAAGATGTAGAAACGATTGATTCATCCAATTCAAATATTAAGCTGTCGAAGAGCTACAAGAAACTTCAAACACTCCATCCATCCGATTTAGCCGACATTATTGAAGATTTAGGTCGTAAGGCAAGCGCTGAAATCTTTTCATCGCTCGATGAAGAACAGGCTGCCGATGTACTTGAAGAACTTGAAATTGAAACCCAGCTTCATATTATAAAGAGTCTTCCCATTGAAAAGGCTGCAGATTTGCTGGATAAGATGCCTGCCGATGAGGTGGCCGATATCTTCGATGCGCTGGGAGATGAGAAGGTTGAACTTCTTTTGAATGAGATGGAGAAAGATACTTCTCAAGAGGTGCGTGAGCTACTTGATTATCCCGACAACAGCGTAGGAAGTATCATGTCCACCGAGGTGATGTCTTTTAATAAAAATACCACTGTAGCGGAAGTTTTTGCTGAGTTAAGGGCTCAACAGCCGGAAGCCGAATCGTTGTATAACCTTTTTGTGACCGATGAGAATGAAGTGCTGATCGCTACTTTTTCCTTAAGGGATTTGGTCGTCTCGGAGCCAGATACCAGGATACATCAGATTATGAAGCCTTCTCCGGTTCGTTTACACGATACCCAGGAAATTGATGAAATAGCCGAGTTCGTCTCCAAATACAACATGCTGGCCATCCCGGTGGTCGATCAAAAGGAAGTATTGCAGGGAATGGTGGTCATTGATGATGTCATTGATGATTTAATGGACAAACGAAGAATGAATAAGTAAGTAATCAGTTGGCAGTAATCAGTTGGCAGTGGAACTAAAGCTGGTATCAGGAATGTACTGAATACTGAACACTGAACACTTCAATTTGCCAGCAGCCATTTCAATAAGAAAATAAATACGACAATAAATATTGTACAATACTTAGTAGCATGTAGCTGATGTTTAAAAATAGAAAATCACTTTTCCAAAAGATAGCTATCTTCCTGGCCATACTTGGTCCGGGAATCATTACAGGAAGTGTTGATAACGATGCCGGTGGCATTACCACCTATTCAGTGGCCGGTGCTGTTTATGGCTACAACCTGTTGTGGACACTCATCCCTTCTTTTATCGTTCTTGTGGTTATTCAGGAAATGAATGCCCGTATGGGTATTGTTACCGGGAAGGGCCTGGCAGACCTAATTCGTGAAAACGCAGGAGTTAAGGTCACTTTCTTTATATTCATTGGGTTACTGATTGCAGATATAGGAAATACCACTACTGAGTTTGCAGGAGTTGCAGGAAGTATGGAAGTCTTCGGGGTCAGTAAATACATTTCGGTACCCATAATAGGAGCGCTGATCTGGCTGTTGGTTGTTAAAGGAACCTACCAGATTGCAGAACGAATATTTCTGCTCTTCAGTGTATCCTTGCTCATGTATGTAGTTTCTGCCCTGATGGGCAAGCCTCATTGGGGAGAGATTGGTCATTCCATTGTTCATCCGGAGCTGGAAATAAACACCCA
>DATGYU010000318.1:0-9427 GCA_035297625.1 Prolixibacteraceae bacterium
GAAAGTAGAATCTGTCTAAAGATCATTCAGAAGAAACCCATGTTAAAGCCTGAAAGGTTAAACGATATTATTAAGGAGAATAATGAACTGATTGCTATTTTTCTGAAAAGTATTGAAACGGCAAAAAAGAATAATGAATAAGGAATAATCTCCGAAGTATCTTTTTTCACTTCCTTATTTCTTATTCCTTATTCGATATTTCTTATTTCCTAGGCTCCATAAAAAAACCCGAGTGGCAAAACCCGGGCTTTTTACTTAGAATAGATAATTAAATAGATAGGAATTGGTTTTTATTCATCTTTTTCTTCTGCTGCATAAGCTGCCAGTAACTCATCCTGTACTTCCTGAGGTACTTTTTCGTATGCGGCAAATTTCATGTTGAAAACGCCACGTCCGCCAGTCAGTGAGCTTAATGAAGTGGAGTACTTGTTCATTTCTTTCAATGGTACGCGGGCCGAGATCTTTTCATAGCCTTTTTCGCTTCCCATGCCCATGATCAGTGCACGGCGGCCCTGAAGGTCACTCATCACATCTCCCATTCTTTCAGCCTGTACCCAGACATCCAAATCATAGATCGGTTCAAGGATTTTTGGCCCCGCATTTTTAAAGGCAGTACTGAAGGCATTACGTCCTGCCAGGCGGAACGAGATTTCGTTGGAATCAACCGGGTGCATCTTTCCATCATAGATATAAACCCTGATGTCGCGTGCATAAGATCCGGTAAGAGGTCCTTCTTCCATCTTTTCCATGATCCCTTTCAGAATGGCCGGCATAAAACGGGCATCAATAGAACCTCCCACAATACAGTTGTGATAAACCAGTTTACCACCCCATGGCAGTGGTGTTTCCTGGGTGTCGCGTACCGAAATCTTCATTTCTTTTCCATTGTACACGAACATATTCTTTGGCTGAGAGCCTTCTTCATATGGCTCAATAATCATGTGAACTTCCCCAAACTGTCCTGATCCGCCCGATTGTTTCTTGTGGCGATAGTCGGCCTGGGCAAACTTGGTAATGGTCTCGCGGTAAGGAATCTTTGGCGCTTTAAATTCAATATCGATTTTATGAACATGATCAAAATACCATTTCATGGTATTCAGGTGATATTCTCCCTGTCCTTCCACGATCAGCTGTTTCAGTTCTTTTGAATAGTTTACAATGTAAGTTGGATCTTCCTCTTTCAGCTTGTGAAGTATTTCGCCTACTTTTTCGTCATCGGTTTCCGAAACGGCCTTAACGGCTACCCTGAACTTAGGCTCAGGAAACTTGATAGGGGCAAATTTTAAATCCAGCTCTTTATCGCAAAGGGTCTGATTGAATTTGGTATCTTTTAGCTTCACCGCGCAACCGATATCACCTGCTACCAGTTCAGAAACGGCAGTGCGGTTTTTTCCCGCTGTTACAAACAGCTGAGAGAGCCTTTCTTTTCCATTGTTAAAAGTGTTGTACAGGTCTTTTCCTTCCGTCACCTTACCCGACATCACCTTAAAATAAGTGACCTCACCTACGTGTGGTTCCAGGGCTGTCTTAAATACAAAGAGTGATGTAGGGCTTGATTCACTCATCACCACCGGTTTGCCCTGCACGATTTCACGCATGGGCACTTCTGATGGAGCAGGCGCAATGTTGCAAACAAACTCAAGTAAACGTCCTACTCCTATATTTTTTTTGGCCGATATGCAGAATACGGGAAATAAGTCACGTTTGACCATCCCGATTCTCATACCTTTGCGCATATCATCTTCTGAAAGGGAACCCTGTTCAAAATACATTTCCATCAATGATTCCTCATTTTCGGCTGCCATCTCAATCAGGTCATTGTGCAATTGGTCGGCTTTTTCTTTTTCCGAATCAGGAATATCCAATACTTGTGGTTTTCCTCCATCGGGGCCATATTTATACATCTTCATTTTTAAAACATCGATAATAGCGTTGAACCCTATGCCTGTTTCAACAGGATATTGCACGATGGTCACCTTATTACCGAACTTATTTTTTAAATTTTCAACCGTCTGGTCATAATTGGCATTTTCATTGTCAAGATGGTTTATGACAAAAACCACTTTTGCATTGGCAGCTTCTGCATGACGGCTGGCCGATTCTGTTCCGGCGCCAATACCTGTTGATGCGTCTACTACCATCAGCCCAAGAGCTGCTACCTGAAGTGAAGAAACTACTCCACCACAAAAATCATCCATTCCGGGAGTATCCAGTATGTTGATCTTTTTACCGTTTACTTCTGTGTACATGAGCGAAGAAAAGACTGAGTTGCCATACTCCTGCTCAATCAGATGGTAGTCGGATACCGTATTCTTACTTCCAACATCCCCTCTGCGATTGATTACTCCACCCTCGAAAAGCATAGCCTCCGCAAGGGTGGTTTTCCCACTGCCAGCATTACCAATTAATGTAATGTTACGAACTTCATCTGTTTTGTAGACTTTCATATTTAGATAGTTATATTGGTTTTACAATAATTCATTGTCATTTTTATAACACCTTTAGCAACAGAGACGATCAAAATTAGTAATAATTAATTAACAACCAAGATGATTGTCTATTACTTTAAAATGCTAATGAATATTGGGTTTTTAGCAATTTTTGAAGCATAAGATAATCAGGTATTTGATAAAATTAAGCTTTGTTAACTATTGGTTGTAAGTGGTTGCAGTATAGGTATATATAGTAAAAATATATTTTTTTGTATATTTTTCATCAGCTCCATAAAAACGAAAAAAAGGGTACAAAAATCTCAGTAATTAGCGCTTAATTACGAAGCGATAAAAGCAGCAAGGCATCAAAACGGTGTATAAAGTGCTGAAAAATATTTAAAGCTAAGCCTTCATGCAGCCGTCTTGTGACAGCTTGAATTGCCACTATCCTTTTTCCGCCGTTACGCGGCTTGCAGTCTATAGGAGTACCGTATTTTACCATTGCTTCCATACGATCACCACGACGCGTGTTTTTAGCCGCCTTGCCGCGTAACCAATCTTCCTGGCTATTCTCTCTATTTTTAGTCCCAATTCTTCTTTTTACAGTTACAAATGATAGATTTGTAGTAACTAAACCTTTCAACCTGTGGAAAAACTAAAATACAATCATGGGTTTATCCTGTGGATTACCCTTGTTTCGGCAATGGGAGGCCTTCTTTTTGGCTACGATTATGTAGTGATCGGAGGGGCCAAACCTTTTTATGAGCGATTCTTCGACATCACATCCTCTCCCTACCTGCAAGGCTGGGCCATGAGCAGCGCCCTTATAGGCTGCCTGTTTGGCGCCTTACTATCGGGATACCTTTCCGATCGTTTTGGCCGTAAACTTCCCCTTATAACTGCTGCCTGCCTCTTTACAATTGCTGCTATCGGCACTGGACTGGTTAATCAGCTTACCCCATTTATCATTTACCGGCTTATCGGGGGAGTGGGCATCGGGCTGGCCTCTGCCATTTCGCCCATGTATATTGCCGAAATTTCACCTGCTTCGATGAGGGGCCGATTGGTCTCCATCAACCAGCTTACCATCGTAATAGGCATCCTGGCCGCCCAGATAACCAATTACCTGATTGCTGAAAAGGTCCCCAACGGGGCTACCGATGAGTTTATCCTTCAGTCATGGAACGCTCAGCACGGCTGGCGATGGATGTTCTGGGCAGGCACTCTCCCTGCATCGGTATTTCTGATCCTTTCATTTTTAATTCCTGAAAGTCCCCGTTATCTTGTAAAGGTTGGCAAAACCGGTCAGGCTTCTGCAATCCTAACCCGTATTGGCGGAAAGCATTATGCCCTTAAGGAAGAAAAGGAAATCGCCAATACCCTGCTGGGTGCCGAATCCAGAATTGACTGGAGAATGCTTACCTCGGGAAATATCAGGCCCATCCTGATCCTTGGAATCGTACTGGCCATCTTTCAGCAGTGGTGCGGAATCAATGTCATCTTTAACTACGCGGAGGAAATATTCACCAGTGCAGGCTATTCTGTCGGGGATATGCTTTTTAATATTGTCATCACCGGGACGGTTAACCTGCTTTTTACCTTTGTGGCCATGCGCATGGTTGACAGCTGGGGAAGGCGTAAACTGATGCTGCTGGGCTCTGCCGGACTGGCACTGATCTACCTGATGCTGGGAGCCAGTTACTTTTTTGAACTGAAAGGAATGGCGATCCTTATCCTGGTGCTCATGGCCATTGCTTCCTATTCCATGACCTTAGCCCCCATTACCTGGGTGGTACTTTCAGAAATATTTCCCAACAGCGTGCGCGGTGCTGCAATGGCTGTTGCCACTACAGCGCTTTGGATTGCCTGTTTTGTACTGACCTATACTTTTCCAATTCTGAATAAAATGCTGAATGCCAGCGGCACCTTCTGGCTCTATGCCTTCATCTGCCTCGCCGGATTTATTTATATCCTAAGGGTACTGCCCGAAACAAAAGGCATGAGCCTTGAGGAAATTGAAAAACAACAGTAGGAAATACTATTGGTGTGAACTATGAAAACTGAAGTTTTAAAATCGATGAAATTTCCAATATTAAATAAGAAATATCGAATAAGGAATAAGAAATAAGAAACAGAAAAAGGGATTGCGCGCATTTGTGACTTTCTTATTTCTTATTCCTTGTTTCTTATTCCTTATTATTTTTACCTTGAATCATGAAATAATAGCACTTAATCATCCACCTAAAATTCTCCCCATGAAAAGTACTGTACTCTTAACCCTGGCAATCGTTCTTCTGACAGTTTCATGTACCCGTCAACAGGTTCAACAAAAAATGGACCTTTCGGGAAAATGGAACTACGCACTGGATCCTTTAGACAGAGGGTTAGGAGAGGGGTGGTTCAACAAAGCTTTCAAGGATACCTTAAATTTACCCGGCTCTCTTACTTCTAATGGCATCGGAGATGACATAAATCTTTTTACCCCATGGACCGGTCAGATTGTGGATAGTTCCTATTTCAAAAATCCTGAATACGCCCGCTATCGTGAAACGGGGAACATCAAAATCCCTTTTTGGCTTCAGCCCATAAAGTATTACAAGGGGGCTGCCTGGTATCAAAAGGAAGTTACCATTCCATCTGACTGGAAGGATCAATCCATTGATTTGTTTTTGGAACGCTGCCATTGGGAAAGCCGTCTGTGGGTGGATGGAAAGGAAGCAGGCCTGCAAAATTCCCTTGGAACACCGCACCGCTATAACCTGACCAGGATTTTATCACCCGGAAAGCATATTTTAACCCTTTGTATCGATAACCGCGTAAAGGATATTGACCCGGGCATCAACGCTCACAGCATTTCTGATCATACTCAAACCAACTGGAATGGTATGGTGGGCCAATTATATCTGCAAGCTCGTCCATTGGTTAATATGGAAAGCATGAGGGTGTATCCTGATATTCAGAATAAAAAGATGGCAGTTAAAGTAAAGAGCATCAATCCAACAGATAAGCAAACTGTTGGCCGGCTGATAATGAATGTTGCCGAAACTTCTTATAAGTTTGAGAAGAAGGTTGAATTAATAAATGGGGAGAATACTATTGAAATTGACTTCCCCCTGGGCGATGAAGTAAAACAATGGAACGAGTTTCATCCCAAGGTGTATACCCTTGAGGCAAGTTTAAAAGATGAGGTATCGGGTCAAACAGACCAACTATCCACCACTTTTGGCATGCGTGAGTTCCAAGCGGTCGGAAAACAGCTGCACATAAACGGACAGCCCACTTTCCTGCGTGGAACCCTTGAATGTGCCATCTTCCCCCAAACAGGCTACCCTGCCATGGATATTCAGGAATGGACGCGGATTTTTTCCATTTGCAGGGCCCATGGACTGAACCACATGCGTTTTCATTCATGGTGTCCCCCAGAGGCGGCTTTTGAGGCTGCCGACAAGGCGGGCTTTTACCTCCAGGTGGAGTGTTCTTCCTGGGCCAACCAGTCCACCACCATTGGCGACGGCAAACCGTTCGACAAATACCTGTATGAAGAAAGTGAACGTATGGTAGAGGCCTATGGCAATCATCCTTCCTTTTGCATGATGACCTATGGCAATGAACCCGGGGGAGCCAACTACACTACTTTTTTGACGAAGTTTGTCAATTACTGGAAAGAAAAGGATAACCGGCGTATCTATACTTCCGCCTCGGGTTGGCCCATTATTCCAGAAAACGATTACCTGAGCACACCCGATCCCCGTATCCAGGGCTGGGGGCAGGAATTGAAAAGTATCATCAATGGACAGGCTCCCCGCACCGATTTTGACTGGTCGGATTTCAACAATAAATACCCGCAACCGGTGGTAAGTCATGAAATCGGCCAGTGGTGCGTGTATCCCGATTTTAAAGAAATAGCCAAATATAATGGGGTACTGCGTGCCCGCAATTTTGAAATATTCCAGGAGTCTCTTAAAGAACATGGCATGGAGCAGTTGGCCGACAGCTTTTTGCTGGCCTCTGGAAAACTGCAGGCTTTGTGTTATAAGGCCGATATTGAAGCAGCTTTGCGTACCAAAGATTTTGGGGGCTTCCAATTACTCGATCTGCATGATTTCCCGGGTCAGGGAACTGCCCTGGTGGGGGTACTGAATCCATTCTGGGAAGAAAAGGGATATATCACGGCGGCAGAATACAAACGCTTTTGCAATTCAACCGTTCCACTGGCAAGGCTAAAAAAGTGTGTTTTTAACAACAATGAAACCTTTGAAGCCTCGGTAGAGGTGGCGCATTATGGCGAGGGCCCCATAAAGGGCTGTACTCCTCAGTGGCAAATCACCGATAACAAAGGAAATGTAATCCAAGCCGGAAAATTTGCTTCAACAGATATTTCTTTGGGAAACGGATTTCAACTGGGCCAAATAGCTGTACCGCTATCTTCTGTAAACACTCCTCAACAACTTTCCCTTGAAGTGAAGGTGGACAGTTTAAGCAACCATTGGGACTTTTGGGTCTACCCGGCTAAAAACGAAGCTATTGCAGGGGAAGAGAATATTAAGGTGGTTCAAAGGATGGATGCGGCTACTTCTGGATTTCTAATGAATGGTGGTTCTGTATTGCTGAACATTGGTAAGGGTAGTTTAAGTGAAGCCATGGGTGGAAATATAAAAATTGGATTTTCCTCCATTTTCTGGAATACTGCCTGGACACACGGACAGGCTCCTCATACTTTAGGAATTTTATGCAATCCATCGCATCCTGCCCTGGCCGACTTCCCGACCGAGTATCACAGCAATTACCAGTGGTGGGATGCCATGAGCCATTCCGGGGCCATTGATTTAACCCGTTTTCCGAAGGATTTAAGGCCTATTGTCCGTGTTGTTGATGATTGGTTCACCAACCGTCCATTGGCCCTGTTGTTCGAAGCGAAAGTGGGCAAAGGAAAGATCCTCGTCTCGGGTATCGACCTGCAAAGTCAGGCTGATCAGCGCCCCGAAGCCCGGCAATTGCTGTACAGCCTTACAAAATACATGGCCTCGGGTAAATTCAACCCGGTAGTGGAATTAAGCATCAATCAGATCCAAGGATTGACTGGCAAATGATATTCCCATAATTTTTATTCCCGGCAAGCATTTTTTTTCGCAATGGCGGAAAGCGTAAATGCATTGCTTATCCTCAGCTATTGAAAGGATGGATATCCATTTAAAAATACTGGATCTTTCTGATCGGCATAGCTCCTGAAAGTCATTTTATTGCCTAATCAAAGGAAATCCTTTGCATTATTGTAACATTTTCTCACCTAATGTCTTTTTCACCTGCTCAATACCCTGTCAATACCTGCTCAATACCCGCTCTTGAGTTTACGGGTACATTACGGGTAGGTTACGGGTACATTACGGGTACATTACGGGTTCAGCAACCCCTAATGTACCCGTAAACTGCCCATTATCTACCCGTATAGACTTGAACGGGTATTGACCGTATATTGAGCGGGAATTGAACATCAGAATAACAATGACATTACCGATTTGAATAGTTTGAAAGAGGAATATAAAACGCCAAGTCATCAAGAAGCGCTTGTGTATATCATTGATCAACAGTATTTTCCTCTTGATGGCTTTGGGTGTAAATTTTGTTGTAAATTCAATGGAGAATGAATCTTAGGCATTCACCTTGGCTTTCATGTGATCGATCACCTGCTTGTGCTCATGCTGTGGACTGAACATGATCAATTCGGCATCTTCTATCACCTTTACATTATGACCGGGTGGCCAATAAAACAAGTCATTGGTATTGACCGTTTCCTGCTGCCCTTTGGCATCGGTAGTTGTAACCTGACCGCGTAATACAAACCCCCAGTGGGGTACCTGGCATAAATCGCCTTCCAGGCCCATGAAAAGGGGAGTAGTGTCAACCCCTGCCGAAAGGCTGAAATATTCACCGCTGATCTTTCCATAGCCGGTGACATCCCCAAAATCCATTCTTTGGCGAAGCTTGGCCCCTGGAATTTCCATTTGGACATCTACATTGTCTTTTGCTACTTTCATAAATGTTTCCTCCTTATTATTTTTTGATGGATGCTTTGTAATTGGGTGATCCATTGCTGCATCCCTTTCAAACAATAGAATCCCGGTAAAACGAATTGTTGCCTGTTGGCTTTACTCCCTTACGATATTGTGCAATAATTTGTTTTGTGAAAAGACCATTCTAAGACGGGCCTGTCTATGTTAATGCAAGTTGCCCCTGTGCAACCACTCTTGTTGCTTTTTTAAAGGAGAAGGGTTTCAAATGTCAAATGCTGTCCACATTTAAAAAAAAATAAATTGTCCATTGTGTTTTTAAAATTGTTCATTCTTTTAAGGAGATGAGGTAGATAGTTTTGTAGTGTTAAAATCTAACTACCTGTGGAAAAATTTAAATACAATCATGGATTTATTTTAGGCATCACTCTAGTATCTGCGATGGGAGGCCTATTGTTCGGTTACGACTGGGTTGTAATTGGGGGAGCAAAACCTTTTTACGAGCGTTTTTTTGAGATTACCAGTTCTCCCTATCTTCAAGGCTGGGCCATGAGCAGCGCATTGATAGGCTGTTTGATTGGCGCCTCAGTCTCCGGCTATTTTTCAGACCGTTACGGGCGTAAGTTACCCTTAATTGCGGCAGCTGCCCTGTTTACAATTGCAGCTATTGGTACAGGAGCGGTAACCCATTTCACCCCGTTTATCATCTACCGGCTAATAGGAGGTGTGGGTATCGGGCTGGCTTCGGCCATTTCGCCCATGTATATTGCCGAAATATCCCCGGCTTCAATGAGGGGAAGGTTGGTATCCATCAATCAGCTCACCATTGTGATCGGTATTTTGTCTGCACAAATAGTCAATTACCTGATTGCTGAAAAAATCCCTGCCGGAGCCACCGAGGAAATGCTTTTACAATCATGGAACAGTCAGCAGGGGTGGCGTTGGATGTTCTGGGCAGGTACCGTTCCGGCCATATTGTTTTTTATA
>DATGYU010000319.1:0-4188 GCA_035297625.1 Prolixibacteraceae bacterium
CCACCATGAAAGACATATATGAACTGGACGAAATGGGCGTTCCGGGTGTTATAACCGGCAAGGCTATTTATGAAAACAGAATAAGTTTGAATGAAATAAGTAAATATATCAGAGAACAATAGTTGGATATTGAATAACCAATTTCCAATATTTCTGATAGAAGCGCCAACGTGAAATTTTGAACTTGAAAATTTAAACTCTCGTATGCTAGCAAAACGAATCATACCTTGCCTTGACATCAAAGACGGACAAACGGTCAAAGGCATCAACTTTATAAACATTAAAAGTGTGGGTGACCCCGTTGAACTGGGTGCCCTTTATGCGGAGCAAGGAGCCGATGAACTGGTCTTTTTGGATATTACAGCCACTCACGAAGGCCGCAAGACATTTGTGCAGCTGGTAAAACGCATTGCTCGTGAATTAAACATCCCCTTTACTGTAGGAGGCGGTATCAGTGAACTGCGGGATGCTGACGCTTTATTAAGTGCCGGTGCCGATAAAATAAGTATCAACTCTTCGGCTGTTAGAAATCCTCAGCTGATTGATGATCTGGCCAAGAACTTTGGTAGTCAGTTTGTCGTTTTGGCCATTGATGCACGCGGAGAAAATGACTATTGGACAGTTACCGTAAATGGGGGTAGAATTCCCACTGATAAAGAATTGTTTTCCTGGGCTAAAGAAGGAGAAGACCGTGGAGCAGGGGAGATCCTTTTCACCTCGATGAACCATGATGGCACCAAAGGAGGGTTTGCCAATGATGAGCTGGCTAAAATGGCCGATATGCTCCGTATTCCCATTATTGCATCAGGTGGAGCTGGAAACATGGATCATTTTGTAGATGTGTTTACCAAAGGAAAAGCCGATGCAGGATTGGCCGCAAGCATCTTTCATTATAAAGAGATTGCTATTCCTGATCTGAAAAGTTACCTGAAGAGCAAAGGAATTGCCGTACGATAAAAAGCATAGGAGTATCAAATGGAAATAAATATATGAAGAAATAAGAAACAAGGAATAAGGAATAAGGAAATATCTCAGATCAGAGCGATACTTTTACATTTCTTATTCCTTGTTTTTTATTTCTTATTAATTTCTTTAATTTTCTTACCAGCAAACGCTCGTTAAATATTATACTTGTTTACTGAAAATAATACATATCAAATAATGGAAAACACAGGACTTGATTTTACCAAACTGAATGGCCTTATCCCGGCGGTAATTCAGGATAATACCACGATGAAAGTATTAATGGTTGGCTTTATGAATGAAGAAGCAGTGGCCAAAACAGAAGAAACAGGAAAGGTAACTTTCTTTAGCCGTACCAAAAACAGGCTCTGGACCAAAGGGGAAGAATCAGGCAATTTCCTGAATGTAGTGTCTGTGGCTTCTGATTGCGATAACGACACACTGCTTATCAAAGTTAATCCTGTTGGACCTGTTTGCCATACCGGTGACGATACCTGCTGGGGAGAAGAGAATGAAGAAAATGATCTCTCTTTCCTTGAATATCTGCAGGATTTCATTGATCAGCGTAAAAAAGAAATGCCAGAAGGTTCTTATACCACTTCTCTGTTTCAGAAAGGCACCCGTAAAATTGCCCAGAAAGTAGGAGAGGAGGCTGTTGAGACTATTATCGGCGCTATGGCCAATGATGACGAAAATTTCCTTTATGAAGGTGCCGACTTGTTGTATCACCTGATCGTGTTACTTTCTCATAAAGGCTACCGCATTGAAGATCTGGCACGTGAATTAAAGAAAAGGCATAAATAGAATTACTTTGAAACTTTGTGTTCTTTGTGTAATCTCCTTTGTGATTTCTGTGGTTATTTTTTTTTACCACAAAGTATACGCTTAGTAAATTACACAAAGATCACAAAGAACAGTGGAATGAATATTTATTTCTCTACATATTTCAGATTCAGTCATTCCAATGTGCTGTAAATTTTTGATCGTTAACCGTTAATCTACAATCGCTCATCTACTTTCTCCCCTCGAATGTACCTAAATTGTTAAAACATTACCCTTTACAAAAACTAAACCGCCCACTTTGCGTAAAATCAAATTTCGATTGGATTATTAGGCTATCTTTGCGCCTTCATTTTTGAATTCTATGCAGAAAATAAGAAACATTGCGATTATTGCCCACGTCGACCATGGTAAAACGACATTGGTTGACAAGATGATCTACTATTGTAACATCATCAAAGACCATGAGAAGAAACAAGAGTTGATTCTCGACAACAATGATTTGGAACGTGAACGCGGAATTACCATCCTTGCCAAGAACGTTTCTGTTATTTACAAAGATATAAAAATCAATATTATAGATACTCCCGGCCATGCTGACTTTGGCGGAGAGGTTGAACGGGTATTGAATATGGCCGACGGTGTTTTGCTGTTGGTAGATGCTTTTGAAGGTACTATGCCTCAAACCCGTTTTGTGCTCTCAAAAGCGTTGGCTTTAGGTCTTAAGCCTATTGTAGTGGTTAACAAGGTTGACAAGCCCAACTGTCGCCCTGAAGAAGTACACGAGCAGGTGTTTGACCTGATGTACAGTTTAAATGCCACCGAAGAACAGCTGGACTTTCCAACGGTATATGGCTCTGCCAAACAAGGGTGGATGTCCAACGACTGGAAAGTTCCAACCGACAATATTCAGGCTTTGCTTGATGCCATTGTCGAACATATCCCCGGCCCGGTTCCAAACCCGGGAACTCCCCAGGTGTTGATTACTTCTTTGGATTATTCGTCTTATGTGGGTCGTATTGCCATTGGACGTATCCATCGTGGCGAGATCAGTGAAAATATGAATGTTTCGCTTGTTAAACGGGATGGAACTGTTAAAAGGAGCAGGATTAAAGAGTTACATACCTTTACCGGACTTGGCCGCCAGAAGGTGGAAAAGATGATCGACGGTGATATTTGTGCCATTGTGGGTATTGAAGGTTTTGATATCGGCGATACCATCTGTGACTGGGAAAACCCGGAGCCGCTTACTCCCATCGATGTGGATGAGCCAACCATGAGTATGACCTTCATGATCAACAACTCGCCTTTCTATGGAAAAGAAGGAAAATTTGTCACTTCCCGCCATTTGAAAGACCGTCTGGAAAAAGAACTGGAAAAGAACCTCGCCCTTCGTGTACTACCAACCGAATCGGCTGATTCTTATATCGTTTATGGACGAGGTGTACTGCATTTATCTGTTCTGATTGAAACAATGCGCCGCGAAGGTTATGAACTTCAGGTAGGTCAGCCTCAGGTATTGTTTAAAGACATTGCCGGAGAGAAGAGCGAACCTATTGAAGAGCTGCATGTCGATGTTCCTGAAGAATATTCAGGGAAGGTGGTCGAAATGGTTTCTTCGCGTAAGGGTGAAATGTTGAATATGGAACGTAAAGGCGACCGTATTCACCTTGAATTTAAAATCCCCTCACGTGGAATTATCGGTATGCGTACCAATATGCTTACTGCCACTGCCGGAGAAGCTGTAATGAACCATCGTTTTTTGGCTTACGAACCTTATAAAGGCACTATTGATAACAGAACCCAGGGATCATTGATTGCTTTGGAAACAGGGACTGCTTTTGCCTATTCGATCAGTAAACTTTCTGATCGTGGCTATTTCTTTATCGATCCTATGGATGAAGTTTACGAAGGACAGGTAATTGGAGAAAGTACCCGTGGTGATGATTTGACCATCAATGTGACCAAACCCAAGAAACTGACCAACATGCGTGCTTCAGGCTCTGATGAGAAATTAAGATTGGTAACCCCTATCAGATTCTCTTTGGAAGAGGCCCTGGAATACATTAAGGATGACGAATTGGTGGAAGTGACCCCATTGTCCATCCGTATGCGTAAAATTGCCTTAAAAGAACATGAACGCAAAAGAGCGGCAAAAAATAGCTAAGAAGATATTATATGAGAAATAAAAAACCCTGATTATTGCTAGTCAGGGTTTTTTTTATTGTGCTGTAAGAAAATAAGAAATATCGAACAAGAAATAAGGAATAAGGAAGTGAAAAAAGAAACTTCGGAAATTGTTCTTTATTCATTATTCTTTTTTGCCGTTTCAATACTTTTCA
The DNA here is from genome assembly GCA_035297625.1 of Prolixibacteraceae bacterium. GTDB lineage: Bacteria > Bacteroidota > Bacteroidia > Bacteroidales > Prolixibacteraceae > Aquipluma. The sequence goes on from DATGYU010000319.1 coordinate 4,086, forward strand.
GAAAAATAGCAATCAGTTCATTATTCTCCTTAATAATATCGTTTAACCTTTCAGGCTTTAACATGGGTTTCTTCTGAATGATCTTTAGACAGATTCTACTTTC
>DATGYU010000320.1:0-5586 GCA_035297625.1 Prolixibacteraceae bacterium
TATACGGGTAAGTTTCTGGATGTAAAACTTGAGTACAAGAATTACAATAACACCTATTACCTGAATTACCTGTCATTGATGAATTATTTTGTATTGATGAACAATACCACTGCCAATCGGGTCAACAAACCATACTTTCAATACAGGGAACTTTTTATCAATAAAATTGTAAATGAGCCTTTTGAATCCATTCCGGGTGAACAAACAATTGATAAAAAGGCTTCCCTTTTAACCAATAAAGTTCCGGTCGTGGAAGGGTTTTGGGATCATTACAATTATACGGGTATTCCAAAACTGGAAGAACAAGTGGTCACCGAACACTGATATCTGTTTACTGACCAATCCGGTACAGATATTTATCTGTTCTTAAAATCACATTATCCCTTACAATGGCAGGGGTGGCCTTGATTGTTCCAGATAGCTGATTTTCGGCTACCGGCTGATAAGTTAATCCAGGTTTGAAAACATAGGTTTTACCTTTTAAGCTGAAAAGATAAATATTTCCTGAGGCATACAAGGCAGAAGCATTGAATTGATCTTTTAGTTTGGTCTTCCAGATCACTTTGCCATCGCGGGCATTCAGGCAGGTAAGGTCACCACGTTCGTGAACCATATAAATCAGGCTGTCAACAATGACAGGAGTAGATATCTGGGGAACATCGGTACCGGTTTCCCAGGGGACATGGGTTTTGGTGACATCGCCCTTGCCTGTTGGGTCAACAGCCAATAGGCGGGCATAAAAAGGGCTTCCGTCTTTTGGGAACATCCAGCCTGAATTGACAAATACCAGTCCCCCCCAACTTAAAGGCATGGAAACGGTGGAATCTTCACCATAAAATACCTGCCATATTTCCTTACCAGTTTCCGGTTCATAGGCAATACAAAGCTGCGAACCGTTGCTGATCAACTGATCTTTTCCATTTACCTGAATGACAATCGGAGTACAATAGGCTTTACGGTAAACAGGCTCCACATTCTGATAGAATTCGCGTGGACGTTCGGTCTTCCAGACAGTTTTCCCGGATAACTTGTCCAACGCTATCAGGTATTGTACATCAGTTCCTTCGATATGCAAAATCAAGAGGTTCTTATAGAGGATCGGAGAAGAAGCCGCCCCCTGCATATGATCGCAATTAAGATCAGTACGGGTCCAGACAATATTAAAATTACGGGTATCGATACAGGCTGTTCCATAGGTGCCAAAATGCACATAGACGAAGCCTTCTTCAATGCAAGGAGTGGAAGTGGCATAACTGTTGGTTGGATGGATATGCTGTACGCTATCGGGCTTAAAAAGCGAAATCTCCTTAATGATCTTACCCGAGTTAAAGTCAGTGCACACGGCAAATAGTTCTTCGCCGTTTAATGTTGCAGAACTTGTCCATACCTGATCACCAAAAACTACCGGAGAGGACCATGCCACTCCCCTTATTTCCGTCTTCCATAATACATGATTATTTTCACTCCATGTCGTAGGAGCCTGACTGCTTAGTGAATGTCCATCCAGATGAGTTCCGCGCAGGTGAGTCCAGTTTTCCTGGTTTTGAGAATAGGATAAAAGGCATGAAATGACAGACAAAAACAGGAAGGATATTTTCAGGCTCATAGGATAGATTGTTTGAAAGCGTGAAGATGGGGAATTTTTGGTACTTTTAATAGGTTTAAACACATAGGCACATAGATCACATAGTTAAAAAATTTAATCCTATGTGATCTATGTGCCTATGTGTTTTTTTTTGACAGATGAATTAATGGATATTTCCCAGTACGTCAACAAGGAGCTTCCAGAATTTATTCACTGTATCAATGTTGATGCGTTCATCGGGGGAATGGGCACCGCGAATGGTAGGTCCAAAGGAAACCATGTCGAGTGAAGGATATTTCTCCAGGAACAGTCCGCATTCCAGACCAGCATGAATGGATTTCACCACAGGGGCATTACCGAAAAGATGCTTATACGATTCCACAGCTATTTTAGCCACCACAGAATCCGGGTTAGGTGTCCATCCAGGATATCCGTCTGAATGCTCAACCTCTGCACCTGCTAGTTTCATCACTGCTTCCACCATTTCGGCAGCCATGTATTTGCGGCCTTCGATTTCACTGCGCTGACTGGTAGTCAGAACAATCTTATTGTCTTCGGTAAACTTTACGGAAGCCAGATTGGTGGAAGTTTCCACCATTCCCGTCATTCGGCTGCTCATTTCAAGCACCCCATGCGGACAGGCAGTAATCAGTTTTAATAAGCGGGCTTTGGTATCTGGATCGATCACATGCTGGGGTAAAGTAACCGACTGGTGCTGTAATCTTAACTTTGGCTCTGAACGTTCATATTCAAACTCCATTTCCGAAGCAAAGACATTCCACTCCACCATAAGACTTTCCTTTTGAGAATGAGGAACAGTCACCACCGCATAGGCTTCACGGGCAATGGCATTTCTAAGATTTCCACCATTAAATTCAGCAAGACGCATATCGAACTTCTTGTCCGCTTCCATTAAGAAGCGGTTCAGTATTTTATTGGCATTACCGCGGTTTTTGTTGATATCATCGCCTGAATGCCCCCCCTGCAGACCTTTTACTTCCAGTTTGATTGCAAAAGAAGCCAAGGGTAAACTCTCCGGAGTATAAGTCAATGTGCCCACGGTATCAATTCCTCCGGCGCACCCGATAAATAATTCGCCCTCGTCTTCCGAGTCCAGGTTAAGCAATGTATTGCCACTTAAAAAGCCGGGCTGAAGGGCAAAAGCTCCTGAAAGGCCTGTTTCTTCATCAACGGTAAACAGGCATTCAACAGGTCCGTGGGAAATATCCGTTGCAGAAAGTATTGCCATTTGGGCAGCTATACCAATTCCATCATCGGAACCTAAAGTGGTGCCCTCTGCCCTCACCCATCCATCGTCAACAAAGGGTTTAATGGCATCGGTTTCAAAGTTATGGATGGTCTCACTGTTCTTTTCGCATACCATATCCACATGAGATTGCAGGATGACCGTTTGGTCATTTTCCCTACCCGGACTTGCAGGTTTTTTGATTAGGATATTACCGATTTCATCCTTTTTGGCTTCCAATCCCTTAGATTGGGCAAAGTCCAATAAAAAGCGGATAATTTTTTCTTCTTTCTTTGAAGGACGAGGCACCTGGCAGATTTCTTCAAAGTAACTCCAAAGCGGTTGAGGGGTAAGATTTTTTAATTGTGTCATGACTTTTGGTTTTTCAGAGCCTAAAACTATAGATTATTCAAACAATAAAACAAAAAAATGGCGGTTAAGTTATAAATAAGAATAGGAACGCGGATTGAGCGGATTGAGCGGATTAAAACGGATTTTGAATTCAACGCCTTTTGGAAATCAAAGGTATTATTGAAAGAATGATATCAGAAAGAAAAATGGATGGCAAATAATATTAAAGCTTGTTTACGAAAAACAGGATCTTATTCAACTATAAATCCGCTTTTATCAGCTCAATCCTCTTGATCCGCGTTCCAATGTGTTTTAGAATTAAAAAAGGTGACAAAAGTTATCTTTATGCTGAAATAGCTGAACTTACTTTGTGACAAAAAATTAGGTATGGAATCAATCAGAGAAATATACAAGATAGGCCATGGGCCCTCAAGCAGTCATACCATGGGCCCTGCCAAGGCAGCCAGAAAGTTTTTGGATAAGCATTCATTAATTGAATCTTTTCGTGTCTATTTATACGGAAGTTTGGCGGCAACCGGTAAAGGACACCTAACCGATGTTGCCATTCGTGAATCTTTTGGTGACAGAAAAGTCGACATTGTTTGGGAACCGGAGGTGTTTATGGTCCGTCACCCCAATGCCATGAAGTTTGAGGCATTGGATAAAAATCATCAGGTGACAGCATCCTGGGTGGTATATAGCGTTGGTGGCGGAGCCATAATTGATGATCACACTGAATTGGAAACCAAAAATATTTATCCAATCAGCAAGCTGGATGATATACTGAACTGGTGTCACGAGAATGGCAAGCAGTTATGGGAATATGTAGAAGATCACGAAGGTCAGGGAATATGGGATTACCTGGCCGAGGTGTGGAAAGTAATGGATGATGCCATTGCGAGGGGATTAAAGAAAGAAGGCACCTTACCCGGAGGGTTGATGCTGCCGCGCAAATCAAGCTCTTTCAATTTGAAGGCACAGAATTTTACAGGCCCATTTAAGAAAAGATCGAAGCTTTTTGCCTATGCTTTGGCGGTATCGGAAGAAAATGCCTCAGGCGGATTAATTGTTGCCGCTCCTACCTGTGGGGCCTGCGGAGTAATACCTGCCGTTTTAAAACATTACCAGAAGGTTTATGAAACAGATCACAACCAGATATTAAAAGCATTGGCAACAGCTGGTCTGATAGGCAATCTGGTCAAGCATAACGCTTCCATATCGGGGGCAGATGTCGGTTGCCAGGGAGAAATTGGTACAGCCTGTGCCATGGCCTCTGCTGCCGCCAATCAGTTAATGGGAGGAACCATTAACCAGATTGAATATGCTGCTGAAATGGGTATTGAGCATCATTTAGGTCTGACATGTGATCCTGTGGCCGGGCTGGTTCAGATTCCCTGTATTGAGCGCAATGCTTTTGCTGCAGAACGTGCTTTGGCCCACAATACCTATGCCCTGATGTCAGACGGCAGGCACCGCATCAGCTTTGACGAGGTGGTAGAAACCATGTATAAAACGGGAAAAGATCTTTCCAATTATTACAAGGAAACCAGTAAAGCGGGACTGGCGTTGTTTACGGCATTACCGAAATGCTAATCAAATAAAAAAATAAGGAATATCGAACAAGAAACAAGGAATAAGGAAGTAAAGGCTGCTCTGATCGGGCTTACTTTTACATTTCTTATTCCTTGTTTCTTATTTCTTATTTAATTTCTTCCCTAAAACTTCGTCTATTTTAATTGTACTGCTTAAAATAGTTGGTCAGCTTGCCAGTCAGCTGGCTAAAGATGGGTTTTGTAAACAGCACAAACATATCCTGGGCGGCTGGAGGCATCACCATTTTGTTGTTCAAAATATTGGTAAGATCGTTATCCAGGACTTCTTTATCGCCTACAAAAATACCATACTTGTTCTGCCAGGTAAATTCTCCTGGAATCTTATCGGTAAAGACAATCTTTTGAGATTGAAAGTCAACGGCTTTAAGTTCCAATAGGCCACCGGAAGCCACCTGATCGGTTAATATCTTAATTTTGCCTTTTTTAGGAATCATTCTTGTCCGTATGGCAGTTGAATCCTTCGATATCTTTACTTCATATTTTTCTTCAATCTGCTTGTTTAATTCCTTTTCTTCTTCCAAATGCTGAGGGCGGTCAATGTAAAAATCATAAAAGCCCATGCGCAAAACCATGTCAGGATATTTTAATTTCACTCTGTCGGCCTGTTCGGGAGAGAAGAAATGTACAAAGCTGTTTTCCGGGAACTGCTGGTTGAGCATTTGAAATACATTATCATAGAAGAACTGTGCTGAGTATTCAAACTTACCGTTGACGGGTATCTGCTCCACAATTACTTTTAGAGTAGCCAGATCTTTTGATTGTTGCATTTTCTGCCTGCTATCCTTATATCC
>DATGYU010000321.1:0-4898 GCA_035297625.1 Prolixibacteraceae bacterium
GGGTCGTAATTGATATAGCGGGGATAAGCCATAGGCAGGCGTACAAAGTCGAAGCCCCAGTCGGCCATCCATTTGAAATCTTCCTTGGTGCTCTTTGAGCGGTTATCTCCTTTAGGGACATTGGCGCCAAAGTAGTCGAGCAGGTTGAAGCCACGCCAGCGAGGGATGGCATTCTTTACCTGAGGCTGCAATACAGACCCCAACGCTGCATTTCCTGCAAAAGCAGTAGCAGCAGTAATAATACCGGTCGTCTTGATAAAAGATCTGCGGTTGATTGAATTGTGTTCCATTGGTTGATAGTGTTAGTTATTTGAAATGCTAAGTTAATAGAAAAGGGGAATTATTTACAATTAGACGATTTACTATTCTAATATTGATGCGTAAGAAAAGGTCTGGGACAACAGGGACACTTCTGCTCGATGAGGATCTGAAACCTGGAATTTGGAACTTGAAACTTTGAAGCTATCTTTGCCTTCCAATCAACCAATACCAGCACTATGATACTCGACACACTTGAAAACGCAGGATTTTATACAAACATCAGTTCTCAATTGCAAAAGGGATTTGACTATCTCACCCAAACCGATTTGCAAGCCTTGGATCCAGGTACTCATAAAATTGAAGGGATGGACATTTTTGCCTTAGTAAGTGAGTTTGAAACCAAAGCTGCAGAGGAATGCCGTCCGGAGGCTCATCGAAATTATGCGGATATACAGTATATTGTTTACGGTAAAGAGGCGATCGGCTATGCTCCTCTTGGTGATCAGGAAATTACCATTCCTTACTTTGAGGAAAGGGATATTGTCTTTTTCAATGCAGAAACCACTCCTTTGGTGCTTCAGCAGGGTATGTTTGCAGTCTTTTTTCCACAGGATATCCATCAGCCGGGCATGCAGGTAAGCGAACCCCAGAAAGTAAAGAAGGTGGTGGTAAAGGTGAAGATAATGTAAGTTTAGGGACAAAGGGGATCTTGGGGACCAAGGAGCCCTGACTTGAAACCTTAAACTTTAGTTCTCAAAGAATGTCACCTCGGCGAATGTTCTCCTGATACCTGATTTGTACTTGTATTTGGGATAGCCAAAGACTACTACAATCCCGGAAGGGGCTTTTTTGGGCAAGTTCCATTTGCGCTTAAGATCTTTAGCCCCATACTGTATCATCGGATGGATGCTTCCTATCATGCAAGTGCCCAGTCCAAGGCTCTCTGCAGCCAGCATGGCATAGGTGGCTGTAATATGAGGATCGGCAGGATCGGAATAAGGGGAGCCTAAAAAGTACATGGCCAGTGGCGCATCGTACAGCAGGTAATTCTCATTCTTCTCTTTGGTTTCAAGCATAAACTTTACCAGTGGTTTGGCAAAGCTCTTCATCAGCTGATAAGCTTCTTTGCCAAACATACGCCATACCCATAAGAAACGACCGGAGAACATCCATTTGATCTTGTCGAAATAGTTGATCACATCAAAAGAGAATTCTCGAACTTTGTCCTTTCCTTTGAAAACCACCAGGTGCACATCAGACGGAGGCAATCCCATTGGAGCAGTAACTGCCGCCTCAATGATCTTGTTGATCATTTCCTCATCTATTTCCTTGTCCCTGAAATCGCGGATGCTTCTTCGGCTCACCATCAAGTTCTTCATCTGATCAAACGAAGGCTTGTCTTTTATCTCCGTGAGATCAATTCTATCATTGGCGGACATTGTACGACCGTTGATTTCGATGGCTTTGGTAGGGCAAACAGCCATACACTGCCCGCAGGCCATACATCCGAATAAGGGATGGTCGTTCACTACCGGAATTCCTTCCTTCATCACAAGGGAAAAGTCCTTGCATACTTTTACACACAGTCCGCAGGCATTACAATGATCATAAGAGATAATGATCCTGCCATTTTCATTGGTTCTGCTTGTAATAATTGCCATGGCATTGAATTTTTCCTAAATTTAAAGAGTTTTTTTCACAAACCCTAAACAAATGGATGTTTCATGAATCAATTCTTGTTTTCCCTGAAAATCACGCTATTGCTCTTATTCGTTGCAACCAGTATCAAATCACAGGAACGCTATAAGGAAGAGATTACCGATTCAGTAAGAATGGATACCTATACTTATGCCTTTAAGGATAACCAATCACTGGATCTTGATATCTTCACCCCGGCATTCGATAATCAATCCAACAGACCGCTGATTCTGTACATGCATGGGGGTGGGTTTTCAGGAGGTGCACGCAATGAGCCTGGTATTCAGGAATTCTGCCGTAAGCTGGCCCGTCATGGTTATGTGGCCGTTTCGATGTCCTACCGACTGACGCGTGCCGGAACAGCCACCGCTTTTGGATGTGACTGCCCTGCAGTGGATAAACTGAATACATTTAACGAAGCTGTGGAGGATATCCAGGATGCTACTTTTTTTCTGATAAAGAACCGTGACAAGATGGGTATAGATCCCCATAAAATCATTCTCTCGGGAAGCAGTGCCGGTGCCGAGGCTGTTTTGAATGCTGCTTATCAGCCTCCTTCCTGCTATGGACTGGAGAGCGGTCCGGTGTCCTATGCAGGAGTCATTTCAATGGCAGGTGCCATACCTGATACTTCACGCATCTACGAAGAATCGGCTGTCCCTTCCCTGCTCTTTCACGGCACCTGCGATGATCTGGTACCTTATGCCTCTGCCTCTCACCATTACTGCAAACCCGATCAACCGGGCTACCTTGTCCTTCACGGAGCTTATACCATTGCCCAAAAGCTTAAACAGACCCAAACGCCCTACTGGCTATATACCTATTGCAATGCCGCTCATGAGATTGCAGGAATTCCTATGACCAACAATTTCAATGATATTATCGATTTTTGCTATTCTTTTGTGTTGAATAAAAATGCTGAACAAAGGGTGACGGTAAAGAAATCCGATCTAAAGCCCTGCAAATATCAAACCTTTAACTTTTGTAACGAATGAAACGTATCTATTTTATTATTTTTATGCTGGCAGTCAATGTTGCCATGGCTGAGAACCTTCGTATCATCACCTATAATATCCGTCTGAACATTGCTTCCGATGGTGTTAACGCCTGGCCTAACCGCAAGGATCAGGTGTGTGCCTTGCTCGACTTCCACCAGGCTGAGATCTTCGGATTGCAGGAAGCCCTTTATAACCAGATTCAGGATATATCGGCCAAAATGCCCAAGATGAAATGGGTGGGTGTAGGCCGTGATGATGGCAAGCAAGCCGGTGAATTCTCACCTATCTTCTATGACGGAGAAAAGTTCAAAGCCCTAAAAAACGGCGGTTTCTGGCTATCACCCACTCCCGACAAGCCGGGCCTGGGATGGGATGCTGCCTGTAACAGGGTATGTACCTGGATCACCTTAAAAGAAGAAAAATCCGGGGATAAATTCATGGTCTTCTGCACCCATTTTGATCATGTAGGGGTAAAGGCACGTGAAGAATCCGCTAAGCTAATCCTTAAAAAGATCAAGGAGCTGAATACAGACAAGCTGCCGGTAATATTAATGGGCGACTTTAACTCCACCCCAGACATGGAAGCATTTACGACCATTTCCACCGAACTGAAAGATTCACGCGCCATCAGCAAAAAGCCGCCTTACGGGCCCACAGGTACCTTTAACTCCTTTAAGTTTGATGCCCCCATGAAAGACCGTATCGACTATGTGTTTGTCAATGATAAGGTAGAAGTAAAACGCTATGCAGTGTTAACTGACAACAAAGATCAGCGCTTTCCTTCCGACCATCAGCCAGTACTGGTGGTGTTGGATCTGAAGTATGGGAAGAAATAGTAAGAATAAATATATTTAAGAAAAAGGGAATTCCTGTTATTGGATAACAGGAATTCCCTTTTTTGTTATTAAAAGAAATCGACTGACAAGATATAAATTCCTTGGAATAAGGAAATATATGTATATCTATTAAAATTTTAAGTAATGTAATTCAACGTATTTCGATAAAATTCATTAGCTTTCCATCAAAATAAATTACCGTCATGTTGATCGAATCTGTCAAAAACGAAATAGTTGAGAATTTACGTGAACTTGATCCGGTGAAAGTTATACTATTTGGAAGTTATGCCTATGGAACACCAGATCAGGATAGCGACATCGATCTCTATGTCGTTACAAAAGATGATTTTATACCTAAAACATTTGAAGAAAACCTTCAGATAAAAAAGAAGGTCTACATGGCACTTAGCAATTTAAGAAAGAAATATGCCTCAGATATTCTGGTACATACACTCCCGGTACATCAGAAGTTTATAGATTCAGGAAGTTCATTTTCGAAAGAAATCATGCAAAAAGGATTGGTCTTAATTTAATAAACCATGAAGCAGATTACTCATGACTGGCTCGAAGCCGCTGGTTTAGATATTGAAAGTATAGGCTACCTTCTTCCCAATGAAAGACTTACTGGTCATGTTGCATTTCTCTCACAACAGGCAATTGAAAAATCCTTGAAGGCGTTTATTGAAGAAAAAGGAGAAAGAGTGCCAAAAATCCATTCTTTAAGTAAATTATTTGATTTATGCGCAGGCTGGATTGATATATATATTGATGATAATCTAATTATTGCACTTGACAGTTTATATATTGAATCACGCTATCCCGGAGAATTTGGATTATTACCTGAAGGAAAGCCTACCACAGAACAGTCACAACTATTCTTTGATTTTGCAAAAGATGTTTATTCAGAAATAAAATATTATCTGGAAAAAAAAGCTTGATGTATTCAATTACGTACAATCGAATAAACCTTATTTCACAGTTATAAATATCATCCCAGCTCATTTCAGAATATTTTCCAGTTCCCGGCTGAACAATTTATCTTACTGATCGCTTTCACTTCTATGAAAGTAGACGTTATCATCGTAGGTCAGGGCCTGGCAGGTAC
>DATGYU010000322.1:0-2395 GCA_035297625.1 Prolixibacteraceae bacterium
ACGGGCAAGGGTTTGTACCGGATCAGCAATGTGGTCGATCAATTAAACCTGGTGTCGGTTATGAGCGGTTTTTCAATTGGAGGCTATGATGCTGAAAAAATTGCTGGTGATATTTGTTTTGGGATTGGCAAGTCCGGTGAACCCTATACCGGTATTGGCAGGGGAGAGCTGAATATTGAAAATCTGCCGGTGTTTCGTGATGAGTTGGGCGCTTTTGGAACTCCTACCAGCGATTCCCAGCGTACGGAGGTAACCCCGGACACCCGGAAGTTTTTAATGGTTTTGATCGATTTTGAGAGCAGCAGTGAACTGGAAAAGGCTAAACAACAGGCTATCCATTTGCTGAAGGAACATTGTGGAGCAGAAGACGTTAAAGATTATAATATAGAATGATATGTGGAGAGGGATCTGTAAGCTATTGCTTAAACTGGCGGGTTGGAAACCTACCAATGGAGTGGTGCCTGATAAAAAAGCGATTATCATTGGCGTTCCGCATACAAGCATCTGGGATTTTGTATATTCTTACCTGTACTATACTTCCGTTGGAGGGGTGGCCAATATTGTCATTAAGAAAGAATTTTTCTTTTGGCCCTTAGGACCGCTTTTAAAGAAAATGGGGGCTATTCCCATTGATAGAACTAAAGGGGCTACCGTCACCAAACAGATTATCAGTGAAATGAATTCACGTGAGGTGATGCACCTGGCCATTACTCCCGAGGGAACCAGAGAAAAAAACAAAAAGTGGAAAGCCGGTTTTCATACCATCGCCCGGGCTACAGGAGCAAAGGTATACCTTGGCATTTTCGATTTTGAGCGCAAGAGGATTGGCTGGCTGGAACCCTTCGAACTGACTGATGATGCCGAAGCCGACATTAAGCGCATGAAGGCTTTCTACCGAAATTACAACCCCAGGGCACGTTATCCGGAGAAGTTTACGGCTGAAGAATAGAGGAAGGTTGGAAACGGTTGAAAATGTTGAAGGAGTTAAAAAATGTTATGAGGATTTAAAGAGGTTTAATTATCATTCTGCCATACTTTGTATTTTTATCCATTAACTGACAAGGGGCTTTAGGGGATTTGATCTCCCAGTCCGGTTATAAAATGAAGACCTGATAGATTAGAAAGTAAATGCCTTCCTTTGTGAATTAGGAGTCTTAGTTGCATTTGCTATATTTGTAACCCTCAGTAATAGCAAATAATTATTGAATCTGTAATGTTACCATGGTACAGGATACCCTTCATATCGCCCTTTTTCAGATGGATTTGGTTTGGGAAGATCATACGGCCAATCTGTCTAAAATAGATCAATGGCTCAAGCAACTAAGCCAATCAACGGACATTGTTTTTCTGCCCGAAATGTTCACCACCGGCTTTTCGATGAAAGCAACCGAACTGGCTGAGACCATGGATGGCCCCACCATGCAATGGATGATTCAGCGAAGCCGGGAATTGGATGTGGCTATCTGCGGAAGCCTTATCATTAAAGAAAACGATCACTATTTTAATCGCCTTGTCTTTGTGGAACCTGATGGCAAGGTACATTCCTACGATAAGCGTCATTTGTTCACCATGGGTAATGAAGAGAAACATTATCACAAAGGTTCCAAACGGTTGATCGTCAATTATAAAGGATGGCGAATATGCCCGCTTATTTGTTATGACCTTCGTTTCCCGGTATGGAGCCGCAACAACGGTGACTATGATCTTTTGGTGTATGTGGCCAATTGGCCAAGGCAACGCGATGAGGTGTGGAATACTTTGCTCAAGGCAAGGGCCATTGAAAATCAGGCCTATGTGGCCGGCGTCAACAGGGTAGGGCGCGATGGACAAATGATCCACTATTCGGGCTTTTCCCAAATTATGGATGCCAAAGGGGTATTGTTGGCCAATGCCGAGATTAATCAGGAGGCAGTTCTAAAAGCTGAATTATCCTACACTGAATTGCAGCGGTTCAGAACCGTATTCCCCGTTCTGAAAGATGGGGATCCATATCAGCTGGAATAAATATTTATAATTCAATAAATTAACCTAAATATCTAAAATGAAAAAAACCATTTTGCTTTTATTCATTGCAATGAGTTTAACGACTTTTGCAAAAGACTACCCGGTAAAATCGCCTGACGGGAAAATACAGGTTACCGTTTCGGTGGACAAACAGATCACCTGGTCGGCAACAGTTGGCAATCAGCCTGTTTTTACCAACAACACGATAAGCCTTGATCTGGGAACTACTGTTTTGGGAGCGAATCCAAAAGTTACTTCTGCAAAGACTTCTTCAGTGAATGAAGAGGTAAAAACCGTTGTTGCTGTTAAATCCAATAAAATTGCCAACCATTACAACCAGCTTACCCTGGCTTTTAAACCTGATTACAGTGTTAGCTTCCGCTTGTTCGAT
>DATGYU010000323.1:0-1868 GCA_035297625.1 Prolixibacteraceae bacterium
CGGAAGTCATCGCCATTGATTTCAAATTTCATCTTTTGCAACATTCCGCTTTCTTCAGCATACGCTTTCAGGGTACGGGTCAGCCCACGGCGGAAACCGGTAAGGTGAGTTCCCCCTTCAATGGTGTTGATGTTGTTGACGTAGGAGTGAATATTCTCGGTAAATGAGGTATTGTAATGAAGGGCTATTTCAACAGGCACCCCGGCTTTTTCCGATGCGATATGAATGGTTTCTTCAATCAGCCTTTCACGGACCCCATCTAAATATTCTACAAATTCTTTCAGTCCTTCTTTGGAGAAAAACTCTTCATGTTTATAGCCTGTAGCGCTTCCTTCCACTTTGGCTCTTCTATCGGTGATGCTCAGCTTAAGGCCTGCATTCAGGAAAGCCAACTCACGCAGACGAGCTGCCAGGGTTTCAAATTTATATTCTGTCACCAGGAAGATAGAATCATCCGGCTTAAATGTTGTTGTTGTACCTGTACGGTTGGTCTCATCAATAGCTTTTACACTGTACAAAGGTTTTCCTTTGCTGTATTCCTGCTGCCAGATTTTACCATCACGGTGAACCTGAACTTTCAAAGCTATTGAAAGCGCATTTACGCAGGAAACACCCACACCGTGCAATCCGCCGGAAACTTTGTAACTGTCCTTGTCGAATTTACCCCCGGCATGCAGAACGGTCATTACCACTTCCAGGGCCGACCTGTTTTCCTTGGTGTGCAAATCAACAGGAATCCCACGTCCATCGTCAATAACGGTAATGGAATTATCCTCGTTAATGACCACTTCAATGTTTTTGCAATAGCCTGCCAGCGCTTCGTCTATCGAGTTATCCACTACTTCATACACCAGGTGATGCAAACCTTTTTCATTCACATCGCCAATATACATGGCCGGACGTTTACGTACCGCTTCCAGCCCTTCCAGTACCTGGATGCTGTCGGCATCGTATCCGCCATTTTCTTTTTGTGTTCCCCAATTCTGGGTTTCTTCAACTTCTCGCATTTGATCCAAATATTTAATTTATCCCAAAACTTTCACTGCTAACCCTTTTACTAAAGGATTAAAATAGGTAACAGATGAACAATTGCCTTCTGTTTTTTGTAAGAATATTCTGATTGGATGATAAAATCAGACGCTTGATTCTCAACACATTCTTCACTTTATTTATCCTATCAATAACAGGACACAAATATAGTAAAAATGTCGTTACGCCCGACAGTATTAAAGGCTTTGAAAATGTTAAACTTTTTAACATTTTATCAACCATTTAAGCTTTGATTTGCAGCAGATTACAGGATGTTTAATTCAATTCTTAAATTGAATATTTTATCCACCGGCTAAGGGTAACCGAAATTGGGTGTTTAGAAGCGGTAACTATTAAAGTTTTTCTTTATGGATAAATTGTGTCACCAACGCATAAAAAACATCAATCATCTCCAAATGAGCTGTTTACTGATATACTGTTACTGATAGTCTCACTTTGAGTGAGACTATCAGTAAACTATCATAAAATCGCTATTTTAGAATGAATAGCTGATTCCTCCCAGCCAGTTTAATCCCTTATTAGTATAGCCCAGCCATTGTTCATATTTCTGGAAACCAAAATTATTAAGCTTAAAGAAAATGTTTAACCGGTCGGAAAACTGGTATTCGCCGCCTGCATTCATGTCAATAATGGGATCCATGGTCACCTGATTGGCGGGAACTGATGAATTTTGAGCCCCTGTGATCAATGCCGTGCGTTCCCCGACCACAAAGATGTCGGCAGTAAACTTTAACTTTTCTGCGGGCTTGTAAATGCCCGAAAAGGTAAAATCCACATTGGGCATTTGCCATGCCTTTTCAATAGAAGTAAGCGTATAG
>DATGYU010000324.1:0-4152 GCA_035297625.1 Prolixibacteraceae bacterium
AACGATAACACCAACAACTTGAAACTTGAAACTTTAAACCTTAAACTTTCTCTACTTCTTGGGCACCGCATACATCAGTACATCCTCCCTGGTGATAGATTTGTCGCACAGGATGATCAGCCGCTCTATCACATTGCGGAATTCGCGGATGTTGCCTGTCCAGCGAATGGTTTGCAGTTCGGCAATTGCATCCTGGTCGATGGTCTTTTGAGGGATACCGTATTCGGTACAGATCTGATCGATAAAGTAGTCGCACAGCAGGGGAATATCCTCAATACGGTCATTTAAATCCGGTACATGGACCAATATGACGCTTAGCCGATGGTATAAATCCTCGCGGAAAGTGTTGTTTTCAATCTCACGGGCAAGATTTTTATTGGTGGCTGCGATTACCCTTACGTCTACCTTAATCTGAACATCACCGCCTACCCTTGTGATGACACTTTCCTGCAGCACGCGCAGCACTTTGGCCTGGGCCGAGAGGCTCATATCGCCGATTTCATCCAAAAAGATGGTACCCCCTGAGGCCTGTTCAAATTTACCTTTG
This sequence comes from Prolixibacteraceae bacterium, assembly GCA_035297625.1. Taxonomy (GTDB): domain Bacteria; phylum Bacteroidota; class Bacteroidia; order Bacteroidales; family Prolixibacteraceae; genus Aquipluma. Next base: position 548 of record DATGYU010000324.1, read on the forward strand.
CGCTGTTTGACGGCCGAGGTGAAAGCTCCTTTTTCATGGCCAAACAGTTCACTTTCTATCAATTCTGATGGAATTGCTGCACAGTTGACTTCGACAAACGGGCCTTCCGAGCGGTTGCTTTTTTCATGCAGACGGCGGGCTACCAGTTCTTTGCCCGTACCATTGGATCCGGTAATCAGCACACGGGCATCGGTAGGGGCCACCCGGTCGACCATGTCCATCACCCTTTGAATGGAAGCAGAAGAGCCTACCATCTCAAAGCGTTTGTTGACCTTTTTGCGCAGCACCTTGGTTTCACTGATCAGGGTCGACTTATCCATGGCATTGCGGATGGTAATCAGCATACGGTTCAGGTCCAGGGGCTTTTCAATAAAGTCGTAGGCTCCCTTTTTGATCGATTCCACCGCCGTATCAATATTGCCATGGCCTGAAATCATCACTACAGGGGTGTCGGGTTTCAGCTCTTCGATCTTCTGCAACACCTCAATGCCATCCATTCCCGGCATCTTAATATCGCAAAGGATAACATCGTAATCCGTTGCTTTTATCAGTTCAAGAGCCTTAAAACCATCTTCGGCCACTTCAACTTTGTATTTTTCCAGTTCCAAGATATCTTTTAACGTGTTGCGGATACTTCTTTCATCATCAATTACTAATATTCTTGACATGCCTGTAGTTTTTGTTCCTGATTTATGAATACTCAAATTTAGTGGTTTCTGCACAAATAAAGGAAGCAGTGCCATTTATTTTGGCTTCTTGCTTCTATTTGTTGGATATTGGATATTTTTTAATCCAAGGAAATGTAAAATATCAAACAAGAAATAAGAAATAAGAAAGTAAAAAACGCTCTTCGATATTCCTTATTCCTTATTTGATATTTCTTATTTCCTTTTCCTCGTTTATCCTTTCAAACAGTACTCCCTCCATCAGCGCAAAGTCGGTATAGCATATCCTTTTTATTTCAAGTCTTTCCACGATCAGTTTTATCAAAAGGATCGCCGGTACAATCATTTCCACCCTGAGGGCTTCCATTCCTTTCATTTCCATCCTCTGCTTCGTGGTGGAGGAAATCAGCATTTTATAGATGCGGTTAAAATCGTTGATAGTAATTTCCTGTCTTATCCGGGTTTTGGTGCCTGCATCCGTTTGATCTATCAGGTCTGTAAGGGTATTAAAGGCTCCGGAGCAACCTATTAATGTGGTAACAGGTACCTCTTTTAATCTATTCCACAAGGAGGTAAGGCCCTGATCAAACCATTGGCTGATCTGTTGGATTTCATCCTCAGTGACAGGGTCGGAGGGAGGCATCTGTTCCACCACCCGGGCTACTCCTAAAGGAAAACTTTGTTTCCATGCGGGCACATGGTTTTTCAGTAAAATAAACTCATTGCTTCCTCCTCCAATATCCAAAATAAGGGTGTGGTCTTCCAAGGTTTTAAAAGCCAGTTTAACTCCTTTAAAGATCAGTTCCGCTTCCTTATCACCTGAAATGATCGTAAGGTCCAGTTGGGTCCTTTCCTTTATTTGTTGTTGAAACCATTCTTTGTTGGTAGCCTCCCTGATAGCCGATGTAGCAATTGCAATGATCTCTGAAACAGCATAGGATGCTATCTTTTGCTGGTGCTGATGAATGGCCCGAACGGCCCGCTCCAGCCCTTCATCTGTAAGCAGGTTTTTATGAATCCCTTTCTTTCCCAATTTGACCGCTTCCTTCCCCTGGTAAAGAATGCGATAATCCATCTGATTATATGCAGCAATCATCAGGTTGCACGTGTTGGTGCCAAGGTCAATTACAGCGATGCATTTATCCATTTGAAACAGCTACTTGTTGATTGATGCAGGTTAATCTATTTATCCTTGTACAAAGCATATCTGATATTTAACATCAGGGCGAATTCTGTATAAGTTTCTTTAGGGTCGGGTCCTGTTGCTAAAGGTCCCAAATCACGAGTATATTCTTTGGATCCAAACTGATAGCCTAATTCCACTGCAAAACCTTTTTTATTGGCCCGTTGGCTGAACCATTCTTTGCCAATTAATGCCCCAAAAACCGGGAGATCGGTAGATGTTTTAGCTTCACCTGTTTGCAGCCATTTCCATTTGCCCATTAATCCAATATAGTTACGGCCAGTTCGTTGGTACATGAATGATCTCAGGTATTTAACCCCAGCCTCATAATCGTTGGGCCTGAAGTCTGCAAATTCAGCGGCTACCCCTGCAAAAACATCAAACCCCGAGTTTTTGGAAACCCACCATCGGACGGTTGACTTAAGGCTTAGCGCTGAGACTTCTCCTCCTATTCCGGTCATTTTCTTCTGAGCGAAAGTGCTGATGCCAAAGAAAAGCAATGCTATAAATAAAACCAATGTTCTCATGTTTCTTTATTTAGGGGTCAATATAGTTGTTTTATATATATCCTTTTGATTATCGAATCCCTCTTTTGTTCACGCTTTTTGATGTTCCCAATTTCTAAGGGCTTCCCTATTCATTTCATTGCGAATATTTTTGGCCTCTGGTGTATACAGGAACTCAAGCTCATCCTTAAAGCGTTCGGTGATCTTTCCCCTTACCATTTTTAAGGTTGAATTAAGCAGCTGATTTTGCTCGGTAAAAGCTTCAGGCAGAATGACTATCGTGGCGGGCAACCATCTTTCGGGGAACATATTGGCAAATCTGCCGCCCGATTTATAAGCATCTACTTCTTTTTGAATAATATCAAGAGCAGAAAGTAATGCTTCCTCAGTGCCCTGTTTGATGCCCCGTTTGTCGAGCTCGCGTTTGATGGCTGGCATATTGGGAACGATCATTCCCGAGGTCCATGCATTCTGGTTGTTGTACAGCATGCATTGATCTATAAAAGGAGATTGGTCAACCAGGGCCTCTTCTATGCCTTCCGGACTGAATTTCTCGCCATCGCTTCCGATCAACAGGCTTTTAAATCGTCCCAGCACATACAGGAAACCATCCTTATCCATGTAGCCCATATCGCCTGTATAAAGCCAGCCCTCTTTGATGGTTTCAGCCGTAGCTTTGGGATTGTTCCAGTAACCTGCCATCACGTTGTCGCCTTTTACAACAATCTCTCCTTTTTCACCTTGAGGTAGTTCATTGCCATCGGTATCACAGATCTTCAATTCCATGTATTTGACCAGCCTTCCTGAAGAGCCAAATTTAATGGCATGCAGGGCGTTGGATGAAATGACCGGTGAAGCTTCCGATAGCCCGTAACCCTGGCACATGGGCATACCGATGGCATAAAAGAAACGTTGAAGCTCTATATCCAGAAGTGCTCCTCCACCTATAAAAAGCTGAAGGTTACCCCCGAAACCTTCCCTGATCTTTTTAAACAGAAGGTTTTCATATAAACCAAGCAGTGGTTTATAGAAAGCCCGTAAACCTTTACCCCGGTCCCATCCGTAGCCATTGTACTGATAGGCGATCTTAAGGGCGTGGTTAAACAGCTTTTCAGCAGTTGGTCCTTTTTGACGGATACCGGCCTCTATGCTTTTCCTGAAATTCTTGGCCAGGGCAGGTACGCTCATCATCACGGTGGGTTTTACCTCTTTTATATTTTTAGGAATATTTTTAAGCGTTTCCATGGGTGT
>DATGYU010000325.1:0-13645 GCA_035297625.1 Prolixibacteraceae bacterium
ATACCTGATGTTGCTCATTTTACCCTCAAAATGACGGTTGGTATTCATCATATAGGGGGTTAAACGGCCATTGATGGAGGGTTTGTAACCCATCAGTCCATCAATAATGGCATTGGCATAATCGGACCCTGAGAGCAAAAAGGAAGCCCCTGCCCTTGCCCCTATTCTGTCGACAGCGGTTGCCGATCCCACAGGAACCAGGAACTCAACTGCCTGTCCCATGCCTGATTCCACAAAAGCGTTTCTGAAATCACTCAATGTATTTTTTGCCTTTTCAAACTCTCCCATATCCGCCATGGCCTGCGCTGTCATCGCAGGCCAGCCGATATAGCATCCAACGGGCCCATGATCTGAACGGTCTGAGTTAAAGGCGGCCTGATCTTTCAGCGACATGGCACGCATAAAATGGGTAGGGGTCATTAATTCAGAATCGACAAAGTGTATCATTTCCTTTTTTACCTGCGCAGTCAGATCCTCATGCATTGTCATCCCGATAGTAAGGAAATCATAACTATGCCTGCTTACTATCGAATCTCCATTGGGATACCTGACTTTCCACACTCCTTCACCCGGAACATACAATGATTTTACAGCTTTTGCCAATTGGTCGGCCTTTGCAATAAAACCCAGAGCATCTTTCCCCTTGGCATATAACCTGTCATATTCCGCCATGCTTCTGAGCATCCATACATTTTGCGCATTCATGGCCGGAACACAATGGATATAATCAGGATTGGTTTCAAAAAATGACCATGGGTTATTGCCATAATCAGCCAATCCTATCTGCTTATTAAAGCGTTTTTCCCAATTAGTGGCAATGTATTTTAAATGGTCAAAAACTGTCTTGCCATTAATGCTGGTATTCAAAAAGTCAAAATCCCTGTTAATCCTCAGATAACTGTCTATGGTCTTAAACAGCGCATAATCGTTCACGGCATACCAGTGATTCACTATCTTTCCCGTATGGTAGTCTATCGCGTTTCCACTGTCAAGGTTTACATTAAGGGCCATTTTAATAAAGGCTTTTAACCCTTTAGGGTCCAGCAGTGCGTACATATCGGCAAATTGTGAAATCTCCCAAAAATAGGCCTGGTTGATAGCCCATTCATTGTTCGATCCAAAAGCAATATCCATTGTTGGATAAACATGATTCTGCTGGGTTTGAAGAAAACTTACAATAGAGAGGTAATATAACTGATAGAGATTTTTATCGGTGGTCTCGAAGGTAGGCAAGTAACCTGAATAGCTATTATTATGAGGAGTAAATACATCCATCCAGCGTCTCTCCCACAAGGACCTGGACTCGGAAAATGTCTGTGAGAAACAGCGGTTCCATTCTCTTGCATTGGAAATAGCCAGGCTGGCATCCTGATGAATACTTAAAACATAAGACAAAGTTTTTTTCTCTCCCGGATTCAACGTTACATTCCACAGGGCATAATTATTGCCTTCCTTGTTTTTTATCGTATCCGGCTTATAATTAAACGAATAGCCATAGCTGTTGGAGGCATAATCAATCAATGCATCGATAGTCTGAGCTTTTGTATTTTGCAGCATCCCCTTTACAAGTTCCATAGAAAGCGGAAGTTGGGCAAATTGTGTAGTCCTGTTTTCCATCTCTATCTGCATCAGTACCCCTTTCTTTTCAAAGACCAGCCGCATGGTAGCGGTTAATGCGATCCCATTCACTTTAGAAAAGTTTACCACCTGATAAGGATACCATTTTGATTGCTGGCTAAAAACTACAGACTCATTGATGCTGATTGTCCCTGCCGGCCTTGTCAGTTTACTTCCATATAGAAACTGCGTTTCAAAGGCTCCCAGTTGTTTGGAGGCGCGCACGCTGCCCAAAAAGTTCCCTATGGCCGGATAACAAGCCAGTGTTTTGGTCTCGACCTTTTGACCGGCCAACTCATCCAGGGATGGGACTCCCGAATAATGGATATCAGGGCACTTCTCCACTTCCACCTTATCGATCAGGAAGCCTTCAATCATATCCCGCTGGTCACCTTGATGATCCCTCACAACCTGGCAGGAATCTTCCAGGATTTCAAGACTGTGCTTGCCCCCTGGAATTTGTTGTTCCGGAAGGATGACTTGCTCCCATTTCATATGATCTGTAAGCCTCGTGTCTCCGGGAACCCAATAATCGGTATACGCACGTGTGGCTATTTCCTTCCCATCCAACCGAACGATCAGCTTTCCGTTTTCCAGACGTGAGGCCGCAAAAGCAAAGGAGATCTTAACCTTCCCATCCTGAGGGATATTAAAATGTTGAACGATGGAAGCTTTCTGACCCCCTATTACAGGTAATAGCAGGCATTGAAAATTGGAATAAGGAAACAATCGGGTATGATTAACAACAACTACGGGTGATTGAATTTCCCATCCAATCATTTCAGAAGAGGAATTGACTTTTAGACTTAATTCATCAGTGGTGGGATACTCAAAGTCTCCATTCCTTAAAAGATTTTGAGGATAACCTTTTAAAGAAAGAAGCATGAAGAGCATGACACTCATTGTATATATCCATCTTCGTTTCATCCTACCATTTATTATTTTATCCAACTATATTTTTTTGTTATCATCATCCAATGAGAAATCTAATTCCCGACAGGTAATTTTTACTGACTTCTGCTTATTTTTCCCATGCAAAATTTGCTCAATAAAAAAAATAAGGCTTTCTATTTTTGAACTATTCCTTTTGTTATTGTAACAATAGGTAGATATTGTCTCATTTTGTATACCTTTCGGCCCTGTACTTTTTAGCAAACGATCCAATTTGTTTTTACACACAAGTCATTCATCCTTAAAACAATAGTGTAATTTCAACCTGATACGACAATGAAAAAGGGATCATCTATGTTACGCAATTCCTTCATTTGGATTCTGTTGGTTAGTTTAGCCCCTGTGGCCTTTGCTCAAAAAACGGCATCCAATCTTATCTATAAATTTTCCACCGGTCAGGGCCTTTCGAGTAATTTCATTTACTCGGGCCTGCAGGACAACAAGGGCTTTGTCTGGTTTTCAACCGAAGAGGGGCTCAACAAATTTGATGGCAAGAGTTTTACCCATTTTACCATCAACAAGGGGCGTTATTCCCTTTCGCATAACCGCACCCAGACCATGATCCTGGCCCCCGATGGCAATATCTGGGCAGGAACTTCAGATGGACTGAATATCTACGACTACAAATCGGACAGTATCATTAAGGTAAGGACCAATACTTCCCCTTTAAAACTGGTCTATAATGATATCACTTACCTGAAACTGAGCAACGACAAGGCCAGGATATGGATGGGCACCTATGGCAACGGGGTGAACTATTACGACTGGAAAGAACAACAATTCCATGCCCTGACCCTGCCTTCCATTGCCGGGGTGGCTGCGCCCCTGCAGGTAATGAGCCTGCTGGAGGATGATGACAACCGGTTGTGGATCGGTACCCAGCAAAACGGACTGTACCGTTTTAGCCTCAGGCAAAAGACTATGCGCTTTTATGAACTTCCCGAAGGGGGCCGTTTTGTACGGTCCATCTACCAGGACAGCTTTCGCCGCATCTGGATAGGTACTTCCAAAGGCTGTTACCTGTACAACGAAACAAAGGATCAGCTCGAACCGGTCACCTATCCCGGGAACCTGGTGGCTAACTCCATCGGGGTAATCAATGAAGACCATAACGGCAAACTGTGGATCGGTACCGAGATGTTTTTGATGAACTTCCCGGTAAGGGCTTTTTCAATGAATGACAAGTTTTCTTACCAGCTGATTGAACATGGGGAATCATCTTCCAGACTGAGCTGTCCTTCGATCAATTCCCTGTTTGCCGACCAGGATAACAACATCTGGATCGGCACTGCCTGGGGAGGAGTCAATATGCTCCAGGGAACATCGCCCAAGTTCAGGCTATTCAGGCACGATACCGAGTCGATGAACAGCCTTCCCAATTCACCCATCATGGCCATCTGCTCGGACCGCAGAAACAGTGTATTTGCTGCCACCATGGGAACTGCCGATGTGGGAATCTGTAAAATCAACCTGCTCAACGGGGAGATCACCCGGCTCGAAGCCGATAAGAGGTTCCCGGGATATATCTACCAATCCTCCCTTTACGATTCGCACAACAACCTGTGGCTAGGCACCTACAACAAAGGCCTGCTCAAAGTGGATGCCAATGGTTCCCTGGTCCGCCAGTACAGTTTCAATACGCTGGATCCCAATTCCCTGCCAAGCAATGATGTAAGGTGCGTTTATGAAGGAAATGACCAGACCATCTGGATCGGCACCAGCAGGGGCCTGGCTAAATTTGATCCTAAGACCCAATCGATCACCCGCATTGTCTTTCATACCACCAGGGAATTTAATATCCGCACCATCCGTGAAGACAACAATCATACCCTGTGGCTGGGTACTTACGGTGCAGGGGTGATCACCTACCAGATCAATGACCAAAAAACCAACGAACAACCCCTGTCCCCGAATCCCCATATTGTTAGCGACATGCTTATCGTGGGTGACACCATCTTCCTGACCACCCAGGGCGAAGGCCTGTTTGTGCATGGGATGAGCAAGAATGAAAATATTGTTTTCAATGATTCATCGGGCCTGCCCAGCAATTACCTCACTTCCCTTGTCAGGGAAAAAACAGGCATCCTGTGGATCGGCAACCGTAAAGGCATCGCCAGGCTGAATCCAAAGACCAGGGAGTTACAAAATTTCAGCACAGAGGATGGCATCCAAAACGGGGAATTCTCCGAACGCTCGGCCATCACCTTACCTGACGGGCAGCTTGCCTTTGCCGGCTTTGGCGGACTGAACGTGTTCGACCCCCAAAATGTAACCAAAAATGACAAATGCCCGCCCATTATTTTCACCCGGCTGCTCATATTCAACGAGCTGGTAACCCCCCAGGAAAACAAGCGGCGCTTTTCGCCCTTAAAGGAAAACATCACCCTGGCCGACCGGATTGACCTGAAATACGACATGTCCATTTTTACCCTTGAATTTATGGGGGTCAATTACAGTTCCAACCAAAAGATACAGTACGCGTATTTTCTGGAAGGCTCCGACGAAAAATGGAACTACCTTGGCAACCAGAACAGTGTCACCTTCCGTAACCTCGAACCGGGAGAGTATGTCTTCAAGGTGAAAGCTTCCAGTCCGGATGCCGTATGGAGCGATTCCAACATCGCCTCGATGACCATCGTGGTGCGCCCTCCCTTCTGGGCTACCGGCTGGGCCTATCTGATCTATACCCTCCTGGCCGGAATATTCCTGTACTTTGTATGGGCTTATGTCAATGTACGCATCGAGGCGGCCAACCACCTGAGAATAGAACGGGCCAAGAGGGAAAAGGAAGAAGAACTGCACCAGGAAAAACTCCAGTTCTTTACCAACATCTCCCATGAATTCAGAACTCCCCTTACCCTGATCATCGGACCGTTGGAAAAGATGCAGTATGAAGAACAGAATGAAGAAAAACGGTTGAATTTTAAACTCATGCTGCGCAACGCCAACCGGCTGCTTACCATGGTCAACCAGCTACTGGATTTCCGCAAGGCAGAAAAAGGACAAATGAAGCTAAAGGTACAGCAGTCGGACCTGATCCTGTGCATCAAGGACATTCTTTTTTCTTTTGAAGAGCTGCGTAAACAAAAGGACATCCAGCTGGAATTCATCCACCAGGACCCGGTTCAACTGGGATGGTTTGATCCGGAATTCCTTACAAAGTCCATTACCAACTTACTGTCCAATGCCTTTAAGTTTACCCCCGATAAGGGTAAAATCTCCGTTACGGTGGTGATGACAAAAGATGCCCTTGGACATCGTGAAGTGGAAATATCGATAACAGACAACGGGAAAGGCATCTCGCCCAAAGATATCAACAGTATTTTCGATCGTTTTTACCAGGGCAAGGAACAAAGCGGTGTTCCCCAGGGCTCGGGCATCGGGCTGCACCTGGTCAAAAACCTTATTGAACTGCACCACGGCATCGTGGAAGTACAAAGCATTGAGGGCCAAATGACCACCTTTAAAATTACCCTCCCTATTGAAAAGAGCGCCTACCTGGCCGAGGAGTTCAGGACAGATACTGAAAAAAACCCCGCTGCCCCTGCAGCACAACAGGATCCTGCCCCACAAGCTGCGGTGACTGAACCTCCTGCCCCGGGCAGTCATAAAAGCCACAAAAAACAGTTGCTGATAGTGGAAGACAATGCCGATATCCGCAGTTATATCCGCAGTATTCTTCAAACGGACTATCACATTGAAGAAGCCGAAAATGGCAAGGCTGGCCTTGAAATGCTGTCCATTCACGACATTGACCTTATCATCTGCGATTTGATGATGCCCGTGATGGATGGGATAGAAATGTGCAAGAAGGTGAAAAGCTCCATTGAAACCAACCATATCCCCATTATCATGCTCACGGCCAAATCGGATATTGAAAACCGTATTGAAGGCCTTAGCCTTGGGGCAGATTCTTATATCACAAAGCCGTTTCACCCTCAGCATCTGATTGTAAGAGTCGCCAAGCTAATTGAGATGCGCGAGCTGCTCAAGGAACGATACAGTAAAAAAATTGCACTGGGTGAATTGCATCAACCATCTTCCAGTGTGGTTTCTCCCGATGAAATCTTTATGCAGAAGGTCATTTCCATTATCCTGGAAAAAATGGTGGAGTCTGAATTTAATGGTGATGCCCTGGCCCAGGAACTATCGATTAGCCGCATGGGGCTGCACCGCAAGATAAAAGCCCTGACAGGCCAGAGTACGGGTGAATTAATCAGGAATATACGCCTGAAAAAGGCCGGTGAATTATTGCTCACCCATAACAAGAACATCTCGGAAGTGTGTTATGAGGTAGGTTTCAATTCCCCCTCCTATTTCACCACCTGCTTTACCGAAGCCTATAAAATGACCCCCACTGAGTATGCGAAGCTCAATAAAAAAGCAGTATAAGAAGATTTCAGATTAACGATTTTCAAATCTGAAATCGTTAATCTGAAATCGTTAATTGTTAATCATTTGTTTTCATTCCTTCCTTCCCCAGCTCTATCAGGTGGAGGCAGTTCTGATAATTGCGCCTGGTAAGATCCTCCTCCCATATCTGCAAATCGGGAAGCGACACGGCAAAATAATCCAGCTGGAAGGTGTCGTTCAGGTGCGATTGCCCAAATTCGATGAGTTTTTCAAATCTTTCGCGGGCCTTATCTTTTTGCTTTAATTTCAACAAGGACAAGCCCTGGTAATAAATGGTATCAGGCTGCTGGTCGTTGTAGAAGATGGCAGGAGCAGGCTCTTTCAGGCCTTCTGAGGCCAGCTGCCAGCATGCCTGTGCTTGTTCTTGCTGCTGCATCCCTTCATAGGCACAGCCCAGAAAGTAAAAGATAGGATTTTCCTGGGCCCCGTACAGTTTGCCTTCTCCCAGATTTTCCGGATAGGTGCGCGCCTTGTTCAACAGCTCCACCGCCTTTTCATACTCTCCCAAGGCGATGGCCTTACGAGCCATTTCTGTCAGGCTGACCACATACTGGCCAGTGACCTTGCCTTCTCCTCCTTCCCAGGGATGAAACTTACGGGCCATGATCAGCTCCATGGCTTTTTCATAATGGCCCAGCACATTAAACAGGGTAGCATATTCCAGGTAAAGATCATCTCTTTCCATGACAAGGGCCAGGTGCTTTTCCAGCTTTTCCAGGCGAAGCTTTGGGTCCTTCCCCAGCTTTTTATACAACTGGTCCAGTTCCATCAGCACACGGGCATCGCTTTGGTCCAGTTCGAAGGCTTTCTCCAATGCCTCCAAGGCCTTTTGCGGCTGTTTTTGCTTGTTATAATAGGCCAATGCCAGGTTGCGGTGTACCGTTGGAAAATGATCCTCCAGGCTTGTCGAGCGTTCCCAGTTCAGAACAGCATCCTCATACTGACGGGCATGATACCAGAAGTTGCCCAGGTAGTAAGGCGCCTTAGCATCACGGGGATTCTGCTCCTTGGCCCATTCCAGCACCATGACCGCTTCCAGCTGGTTGGGAAAACAATAATCGGGACAGGCCACCGAGGCTTTTTCAAGGGTATTGGCAGAAGCCTGCTTGTCTCCTTTTTGAGCTTCCATCCATGCCTTGTAATAAAGGGCCATGGGATAAACATCCTTTCCCTGTTGCTCTTCAATACCAATGCTGATCAGCTGGATGGCCTCATCCCACAGACCGGCCATGCCAAAATCAAGGGCAAATTCGATATAGGTATGGATATTGTCACGCATCAGTGTCCTTAACCGTTTATCCACCAAAGCAACCAATGCCTTACCAGAGGATAGCAGTTTCTTCTCGTACAGGATGCCATAATTAAATGGATCCAGTGAAAGCGATTCTTCCACCATCCGTTGTGCATCACGGATCCGTCCCAGCTTCCGCAGGATACTTACCTTCAGCTGACGGGCCTTGTGATGGTGCCAGTTGCGGATCAGCGAGCGCTCCACCAGCTCCAGGGCTTCAGCATAATTTTTCTGTTCACATTCCAGCTGGGCCAACTGGAAATAACCCGTGGCCATATACGCATCGTTCCATACCGATTTGTAAAACACATCGTAAGCCTCGGCATCTTTTCCCTGCAGGCGCAAGGCAAGGCCCAGGTGGTACAACGGCTCCCCGGTGACAGGGTTGGGATTTCTTTCAGTCAGCGTGTCAATGGCTTTCCTGAAATAGGCTTCCGCCTCCCTGAACTTGCCTTTTTTCAGCAGCAACAATCCCATGGCATTGTTGCAGCGGCTGTCGCGGGGATCCCTCCGGAGCGCTTCCCCGTAATAATCGGCAGGGTCATAGGTGGCATGACGGTATTGTTCCAAATGCACCCCTGTCAGGTACAGCTGGTCATTGCTTTCGATTTCATGGGGCAGTTTGGCTGCCCTGGCCGATTGGGGAATCTCCCTTTGGCTGTCATCATCTGCTTTCCAGCCAACCAGCACCTTTCCTTCTGCGGAAAGGATCGTTACTTCAAGTCCCCTGGGTTCGAATCCCAACCGGCATACCACCTCCTTCTCGTAGGAAGTATGAGGGTGAAAGTCAAAAGTATCTTCCAAAAGTAGTTCCCTGTCATTTCTGACAATCACCTTGCCGGCCGGATAGGCGGCCAGGGTGTAGGCTTTAACGGTTACTTTCCCGTCGTTCACTTCCATGTTGACGATCGCCTCTTTGGTGGCATTTTTCACCACTCCCAGATCGCGGTAAGGCATGAAATACTGCGAGAAGGTCTTTTCTTCTCCCGGCATGATCCATGAGAAGTCGGGCTGGTTATCCGTGTACACCCCGCACATCAGTTCAATATACGGGCCATCCTCATCGGTCAGGTTCCTGTCCCATGCCTGGCCAAAATCACCATGCCCCCAGGTCCATTGTTTCTTTCCCGGGGAGACATGATGGTTGGCTACATGCAGCAATCCACCATTACTGTCATTTTCATAACCGCCTACAAAGTTATACTTCGAATTTACGGCCATATAAGAGGTAGGCACAGGGATATTTTTATAGCGTGAGATATCCGTTCCCGGTGAATAATCCACCTTGTAATAGGTGCCTTTGGCAATGGGAAACTCCGACACGTCCCTCTTGCCATGGTCAAAGACGGCATTCACGTCGGGCGGGAAGACCGACTGGTAATGATCGTTTACCTTCACCGCCGGGTTGGCCCACCATAAAAAGGTCTGGGCCTGGTTGGTGCGGTTATACAGCTTCACCTTAATCTCCAGGTAGGCCTTGTCCGGGTAGAGGGTAAAGCCGTGCATCCCCCGGGTGCGGAACATCCGTTCCACCTCGTTGCACCAGACGGTCACACTGCCATCGGGGTTTTCTTCAATCAGATGGTCCACCGGCTCGTAGGTCGATGGGCGGTGATGCTGTGGCCAGTTAAACTCGATGCCCCCCGAGATCCATGGGCCGGTCAGTCCCACCAAAGCGGGCTTGATCACCTGGTTGTAATAGACAAAATGCCGCTCTTTGGTCTTGTCGTAGGCCATCTGGATGCGCCCGCCCAGCTCGGGAAGGATCATTATTTTAAGGTACTGGTTCTCGATAAAGACGGCATTCCACGACGTGTCAATCTTCTCGTCCATGATCTTTTCAATCACAGGGTGGGGGTACACTGCCCCACTGCTCCCTTGGTAAACACGCTTTTCAAGGAATATCGGATTTTTCTCAGGTTTGCCAATTCCGTAAGTCGGAATGGTTACTTTTTCACACCAAGCATTGACACTCATATCGTTAATCACAAATTACAGAGTTAAATTTTATTCATTATCATACATTCCATACCTGAAACATTAACTATTTTACCAATTGCCCAATCTTCTGGCTGGTCATTTCTACTGCAGGATTAAACATTGTACCTACCATGTATTTCTTCAGGCTGAAAAGAAGCTGCTGAGCCTCGGGACGCTTATCCAGGTCACTATGAAGATCAATTCCCGAAACAAGTATCTTTCCTTTGCCAACTCTGGCTTCAAACAACAACGCTAGTGGGCGGTTCGTCACCCAATCATCAATTACACGGACAATGGGATGGAGTCCGGCAGGCATGGTACTGATGTTGATAGCCCCCGAATGGCTCATAGCATCCCACCATTGGTAGTTGCTATGGTATTGGGTAGGAAAATAGGTAAGTGCAGGGTGAGCTGGATTACACAAAATACCCAGGGTATTGGGGGCCTGTCCATGTGTCCATGCCGTATTCCAGAAAATACTTGAAAACCCGATTTTAACATCCCCTCCCATGGTTTTTGAAAGACTTCCTTTTGTCAGGTTTAACAATACCAGCCCCCCGTCATTCAGGAATTGGGAGGTTTGAGCATCTAAAGTCTGCACCACCCGAAGTTTCTCTTCTCCCGGTATGGCTTCCTTTTTTGCCGGGTACACCCAGAAGTCCCAGGCATTGGTAAATCCATTAACCGATACTTCAATTTTCAGGTTTTCAGCCGTTGACACTGCTGTTAGGGGAAAGGAAACATCGCCCAGTTTAAAACAATTTCCAAGGGGAATATTTGTTTGTGAAAATTTTCCCGATTGGATTACCTTGCCTTTGCTGTTAGTAATTTTCCATTCAGGGATCGTGGCATTAATGGGTGCTTCTCCATAATGAGCTACCTCAACGCTGGCTTCAAAGGTTTCGTTATTGGTAAAAACACATTTTTTCATTCTTACAAGAGGTACCGTAGCGTTACAAAAGCTTTTGTACTCATCGGGAGAAATATATCCTTTCTCCTCCCAGAATGGGTCAAGTACACCTACCAAAGCAGTTCCTTGCCCCGGGAAATCATGCAGATCGAGTAGTTGAAAGCCACCGAAGTCTTTGGTACGCAGGGCAGCTTCGATGTCGGCCTTATAACAAAGCGCCTGTAACTTGCCCGATGCCAATAAAAAGCTGTCGGCCAATTGTTCCATGCCGTGATCTTTAAGTGTTTCCTGAAACAATTCGAAGTTGCGGGCACGAAAAACACCATCGTATTTGGGGATTTCTTTAAAGTTTGGGTATACACACCATTGACCTATTTCATGACTGACAACAGGCTGGGGAAAACGGTCGTTAAATACCGACCAGTCGTAATCAGTTCTGGGGGCCTCTCCATTGATAATGCTTTTTAATTCCTGTCCCCAGGCCTGGATACGTGGATCGGGTGTGCTCAGGTAATCATTTTCCGGAATAATGGGCCATCCTGATCCTGAAGTATAAATACGACGATTGTCTTTGTCTTTCCAGAAATTGACAAACTTTGTCAGGAAGGGAATCTGGTTGGCTCCTCCCGGTTCATTGCCATATACCATCATACAAAAGGAAGGATGATTGCCATAGGTTTCCACCATGCGTTCACTTTCTTCATACAGGTATTTATCAAACGGTTTTCCATCGCCAATGCTGGTTGACTGATTGGCCCATGACGAACATTCGATCTGGAGGTAAAATCCTACACTATCAGCAGCCTGAAAGGCGGCTTCGGGAGGGCACCAGGAATGAAATCGCATGTGATTCAATCCATGTGCCCGGCAAATATTAAAAATACGCAACCATTCTTTTACATCTGTGGCTGGATACCCTGTTTTGGGGAAGATCGCACATTCCAATGTTCCACGAAGAAATGTTGGTTTACCGTTGATATGCAATTGTTTGCCTACAGCCTTAAACTCACGCATCCCAAAAGTGGTGGTTAATTGGTCATTTACTCCCTTGTTAACATCACTTAAACTCGCTTCAAGAGTATAGATATGAGGATGAAATTCATTCCACAACTTCACATCTGATCCCATGGGAAGGTTTACTTCGATTTCATTGTCCCCTTTTTTTAATTCAAATTCCCTGGAAGCATTTTGTGGTGTTTTCACAACATTTAGTTCCAGCTTCACCGGGGTCGATTTTTCGGTAGGATTCACAACCTTTACCCTTACAGCAATTGTATTGTGCTGGACATCGGGAAACACCTGAATGTTGCGGATCCTTATCATGGGACGGGCCTGAAGATACAACTGACCCACCATGCCATTCCAATTTCCCTGGGTATGATCTGAAATACTGTGAGAATTAACTCCCGGATCAAAGTCCTTCACCCGGTTGTCGATACAAATGGTTAACCGGTGTTTACCGGGCAACAGCACATTGGTCAAATCATACTGATGAGGCGTTCCCAATGAATTTTGCATCCCTATTTCCTTATCATCAACCCACAAACGGCTTTCCCAATGTATGCGTTCAAGGAAAAGGGCCACAGACTGATCTTTCCAATCGGTAGGTATGGTAATCTCTTTTTGGTACCAAACAGCTCCTTTGTAATATTTAACCGGTTGAAGCCAGAAGGGAATTTTTATATTGCCTGGCTCACGGAATCTGGAATATTCAGGGTTCTTATAAAATGAACTGTCAACAATCTGTCCGATCCATGGGGTTTTAAGAGTAATGTCCTCTCCTATCCCATTGGAGGTAAGCGATCCGGGCAAACTTAAAGTATCTGATAAAAGCCGGTTAAACCAGCTTTCAGTAACTCCTTTATCAGAGGGGTCCATAGCATATTGCCAGGTTCCGGAAAGGTCGATTTTCTTTGGCACTTCTGATTTATGACAGGATACCGCCAAAAATGCAAAAGCAATCATCAGTAAGAATGTGTTTTTCATAGGATATATAGGCTATATGGTTAAAGGTTTAAAGATTATTTTTACCAGTATCTATTACATGGACTTTTTCAGATTGTAAAAGAGATACAGGAGAAGATTCGGGTGAAGAGTGTGCTTGTTTTTCAATTTCTTCCAAGCTCCGCCCTTTTGTCTCGGGTAACTTTTTCAGGATAAATAAGAATCCTGCAAGACAAATGAAGCCGTAAAGCCAAAATGTTCCGCTGGCCTTAAGAAATGTATTCAAAATGGGGAAAGTATAGGTGAGCACAAAACAGGCAATCCAAAGGGCTGTAGTGGCAATGGCCATGGCTGCTCCCCTTATTTTATTGGGAAATATTTCAGAAAGGACCACCCAGGTGATTGGAGCCAGGGTCATGGCATAGGTAGCAATGGCCAGCATGACCAATACCAGGATTGCAATGCCTTCCACCTTGAAAAAATAACTGCTTCCCAACAGGAAATAAATCACCGATAATCCAATAGCCCCCAACAGCATT
>DATGYU010000326.1:0-11383 GCA_035297625.1 Prolixibacteraceae bacterium
CTTCAACCTTATCAACATTATTATAAATCCCTGTATAGGAGAAGGTTGATAAGGTTGGGGGTAGTAGACTTTTGTCCTGGCTACGAAGGTTTATTAAACTATAAGGTTTTATGCAAGAGGCGAAAATGCCTATTTACAACAAGGGAATTTGCAAGTCAATCAACTTAGTTTTCCTGTTATAAAAAATTTCTTCAGCAATAGAAATACGACATTATTTCATTTCTATTACTAAACAGGCGAAAGCTGATGGTACATCAACAAGATTACCACCTTTTACTTTTAAGAATGCGAATCAATCGATCTGACGAAGATCGGGGCCATAAACATCAATATTCAATGTCAAAATCAAAAAAAGAAGTGGTTCATAATCTGTTTGATTCAATTCATGTTCATAATCCCTTCTAACCATCTTCAGTTATAATTCGAATATAACTCGAATATAATACATATATAATTCGAATATAATAGCAAGTTTTACGTATAATATTAGTATTATATTCGAATTATATATGTATTAGTACTGAAGATGGTTTGAAGAGATTATGAAGAAAAACAGAACCAAACAGGATGTAGTGAAAGAAAGGTATCTAAATTAAAAGATTGCAGTTATAGCAGAAACAGACGACCATCATTTACTTGCTTTAATGAGAAACAGGTGTCAGCATTGATCATTATCAACGAGCATATTTCATTAACAATGTGCACATTGCATGATATAATTATTGATAAAAAGAGAAGAATGAGCCCATTTAAGCTACCATTTTACCAGCTTTTGGGTCAGGTTGGAGTTGTTGATTTTTACATTCAGCAGATAAATTCCCCGGTTGAATGCTGAAAGATCGATATCGAATTTGTTGTTGCTCAGGTTGACATTGTATCGTTGGGTAAACAGCTCTGTGCCATTGAGATTGGAAACTAAAATATCGGCAATGCCCTGCCAGGGATTGGAGATGATGATATGAAAGATTCCATTCGAGGGGTTTGGTGCCACTTCCAGCGAGTTGCTGATCAGGTTGATTACAAGGTCGCCGTAAGCGGCATTGTTCCCATCGACCTGCAAGAGGTATTCTTTGCCGGGTATCAGTTTCAGATCCTCTATCAAGGCAGAATTATCATCCAGACTACGGTTATCATTGGCGGCCAGTAAATTATACTGAATTTTATTACCCGCATTAACCCTGTTTTCGGTCTCCTTTTCATACACCGCAATCTGGTCATCAAAACCATTGGTGCTAATTGTCAATCCACCCTGCGAGGGAGAAATAAAAGAGAACCAAATTGAATTGTTCAGGATATTATAATTACCCATTGTATTGGGGCACCAGCTTTCAGGTTCAGTGCAGCTCACCGACCAAGGATGCGGTTCATTCTTTTCGACCGTAGCGCAGAAATTTGAAAAGCCTGCATTACGTCCCAGCGACAAGCGGGCAGCATTTTCAATATGATCATTGGGTTGAATAATAACATGAACCAGCATACTGTCCATGGCAGTGCAGTTGCCATTGGTTCCCAACACTTTGACCCAGGTATCAAATGAATGGTTGATATCGACCGCTGACTTTAAAGTCATATATACCGAGTCATTGCCCGAGTGGATATCAATCAGGTCGGGCCGGTCGATCTCAAAACGATAGGTAACAGCTCCGGCCGCCTTGACAGGAAAAGCCGTAAGATCGCAGGCGCATACCAAATTTTCATTGGGCAAGCGCAGAAGTTTTACGTTCAGGTGCTTTTTCGCAAGGATATAATTATGGGCAGTTACAGCATCCGTACCGTATTTATTGGTAGTTTGAAGAGAAACCGAGTAATTGCCTTCTTCAAAGAATACGATCTGCGGATTTTGGGATGTACTGTCCGTTCCATTGGCAAAGGTATAAGTGGCCGGTTTAACCTTCCATTTCCAACCGATAGGGTTTTGTGTTGATTCATCAAAAAACAAAACCGGGGTATTGGGGCACACCTGCTGTAGTTGGGCCCTGAAGCTGGCCTTGGGAGGTATTTTCCATACCCCGTCCAGTACCCGGGTAGTATTCTGGGGATCAAGCCAATAGCCCAGCTGCTGTTCGGGCGAAGGATAATAGTCCCATGACAGGTTTAATTTTCCGAACAAAAGGGCAAAATAATCTCCACCATGCAATTGACCCACAATGCGTTTATTCTGGTCAAACAAGGGGCCGCCCGAGGAACCAGGTTCAGGGTTACCCTCATGGAATTCAACGCCCCAATGGGTATTGGGCAGCGTTGTGGAAAATAAACGAAGACCATCAGTAATCCATTCCACCTTTTCGCTATAACTTTTAATTGGCAGACTATCTATGGCAATGCATTTGGGCAGCCCGTTGGGATGATGGATCGTGACCCCCGACTGAGGCTCATTGCCGGTAATATCCCATCCTGAAAAATAGGGGTTGTATTCGTCGGGGGGAATTTCAGTAAGCAGCAACAAAGTGAAGTCGGTATGGCTGCTGGTTGCTTTTAGAGTAGCCCCTGCCACGGTTTGATCGTCAGGAGCATCATAATTATTGCAGGCTGAATTCTCGTAATTAAAATAGGTGATCAGCGTGTTGGCAATGAATTCTACGCGTATGCAATGGTTAGCAGTCAGAAAAAAAGGCGTTTGATCCTGCCGGATATTATTGATCAAAGCGCCGGTACAGAAATAGGAGAATTTCCAGTCATGAAAAGTCATCAGGCAAACACTGTGTTTCTGTTCCTGCCACCTGTCGCCCAGCGGACAATTGATGCCAATACGGTCAGACTGGGCACTTTTCAGAGGCATGTATGCCTGGGAAACAGCGCCGATTACCAGTTCTCCGGCAAATTCAGAATCAAAAGGTTCAAAGTATTCCACAATCAGTTCTTTGCCCGGAAAATCGGCTACAGGAAGCTGGCGGCGAGGATTATTGTTTCGATGGGTAAAGGCCCCGCGAAGGTGAAGATGGGTTGGATCATAGATAAATATTTTAGCCTTGGGAGGAAGATGATAGTTGGTGAAATAAAGTCCCAGTGAATAGGCGTCTTCCGATGTTATCCTGTATCTCCAGATCGTACCCTTGCCGGGAATGACAGATGAATGTCCGGCTTCCTTGACATTGACCTCGCAGGACTGGACCACCCCGTAACGGTTATCGATATGGAATTCCTTGTCATCGGCAATCATTTTATCGACATGGACAGAATCCAGTTTCAGCGACGGGAGGATGGCCGCATCTTTAAGATCGGTCTGGAAACTCTCAGGCAGGCCTTTCTCCGAGATTTGGGCATTGGCAATGTTGGCGCTCGTGAGAATTGCACAAGTCAGCACAAGGAATGACCACCATTGGAGAAAGCGTTTCATCGGTATCTTTTGGTAATCTACATATTATGACAGTTATACGTACACAAGCCCCTAAAGGATTGTTTGATTTTGTGTGCCTTATAGGGCCTTCAGGCAAAGGTAAAAAGCCTTAAAACACCTATTTCCACCAAAGCAAAGTTAGCATATTCTTAAGTCATTGCAATGACCGTTGGCAGGACACTTGGAAAGTAGTTGCGTTTCCGGGGCAATGGGTTCAAGGTAACCCAAATTAAGATAAGTAATAAGCGTCTATCAAAAGAAAACCTCGGTGCGGATATTCTCAGGCGGGAGACCATAACCTTCCAGGATGTCAGTTACCTCATTGATCATGGCCGAATTTCCACACAGATAACAGATGGTATTTTTATCCACAGGATGCTCCTTCAGGTAAAAGGACACCCTACCAAAGTAATCGCCATCATCGATGCTCGAGGAACATATTACAGTGCGTTGGGGATCAAAAGACTCGCGGCCGTATGCTTCATCGGCGAATTTAACACCATGCAAAAGCTGGTAATCCAGGTTGGGATAAGACCTTACAAACGAATGAAACGGAGAAATGCCCGTACCGGTGGCAATGAGCATGATGGGAGCCCCGGCCCTGCTGCGCTCATCCAAAAGAAAATATCCCTTGGGTCCTTCCACATCAATTTGGGAGCCGGGCGGCAAATGCCTCAGGTAACGGGAAAATTCTCCGGCAGGAATTTCCCTTACCAGAAAATCAAGGGTTTCATCCGAGGTACCGCTATAGACGGAATATTCACGTCCTTTCAGTTCATTGGGCATACGAAGAATTACATATTGCCCGGGCTCAAAATGAAAGCCGTCCTTTTGAAGTCTTAAAATAAAGGTCTCAGGCGTAATGTTTATGATTCCCAGAACTGTATGCTTTGATCGTTTCATGCTTTTAGTACAATAACTGAAGGATTGATCCCGAATTCTCGGGAGAAGGATTGATTTGACCGGCTAAAGGGGCAGCTCTAAAAACTTACCCTTTTACATGTCTTTCGGCATGATAGGAAGAACGGACCAATGGACTGCTTTCGACAAAAGAAAAGCCACGTTTCATACCTTCCTGTCGGTATAACTCAAAAATTTCAGGACGAATATACTCTATAACGGGCAATAAATTGGTATCCGGCTGAAGATATTGACCAATGGTCAGCACTTTGCAGCCTGCTACACGGAGGTCATCCATTGTTTGTAGCACTTCATCTTCCGTTTCCCCCAGCCCTACCATGATTCCAGATTTGGGTACAATACCCGCTTCAGCAATGATAGAAAGTACCCGAAGGCTGCGGTCGTAGCGGGCCGTGCTTCTGACTTTTGGAGTCAGGCGACGCACCGTTTCCATGTTATGCGAAATGACATCCGGACCGGCATGGATGACGATCTCTAACAATTCCCGCCTTGCGTTAAAATCCGGTATCAGGGTTTCAATGGTCGTATCGGGATTCAGCTCCTTGATCTTACGGATGGTTGCAGCCCAGAATTCAGCACCCCCGTCGGGCAGATCATCACGGGTAACAGAGGTAATCACACAGTGTTTCAATTCAAGGGTACGAATGGTTTTGGCAAGGCGCAAAGGCTCCATCCAGTCAACGGCATCGGGGACTTCGTTCTGTACAAAACAAAACCGGCAGTTGCGGGTACATTTATCGCCAAGGATCATAAAACTGGCTGTACCGGCATTCCAGCATTCGCCCTTATTGGGACAGTTACCGCTGGTACAAATGGTATGCAATTGATGATCTGCAATCAGCCGCTTCACCTTCAGGTAGCTTTCCCCTTTTGGCAACTGCGACTTCATCCAACGCGGCAGAGGCACCCTTTCAGTATTTAATTCAATCATCTTATAAAATTCTGTTCATGCATACAAACAGAATTTGTGAAATGAAGTTCAAAGGCAGGGGTCAGTGGTCAGTGGTCAGTGATCAGTGATCAGTGGTCAGTGGTCAGTAATCATTTCTTCAATCCTTCAATCCTTCTGTCATTCAATCCTTCAATCATTCAATCAGTCCATCAACCATGCAGCACTTGGAATTTGGAACAATAAACTTCAATTTTTACAGACCTATCTTTGAATATAATCTTGTATCTTTAAGCTTTGACATATTCCTGATAAAACTACTAACACTTACATGCCATGGGTTTATTTAAAAATGATGAAACAGCGCCTCAGTCTATTCAGATTAAAGGCCACGAGTTAAGATGTCCGGTTTGCAGCAATAGATTGTTTTACAGCCGCAAAGCGCTGTTAAACACTGCTGTTGCCAGTTTCTTTAACCTGGACTGGGCCAATCACAATGCCACGTGCTTTGTATGTTCAGATTGTACCCATATTTCATGGTTTTTGGGAGAGGAATAAATAAATAGGATATAATTTTGATACGTCATGGAAACAAGTGTGTTTACAGACAAAAAGGTCACTCCAACGGAAGTTTCGTTAAGGGAAGCATTGGGTGAAACCTATCATTTATGGGAAGTTATCAGCAAATATGTACATACGCAATATCCCAAGGCGTTGGATCAGTGGAGCCATTCGGGAGAGAAGTATGGATGGAATTTCAGGATTAAAGATAAAAAAAGAGCCATCCTTTATCTTTTACCCAGGGAGGGGTATTTTAAAACTGCCTTTGTTTTTGGGGAGAAAGCAACTCAAGCGGTAATGCAAAGCCATGTATCAGGAGAAATAAAAACAGAACTTTCTTCGGCAAGGGTTTATGCTGAAGGAAGGGGAATACGGATTGATATTAAAAATGATGATATTCTTGGTGACATGAAAGTACTTATTGATATTAAAATTGCCCATTAATAAGCACGGGGCTTGGAAAACGGAGAAAGTGGTCAGTGATTCGTATTCAGTGCATCATCCTGTCCTGAATAGATTTCAGGAAAGATTCAGAACCCCTCAATTCTTCAGTTTTTAAATCTTAAATTACTTCATCAACCATTCAAAGACTATCCATGTTGTCAGGCCAAATACGATATGGGCAAAAAACAGCTGCAGGTAATATCCCTTAAAATCTATTTTGGGTTTATGATCCGAAAGAATAAACATGACTGCCCATCCGCCTATTCCAATAATGCCAATGACACATCCGTAGATAAGTCCAGAAAGCCAGTTTAGCTCAAACAATCCACGTTTCCAAAGGATATACCATGCCAGGACAAATAATAAACCGATGGTGTAATGGATAGTCCATCCAGCTACCGTTTTCTCTTTTGGCGACAGGTTAAAATTGAATCTTATCATCAGATAGTGTAATAAAACAGGCTCTTTATAAAGGCCCCTGAAAGTTTCTGAGATCAGGTAACTAAAGGCAGTCATCAAAGTGGTAGCCACAAATGCAGCAAGAAAAATTACGGCTACAGTCATATTTCAAAAATGTTGGTAGAATGATCATTATTGGACATCAACCCAAATCATCTCCTCCTCAACTTTGACAGCATAGGTGCGTATGGTCTCTGTCTTGACAGGCTTCATCAGCATATCAATGTTTTGCAGATAAACTCCCATTCCCGGAGGAGGAGATTCATCGCCGAAGTCACGAGGTACAGGCCCATGGAAAGCTTCACCGGTGGTCACGTCAAACTGGGCGCAATGCATGGCACAGGTTAATATTTTACCATCCAGTGTACCCATTTCCAACGGGGCGTTCATATGGCCACAGCGTCTGGAAAGGGCATAGAACTCTCCGGAACAATTGCAGATTACAATCTCCCGGCCTTCCATCTCTACCGACTTCATGCCACCCTGGGCGATCTCATTTACCTTAAGAGCAGGTTGAAAGTTATTTTCCATGAGGCACTTCAGATAAAGGGATTTGTTTCAACAGGCTCGGATCTGTCACATCTTTATGGACAAACAGGCCGCACCAGCATCGTTTCATCGCATCAAAATGCTGTCGGTGAAAGGGAATGCAGGGACATACTATTGTCATTGCCTTTTCTCTTTGCCGCCTTATGGGCTGACAAGGACAAAAAGGAATGCCATGCTTATCCTGCAAAAGAATTTCCTGATCCAGCAAGGTATTCATTAATTCCTTGTCAGGAGTGAATTTATAACCCAGTGCATCAACCACCCTGGAATGGAAGAATTCCAATGATTTCTTTTTTGCGTCCGTATCCATGCTGTAAATGTTATATCCCTAAAAGAGCGGCATAACGGTCGGGATTATAGCCCATTACTACGTCATTTCCGATTTTGGCAAAAGGGAAGCCCGAAGCTCCATACTTATCCATCTCTTCAATTATAAGGTCCTGTGTTTGCATATCTGCCAAATCATAGTCAATATAGTCAAAGGGAACGCCCCAGTCTGTAAAAGCCTTCTTGGCCTTCTTACACCATGGACAGGTGGATAAGGTATACAATTGTACTTTTTTCATACCTGTGTGATTTAAAGAATATTAATATATATTTTGCCATCTTCAGATTCAATCGGATGGGATTTGAGTTTTATTTCAGGAGCATCTGTAAAAGAGCCCGTTCTTAGGTCAAAATGCCAGTCATGGCAAGGGCAGGTAAGAATAACACCGGATAAGCTACCCATAAAAAGGGGACAACCCATGTGAGGGCATTTGCCGTCATATGCCCGAATCTGTCCTTCAATTCGGGCAATCAATATATTGACCCCAAGAGGATAAGTTACAGTAAACATACCCTCCTTGAGCGCTTCTTCCTCCATTATATAGGTCCGGCCAATGTTCGATATCATTAAATGGAATTTATAAAAAACTATAAATGAGCACGTAAAAACCAGGCGATCTTTTCATGTTCTTCCATTAGCCCGGTAATAAAGTCACTTGTCCCTGCGTCTTTATATTCATCGGCAAATTTATTGATGCATTCACGCATTGTTATAATAATACTTTCATGATCCTCCAGCAATTCCTTAATAAATCCTATACTGTCATTCTTTTTACTGATCACCTCCGTAAGGTGGGTCAATTCCATGAACGATTTCAATGAGGCAGGAGGGAAATGGCCCAAGGTACGGATGCGTTCAGCCACCTGGTCAATAAATTCATCCAATTGCTCATACTGAGCTTCAAAGAATTTATGCTTGTCATAAAAATCAGGGCCTTCCACATTCCAATGAGCCTTTCTGGTCTTGGTATACAATACATATTCATCAGCCAAAATTTTAGCCAACTCATCAGCAACTTTCTGCCGGTTACTGGCTGTAATTCCAATGTTTACATTCATCTTGTTAATTTTAAAGGGTGGATAATTTATTTATATAATGAGCGCATGATAGCATGACCTCAATTATTTCGATTGTGGTATCATTAAACGATTCAAAAGACAATAAGTTTCAGAACTTCGCCTTTTTAGCCTTCCATTGCCATGATATTTAACTAAGTGCTGAACAGCTTGATATTCCAATTGTTATTGGTTAACTTACTACAATCAGAACCAATATGCGCAAGAACAGGTTAGAGGCCTTTAGCGATGGCGTGTTAGCCATCATCATTACCATCATGGTGTTGGAGTTAAGAGTGCCGCATGGCTATGCATTAAGGGACCTTGTACCCTTAATCCCTAAGTTTCTGAGCTATGCGCTAAGTTTTCTGTATGTAGCCATTTACTGGAATAATCATCATCACATGCTGCATACGGCAAAATATGTAACAGGAGGAATTCTCTGGGCCAATATGCACCTTTTGTTTTGGTTATCCCTGATACCTTTTACAACAGCCTGGATGGGAGAAAATCACTTCCAATCCATGCCCATGGCCTTATATGGCATTGTACTGTTAATGGCATCGGTTGCCTATTTTATCTTACAAAAGCAGATCATCAGAAACCACGGTGATGATTCCATATTGGCCAAGGCCATCGGGAAAGACTTCAAAGGCAAAGCGTCGCCCATTCTGTATGCTTTGGCAATAATTCTTTCCTGGGTAAATCCATGGATTGCCGCCTTTATCTATATCCTGATAACCTTCATCTGGCTGATTCCCGATAAACGCATTGAGATTATCTTTGATGAAGAGGAGGTGGAGAAGCAGTAACTCATAAAGACAAAAAAATAGTAGCTATCCATTCTTTTTTCTTATTTTACAAGGATTTTAATGAATGATAAATTAAAGTTAGAAACTGTAATCATAGATCATGAATCAAACACCCTGTATAGTAAGAAATGCAAAACCCTCAGAATTTGAAGAAATAGGACAGTTGATGGTAGAAGTGTACTCACAGCTCGAAGGATTTCCAAAACAAACAGAACAGCCTGAATATTATTTGATGCTTGCCAATGTTGGCTCGTTAACCCTAAAACCGCATACAGAACTGATGGTAGCTGTTACACCCGGGGGACAAATAGCAGGAGCTGTTGTTTATTTTGGTGACATGAAACAATACGGATCCGGTGGAACAGCCACATTGGAAACACAGGCTGCCGGTTTCAGACTGCTGGCCGTAAACCCGAAATACAGAAGTCAGGGAATCGGTAAATTGCTTACCTACGAATGCATCAGTAAGGCAAAGGTGCAAAAGCGGTCACAGATAATCATTCACACCACCATGGCCATGCAGACTGCCTGGACGATGTATGAAAAGATTGGCTTTAAAAGATCGGAGAACCTTGACTTTATGCAGGGCGAACTTCCTGTTTTTGGATTCAGGCTACAACTAACCTCTGATTTTTAAGTCCTGAGGACTAAAATAATCCTGACAATGTTGAAACAGACAATAAATAATACGATAATATAAGGTTTATCAGTACAATTTTTGTTAAGTTAGCTAATTGAAAACAGCTAAGTAAACAATGAGTCATCTTAAATCTTTTCAGCTATGAAACACCTGGATATGAATGAGCCTCAGCTAAGCATTGGCATTATGGCCCATACAGAAATAATTTTCAGATTAAATGAAACCTATTTGCTAGCGCCCCATGGTACACCTTATGAAGCAATCCATAAGGTCAATTACAGCGAGGGCCAGTTATGGCTGAATGGTGAACTGGTTGAAGAAAACGAGCTGTTATTTGAGCCGGTAAGGTACCGTGAAGCATCCTTTGAACTGAATGATGTGTTGATTGGTATCAACTTCCATTGGCAACGAAAAGAAGACCAGCAGTTCAAGGGCTCACTCAAGATTATTATTGAAAATGAAAAGCTCAGGGCCATCAATATTATCCCCCTGGAAGATTACCTGGTAAGTGTGATCTCCTCGGAAATGAGTGCCACGAGCAGCCTGGAACTGTTAAAGGCCCATGCCATTACCTCCCGATCATGGTTACTGGCCCAGATAGAAAAAAGCAAACAGTTGCAAGAGCCGAGTAATGGTCACAGCCCCATTACCATTACCCCTGAAGAATATATCCGGTGGTATGACCGTGATGAGCATGAGAACTTTGATGTCTGTGCCGATGACCATTGCCAGCGATACCAAGGAATTACACGACAGTCAACCCCTTTGGTTGAACAGGCCATCAATGAGACACACGGCTTGCTGCTGATGAATGAGGATGCCATTTGCGATGCCCGCTATTCCAAGAGCTGCGGGGGCATGACCGAAACCTTTGAGAATGTATGGGAACCCGAGGAGCACCCTTACCTGCAATCAGTAGTCGACAATGCCTTCATGCCCGATGGCTATGATGCAGACCTTACCGGCGAGGAAGCTGCCGAAAGATGGATACGCAATACCCCTGATGCCTTTTGCAATACCCATGACAAGAAAGTGCTCCGGCAGGTCTTGAATGACTACGATCAGGAAACCAAGGACTTTTATCGCTGGAAGCTTAACTACAAGCAAGACACATTGGCTGAACTGATTGCCCGTAAAACAGGAAAGGATTTTGGAGCTATCATTGATCTTATTCCTGTGGAAAGAGGCAGATCTGGCCGTTTGAATAAACTAAAGATTGTGGGCACCAAGCTTACCCTGATCATTGGCAAAGAACTTGAAATCAGAAAGACCTTATCGGAATCTCATTTATACAGCTCTGCTTTCGTTGTCGACAAACACAATGTAGTTAATAATATTCCTCAGGAATTCATCCTGACAGGTGCCGGCTGGGGCCATGGCGTAGGCCT
>DATGYU010000327.1:0-1572 GCA_035297625.1 Prolixibacteraceae bacterium
CCATCCAAGTCCTTGTCTGTGGGTAAAACAGAATAGACTTTATCAACTTTATAACCAGTATTCAGTGAATAGGCCACCTTGGTCCCGTTATCGGTTTTGGAACCCGCCATACGTGTCCAAAGGGCATATACCTTTTCAGAAGTTGCAGGATTAATGAACTCCAGGCAATAAACTTCATTGGTTCCCGAAACGCTCTTATAGGAAATGGTTTTGGAATACTCTGTTTTGCCCAGCACATTCTGCATGGTGGCCAGGTAGTAATACGACATTTTTTTCTGGTACAGGGAGGCCTTATCTGTAAACAGACCACTGGTGGAATATTGGATCAGTCCCTTGCTGTCGGTATCGGTATCCATAAAAAGGAAGGCTTTTTCAAAACCCATTTTCAGCAAAATCATATAGGCACGCAAAATGTAATTGGCCTGCTGCTGCGCGGGGGCATATGTATACGAATGCTTGTTATCGGCCGAAAGGTAAGTATCCCAGCCAATTTCGGTGATCCATATGGGAAGGTTGGGCACCACCCTGTTTTTCCATTTGAAAAAATTGCGGTAGGCGTATTCATAACCATATTTCTCATGCTCGGGCGAATAGGCATTGGTCATATCGGTGCAGTACCAGTGAACATTTAAAACGTCGAAAGGCACGCGCCCTGCCGAAGCTTTCAGCACTTTGTCAACGTAAACAGTATCGGCACCAGCCAATCCTGCCATCACATGTTTGGCATCCGGGTCCACAGATTTGATGCCCAAAAGCGGGTGTTCAGCATCAGCAGTTACCCCAAATCCATCGTGAACGGCATTACAGTATTTGGCGTAATTTTCGGCGGTCCACCTTGGCGTGTACCAGGTGTAATCCGGCTCGTTGTCATCTTCAAAATACTTGATATAGTTTAGGCCAGATACCTTGTCTGCCGATTCAATCTGTGCATTGGTGAATTTTTTCGATCCATAACGGGCTACCAGCTGTCCCATAAATTCAAGGCGTTCGGTATAATCTGCGGCATTGGCCCCCGTCCCCGAATTATTGGGAATATGCGTTTGGCTTACCCATGAAGGAACTCCCAGCACATCAATCAAAACGCTGATGCCATATTTGCGGCATTCATTCATAAAAAGCGTGTGTTCCGGCCAGGTATACCCTTCCGCACCTTTGGTAATATTATCCCATTTGTACACATTGTTGGCCGTTTCGTAATGTCCCCAGTTATGATATTCACGGATCCATTTTACGCATTTGGACATATCACCAATATAATGATTGTCATAAGAAGCCACATTGGTATTGATGCCCATGAAGTCGGCCATTTTTATCTTTGCTGAAGTCTGGGCCTGCAATCTGCAAAAGGAGAACAGCAGTATACCACATAGAAAAGTTAGTCTCATCGGTTTACCTGGTTTGGTACAGAAATCAAAGATAGAAATTTTAGCATTCAAAGTCTTTTGGCACCCCTTTTTAAGACAGGTAAGGATCGACTGCTGATTTTATTTGTAATACCGGTCCTCGTACTTCCCATTGTATAATCAGCAATTCGTCCAATAGGTTTTGTTTAAATGAGCTTTTCAAGATTTT
>DATGYU010000328.1:0-9617 GCA_035297625.1 Prolixibacteraceae bacterium
CTTCCCACCAACTGGGACGGATACAACTTCGTGGTACTGGAGTTCAAAATAAGTACCCCTCAGCGTTTTCATGTGGGGTTTACCACCGAAAGCGGCTACAATGAACTGCGCGTGATGAGCTATACGCCCAACGGCTGGAACAAGCTGGCCATCCCCTTAAAGTTTTACAGGGCCCTGCCCGATGCGGCCAACGATCTGGCAGCTACGTTTAACCAGCCCCGCTACACCGGGTGGATCAACCTTGGGGGCAATCGTGTTCCCTTGAAAGGAGTGGATTCCATCGGCATCCGCATGCAGGCTCCTATCAATAGTCCAACCCTTGAACTTCGCTCGATCGCCTTGTCAGTGGAAGATCCCGGTGACGTATATATGGAAAAGGAGCCCATGTTCAATGAGTTTGGCCAGTGGAATATGGGCAACTATGACGGCAAGGTTAATTCTGAAGAACAGCTTCGCCGCGAATGGGCTGCAGAAGATAACGAAGCCGTATCTGTAAAAGCATACAATTACTCAAAGTTTGGAGGTTATCTTCAAAAAAGAGTAAAGGCTACAGGCTTTTTCCGCACAGAAAAGATGGACGGCCGCTGGTGGTTTGTCGACCCGGAAGGTTACCTTTTTCTCTCGGTTGGCGTGGATTGTGTTTCTCCCGGTGGGGGCGGCAATGCCCGTGATATCGATAAACGCCAAAACATGTACAAGGCCCTTCCTCCCCAGGGTCATGGCTTTGATCCTGAAAGGCCCAACTCGGCCAATTTTGGCCTTTGGAACCTTTACCGCCGCTATGGGGATGACTATGCAGAGAAATCACGCCAGATGATCATCAACCGGATGGACAAATGGGGCCTGAATACCATTGCCAACTGGTCGAGCCAAGAGGTGATGCAGATGAATAAAAAGGCCTTTATGTTCCAGCTTAGCCGCCTGGGCACAGAAGGAGCCCTGATGGGCCTGGCCGATGTTTATGACCCTCAGTTTGCCCCAAAGCTGGATGCCTCCATTAAATCAATTGTTGAACCTTTCAAGCAGAACCCCTGGCTGATTGGCTATTTTGTGGCCAATGAGCCGGCCTGGCTGGAACAGGAAACAAGGCTTTGCC
Source organism: Prolixibacteraceae bacterium (assembly GCA_035297625.1). Taxonomy (GTDB): domain Bacteria; phylum Bacteroidota; class Bacteroidia; order Bacteroidales; family Prolixibacteraceae; genus Aquipluma. The sequence goes on from DATGYU010000328.1 coordinate 1,097, forward strand.
AGCTGATCCTGGACGGTAAGGACCGGCCCATCAAGACGGAACTGAAAAAGTACCTTGCCTCCAATGATACTCCTGAGCGCCGCAAGCAATTCCTGTATGACACCTTCCGCCTTTTCCTGGATACTGTCAATAAGACCATCAAGCGATATGACCCCAACCACCTGAACCTGGGCATGCGCTTTGGCCATGTGCCCCCAAAGGAAGTGCAGGCCATCTGTAAAGATCATTTCGACGTGTTCAGCTTTAACTGCTACGATCTTTATCCAAAGAAAGAGTTCATGGACCAGATACTGGATGGTATTGGCCTTCCGATGATCATCGGGGAGTTCCACTTTGGAACCGTGGACCGTGGCCTTGCCCAGTCGCTCTGGCAGGTAAACTCCCAAAAGGAAAGGGGAGTGGCTTACCGCTATTATACCGAAAGGGCGTATGAACACCCCGGGCTGATTGGCACTGCTTATTTCCAGTGGGCCGACCAGGACCTGTCTGGCCGCCGCGACGGGGAGAATTATAACTGCGGCCTGGTGGATGTGACCGACCGCCCCTACAAGTACCAGGTGGAGGCCATGATGGAAACAGCCAAACGCCTATACGACATTCATACAGGAAAAACTAAACCGGTGGACCAGATGCCTGAAAAGGCACGCGGCCATGGGGGCATCCCTAATATCTGGAATAAATAACCCGTTCATCCATCTACCCAATGAAATACCTGATTTCTACAATTGCACTGATTCTTTGCCTGTTAAGCATTCAAACGGCCCAGGCTAAAAAAGTAAAGAATGTTTCCCCCGATAGTTTTATCCGGGTAAACGGTCCTGACCTGTTGGCTCCCGATGGAGGCAAGTTTTTTATCCGTGGCACCAACCTTGGCAACTGGCTTAACCCGGAAGGCTATATGTTTCTTTTCAAGAAAACCAATGCCCCGCGGCTCATTGATAACGCCATCAGGGAAATGGCCGGCCCTGATTTTGCCAATAAGTTCTGGAAGCTGTTTAAGGACAACTACGTCACCCGTGAAGATATTAATTTTCTTCACAAGACTGGGGTTAACACCATCCGCCTGCCTTTTCATTACAAGCTTTTTACCGATGAAGATTACATGGGCTTGTCTGGCTCTCAGGATGGCTTTCAGCGCACCGACAGTCTTGTAAGCTGGTGCAAACAGGCCGGGATTTACATCATCCTGGACATGCATGACGGTCCCGGGGGCCAGACGGGCGATAATATCGACGACAGTTACGGCTACCCCTGGCTCATGGAAAGCCCCCAGAGCCAGCAACTGTTTCTGGATATCTGGGTAAAGATAGCCACCAGGTATCAAAATGAACCTGCCATCCTGGGCTATGACCTGCTCAATGAACCGATTGCCCCTTATTTTGGGAATGACATGGATAAGCTGAATGCCGCCCTCGAACCATTGTACAAAAAGGCGGTGACTGCCATCCGGAAAGTGGATACCAACCATATCATCCTGTTGGGCGGTGCCCAGTGGAACGGCAACTTCGCGGTATTCTCCGACTGGAAATTCGACAACAAGATCATGTATACCTGTCACCGTTACGGGGGACAGCCAACGGCTGAAGCCATTAAGGGAATTATAGAGTTCAGAAATAAAACCAACCTTCCCATGTATATGGGCGAGATCGGTCATAACAAGGATGAATGGATTTCGGCTTTCTGCAAAACATTGGAAGAAAACAACATCGGCTATACCTTCTGGCCTTATAAAAAGATGGGCGATCCTACTTCTTTTGTACATGTCAATGAGCCTGATGGCTGGCAGAAGATCGTTGAGTTTACAGAAAAGCCAAGAGGCACCTATAAAGAGGTGCGTGAAGCCAGGCCCGATCAGGCCCTTACCCAAAAGACCCTGATGGATTACATTGAAAACTGCAAGTTCTCCAACTGCACCGTCAACGGGAACTATATCAAGGCCATAGGCTTACATCCTTAAACTGCTTTAATCAATAGCTAATAAATAATAACCAATGAGAAAAATAATAGTAATTACCGCTTTAACGGCCCTTTTCGGAGCTGGCCCTCTTTTTGCCCAAAAGGATGAGTCGCGTAAGATAGAGGCCTGGATTACCAATGGCGACCGCTCCTCCCTGTTTGAAAAACAGGCAGAGACCTTCTCTTTCAGCAGCCGCAATGGTCGCGGAGGTGCTGCCATAGTAATTGATGAAAATCAAACCTATCAGTCCATCGATGGTTTTGGCTTTGCCCTTACCGGCGGCAGCGCCGAGCTGATGATGAAAATGAACGCTACCGAACGTAATAAGCTGATTCACGAGCTTTTTGAAACCGATGAGAACAACGTTGGAGTTAGCTACATCAGGCTCAGCATCGGGGCATCGGACCTGAACAGCTTTGTGTACTCCTACGATGATCTGGCCGATGGCGAGACCGATCTTCCCCTTGCCAAATTTAACCTGTTCCAGGATTACAAGGATGTGATCCCGGTGATGAAAGAGATCCTGGCCATCAACCCAAAGATTAAGATACTCGGATCCCCGTGGTCTGCCCCCAAATGGATGAAGACCAACAACAATGTAAGGGGAGGGGCATTAAAGCCTGAGTGCTACGACGTGTATGCCCGTTACCTTGTGAAATATATCCAGGCCATGAAAAAGGAAGGCATCACCATCGATGCCATCACCGTTCAGAATGAGCCACTTAATTCCAACAATACCCCCAGTATGCAATGGCTCCCGGCAGAACAGCGGGATTTTATCAAGAATAACCTGGGCCCTGAATTCCAAAAAGCCGGTATCACCACCAAGGTGATCCTTTTTGACCATAACCTCGACCGTATTGACTTCCCCTTAACCACCCTGAAGGACCCTGATGCGGCCAAATATGTCGATGGCTCAGGCTTCCATCATTACGGGGGAGATTTTAGCGCCATGACCACCCTGCACACCGCCCGTCCGGATAAAAATCTTTATTTTACCGAGCAGATGGTAGTTGAAAAACCCGGCAGTGCCACCATTGACATTGCCGCCCAGGTAAAACGCCTGATCATTGGCGGACCGCGCAACTGGAGCAAAAATGTGATCCTTTGGAACCTGGCTGCCGACCCGTTGAACGATCCTCATACCGATAACGGGGGCTGCCCCATGTGCCAGGGGGCTGTTACCCTGGACGGGGACAAGGTGTCACGCAATCTGGCCTATTATACCATCGCCCATGCTTCCAAATTTGTGCGCCCCGGCTCTGTACGCATCGCCTCTACCAACAGGGGTGACACATCCGTTGCTTTAACCGATGATGAAGAACGTTCAGGAGCTGTTCGCGTAACAGTGATCGACAATACCGATGTGCTGCCCAATGTGGTGTTTAAAACCCCTGAAGGAAAGATCGTTTTGATTGTTGCCAACGATACCTGGTCGGTCAATTCTTTCCGGGTGCAATTTAACGGGCAATTTGCTAACTTGCGCCTCAATCCGGGCGCAGTGGGAACCTATGTCTGGTAAATCAAAAAAATACAAATAATCAACCATGAAAAACTTTAGATTTTCTCTCTTTGTTTTGTTATTCGCCATGGCAGCCTGCACGAATAAGCCTGCCACCCCGCCGGCAGAACAACCCGCGGCAACGGTTGCTCTTTCCAAAGCACAGGTATTTGCTACTGCCAGGGATACCACCTTGCGCCTTGCACAGACGGCCGATGTGAGCTTCGAGGATTTCGGTCAGCCCCTGGAAACCCAGGTATGCGTGTTTGTGGACCCTGCCCACACCTTCCAGACCATGGTCGGTATTGGTGGCGCCCTGACCGATGCTTCTGCCGAAGTATTTGCCAAACTGCCTGCTCCGGTTCAACAGGAATTCCTGAGCGCTTATTACAGTGCTGATAAGGGGATCGGCTATAATTTTGCCCGTACCAATATTGCCAGCTGCGACTTTTCAAGCGATACCTATGCCTATGTAGCCGACAACGATTCATCGCTTTCAACTTTTAGCGTAGCCCATGATGAGAAATTCAAGATTCCTTTTATCAAGCAAGCCACTGCAGCTGCCGGGGGTAACCTTCCGCTTTTTGTAAGCCCATGGAGCCCTCCTGCCTGGATGAAAGACAACAATAACGTGCTTCAGGGCGGCCATTTGCTTCCTAACTGCGCACAGATATGGGCCAACCATACCGCTAAATTTATCAAGACTTACGAAGCAATGGGCATTCCTGTATGGGGCCTTTCCGTTCAGAATGAACCTATGGCTACCCAGCGTTGGGAATCCTGTATTTACACTGCGGAACAAGAAAGGGATTTTGTGAAGAATTATCTTGGCCCTACCCTTGCAAAAGAAGGCCTTGGTGGCAAGAAACTTATCGCGTGGGATCATAACCGCGACCTGGTTTATCAAAGAGCCAGCGTGCTTTTAAATGACCCTGAAGCTGCCAAATACATCTGGGGCATCGGCTTCCACTGGTATGAAACATGGACGGGCAGTGATATGCAGTTCGAAAACCTTAAACGCACAAAGGAAGCTTTCCCGGATAAAGAACTGGCCTTTACAGAAGGGTGTGTCGAGAAATTCAGCTTTGACAGGGTCAACGACTGGGCTTTGGGCGAACGCTACGGCTATTCCATGCTCAACGATTTTAACTGCGGAACCGCTGCCTGGTGTGACTGGAATGTCCTGTTGGATGAAACCGGCGGACCTAACCACGTGGGTAACTTCTGCTTTGCCCCTATCCATGCCGATACCCAAAAGGGTAAGCTGATTTATACCAACAGCTACTATTACATCGGCCATTTCTCCAAGTTTGTCAAAGCCGGGGCAAAGCGTATCAGCGCTTCCACCAATCGCGATAAACTGCAATCGACCGCATTTGTTAACCCTGATGGTAAACTGGTAGTGGTGGTGCTGAACCGCTCCGACGAGAAGCTGCCTTTCAGGCTGTGTATCGCCGGCAAAGCTGCCCAGATCACCAGCATGGCCCACTCCATTATCACTGTGGTCATCTAATAAAAAGAGCCTACTCTCCCGCTGAGGCCTTAAGGACTTTAAAGATCTTAAGGTCCTTAAGGCCCTCGCGGGAGATTATTTTAACTTTAACCAACCACCCTATGAAACTAAAGCTAACCCTAATTTGCTTTGCTGCCTTACTGGCCTTTATGGCCTGCAAGCCTGCAGCGCAAAAAGAAGAAAAAGCTGCCCCGCAGTTTATCACTGTCGACGGGCCCAACCTGAAACTGCCCGATGGCAGTCAGTTTTTTATCCGCGGAATTAACCTTGGCAACTGGCTCAATCCTGAAGGCTATATGTTTGGCTTTGGCAAAACCAGTTCCGTGAGGCTTATCAACCAGGCCTTCTGCGAGATGGTAGGTCCTGATGCAACCAGGGAGTTCTGGAAACAGTTCAAGGACAATTATGTCACCCGCGAGGATATCCGCTATATCCGCCAAACGGGCATGAATACCATCCGCATCCCCTTCCATTACAAGCTTTTTACCGATGAAGACTACATGGGCTTGTCTGCCTCTCAGGATGGCTTTCAGCGCCTGGACAGCCTGGTGGCCTGGTGCCGTGAATCGCAAATCTACCTGATTTTGGACATGCACGATGCCCCGGGCGGCCAGACCGGCGACAACATTGACGACAGCTACGGCTATCCCTGGCTGATGACCAGTGAACAAAGCCAAACGCAGTTTGCCGAGATCTGGAAAACAATTGCCGAACATTATAAAGATGAACCTGTAGTGCTGGGTTACGATCTGCTGAACGAGCCCATTGCCCATTATTTTAAGGAAGATCTGGCCAAACTCAATGCTGCCCTGGAGCCGGTCTATAAAAAGGCCGTGGCTGCCATCCGACAGGTGGACCAAAACCACATCGTCATGCTGGGAGGTGCCCAGTGGGACAGCAATTTCAAGGTATTTACCGATCCCAAATTCGACAGCAAAATGATGTACACCTGCCACCGTTACTGGTGCGATACCCTGCAGGCCAACATTAAGGACTACGTGCAGTACCGCGACTCTGTAAACCTTCCTTTCTACATGGGCGAAACGGGTGAAAACACCGATCAGTGGGTGGCTGCCTGGACCCGCCTGATGGAACGCAACAACATTGGCTGGACCTACTGGCCCTACAAGAAAATGAGCAAGTCCAGCTGTATGCGCTCTATCGCTGAACCCGAAAACTGGGACAAGGTGGTAGCTTTTACTGAAAGCCCTCGCGGCAACTTTGAAGAGATCCGCAAGGCCCATCCCGACCAGGAACTGGTGAAAAAAGCCCTGATGCAATATGCCGAAAATGCGAAATTCAGCAGTACCAAAATCAACGAAGGCTATATCAAGGCCATGGGCATGAAGCCCTGATGGCTGTCAACAGGAAATATCCTGGATTAGATGCAGAAGAATAAAATATAATAACAAAGAAATAAGAAATATCGAATAACAAATAAGGAATAAGAAAGTCAAAAACAAGGGACATCCAATCAGTCTTTTTGCATTTCTTATTTCTTGTTTCTTATTCTATATTAATTCTTATTTTTTAAATTTTAACATGCATCGCCATATACCGAATGCACAATAAAACAAAGAAAGGGCATCCATTGGGTTGGGTGCCCTTTCTTTTTGAAATGGAATTGTGATTAAAACCATATTCAGATGCTCAATACCCGGTCAATACACGCTCAATACCTGATCAAGAGCTTACGGGTACATTACGGGTACATTACAGGTAGGTTACGGGTACATTACGGGTTCCAGAACCTGTAATGTACCTGTAACCTACCCATTAGCAACCCGTATAGACTTGACCGGGTATTGAGCGTGTATTGAGTAGGTATTGAGCATCTGGAAAACACTATCATAGCAGATTTGGCATCAGCAATAAAAAAGGCCTGGTAACCCTCCAATGAACATACTTACCGTTTTTGTAAAAAGGATTTGATGGGAAGATTTAAAAAGATAGATTTGGAACAGTAATAGAAAACTTTATGGAGCGGTTGATGCAAAGGGAATAGCCGCGAGGGGGTTGCGGATGCAGACATGTTATGCACAAGTTTAAAAATGAGGACAATTACGATATTATTAATAATTTTTACTGCTGTGACAGTTTTAGGACAGCAAAAAGATAGTTCAATGAAAGATAAATTGACTTTTACAGACAGTTGGTTTAACTCGGAAGGAGACCTTGATGGACTACCGACACTTATTCGTGGCCGTGACAGTTTGAAAAATGTCTTTGAGACAAAGCTTTATAATAACCGAATCGAAATTGTTTGGGAATTTAGTGACAAGAGTGATTCAGGAATGCCTTCAAATAAAGAAAGTGACTTTATGGAAAAGGTTGAAAATGCAATTGTTGACAGTTTAGAGAGAAACCTTGAGTCTGTTTTAGTAAGTGTTTTTACGTGGAACAATACGAGGACTTGGTTTTTCTATACAAAATCCACAGAGGGTTTTAAAGGCATATTAAATGATGCTTTATCTCAATTTGAGGAAAGACTTCCTATTCATATTACAGTGGAGTCGGACCCAGAATTAATAAATACTAATCAGAAATTATAAAGAAAATGAAAAAACGAATCTCGATTCTTGCGACAATTGCAATTGTTACTTTGACAACCTGTGAAAAAGAAGGTAAAGAAGGTAAAGAAGGTATTAAAAGTTTATTTAAGATTTCGACGATCTCACCCAATGCAGATTGTTCAAATGGGGGACAAAAAATAGAGTCTGGACTTGATAAAAACCGAAATTCCCTTTTAGATGATTCCGAAGTTGAATCAACGAGTTACATATGTAATGGAACAAACGGAAGTAATGGGATTGATGGGATAAATAGTCTCACAAATATGACAGAAGTTAGTGCATCTAGTGTTTGTGAAGCAGGAGGATTTAAAATTGATGTAGGGTTAGACAAAAATCGGAATAATATGCTTGATGCCAGTGAAATTGAAAGTACAAGGTACATTTGCAATGGAATAAGTGGTGGTTATGATAGGCAAATAATGTTTAAATTTAGTATGGTATCTAATTCATTCAAGGATACCGTCATTAATTCTATTCAAAATAGCGGCTCAGGATTACGTCTTTTTAATAAGAATAATTATACCAAGATTGACTCTGCAGTTTTTGTTGCGTTTGATATTAAAACTGCGACGGATTGTTGTTCTGGCAGTGATGTAAGAAAAAAGGTTAAAATCGAATTGTTTGATTTGACTAATGGGCAACCTATCTTAAATAGTTTAATTGAATCTGATGATATACAGAAAGGCTCTTTTGCTCGTTCAAAAAATTTTATCAATGATTTACCGAGTGGTGATATAGAATTGGGGACCAGGTTAATCTTTGATAAGAAGTATTTTGCAGGGACTAGTGAAATGTATCTAATTTTATTTAGAGGCAATTGATTGTCTCCGACACAGAACAAAACAATGAAAAAATTAAAGAATGAAGAACAACTCGGTGTTAATATCAGCTACCCGGCAAGTGTGGCAGCAGTGGTTTTCGGGTTGCATCTTTGTACTCGGGCAGCTTATGGCTTGGAAAGGAAATTGCCCGCAATA
>DATGYU010000329.1:0-2512 GCA_035297625.1 Prolixibacteraceae bacterium
GAAAGCAATGGCAGATTGATCTCTGGTTGTGTAAATGGGGCAGAATAAACAACTTTGCCATATAAATCGGCAATTTCAACCAATGCCCCTTTAAATTCACCCTTAATAAAGATCTTATTATCAAAAGGATTGGGATAAACACTGCCTTGCAAACTGCCATTGTTAATTTCATTGATGCCTGTGGCGGACTCAACAAATACTGTGGCTTCATCTATGCCAGAAATAAGCCCATAACGACCTGCTGATTCCAAATTGACCATTACCTTCCCATATTCATCAGAAATGAAATTAACGCTGCTTTTGGCCGTTATTTGAGCCTCTGCTGTCACCGTTTGATTGACCATGACTTCCGAAGCATTAATGGATACCTCACGATTTGCATTCATGGAACAGGTATACTTCATCAGCTGAAATTCTTCCTGCTGATTCACTTTCAGGCTATCCGTTTTGGAAGTCATTTGGGAAACGGCCCATGGCAAGGAATTATCGGTCAGATGATAAATCAGGACCTCATCATTGTTGTTAACCCTTATTTTGTCCAGTCCATTCACATAGGCCTGCTGATTTAGCATGACCACCCATGCTTTTCTGGTAGATACAGAAGTGCGTGACCCTCCATAGCCTGAGTAATAGACTGTTGAACCTTCCTCATCTTCAGGGATGCGCCACAGGTAAAGTGCGAAGCCTCCTTCCGCATCATCCCGAAATGCCCATTCGTTGTCCAATTCCTTATTTTTATACACCGCCGCTACTACATCTGCCAGCGAAACAAAGGAAGTGTCGGTTAAACCATAGCTTTTTTGAGGCCTGTCGACATGGGAAGTAATATCCATCGTTTCTACCCATATTGAATGACGTGGAATTAATGTTCTTTCCGAGGTCTTAACTGCCACAAAAACCTTCTTGTCTATTGATTCAGGCAATACCTGGATCGTTACAGAATCTTTTAAGGAGGCTAATTCTTTTGATTCCAGATACAGATGGCAGCTGCCTGTTTGTTTCCCTTTCAAATAAAAAGTACCATCCAAAACAAACACTTCCGCAATTGCCTCATTGCTGACTTTCCAAATGGGTGTAATACCCGGCAAAATATTTCCATTCTGATCGGTAAGCTTACCTGAAAGGGCAAGTTTATCATTGATCTTTACTGAATTTGACTGCAAAGAAATGGTAGCCTTTCCGGCAGAATATACTTCCATGTCTTTCTCTGCAAAAATACCTGGATTGCCTGCCAGTGAGGCCCGTAATTTAAAAGTACCTGCTTTTAATGATCTTAGTTTGCCGTTTTCTACAACAGCTATTTGCGGGTCACTTACAGTCCAGTTAATAAGCGCATTTTCTGATTTGATACCTGATTCAAACAAAAGGGCATTGAGAGGAATGGTTTGCCCCAGCCATAGTTTTGGAAGCAAGTCCTGCATAACGATCATGGAATTCGGGCCATTAACCGCAGCTGGTTCCACATCACGGATACCGGTTATTTCTGTTGAAACTTCGCCCAGCCAGCCCACCAAAGCATTCATACCCGTATAAATTCTCACAAAATTGATTTCATCCAGTTGCACATGTTTTCCCGAAGCGTCAACAGCCCACGAAATATCAATGGCATCCCCGCCACTCCCCTCAATGTTGGCAGTATAAGGATTATCAGGAAGTTTTTCACTTAATGAAAGAACAGGCGTATTATCAGCGTAGCCAAAGGCCCTGTGGTAGGAGTTAACCACCCCGGGAACCGATAAATCCACCTGACCTTCCAGTCGTGTTCCTGTAAGTGTAACCTGATCGGCAGGCACCCTTGGAAACAGATCATTGCGGGGATAATAGGTCTGCCGGTGAAAACTATTGGCAGGAATGATGCCTGAACTTCCCTGATTATCTTCCCACCTGATATCCACCGCGGTATTCATGCCGCTGTTAAAGTAAGTAACTTTATAATCATGGATGGTCGAATTCCAGTAATGGTCACTGCCCGCAATCTCATACCAGGAGTCATCCGCAAGGCCGTTTTTGTTCTCATCTTTCATCACCTGGACAATTCCCGGCTCAGACCATGTAAGGGTTGGATTTCCAAAAATTGTAAAATCCACACCATAAGGATTGGCGGGATCATTTTTTATGGGGGATGCAAACTGAAGAATAACAGAGCCTCCATATGCGCCCAAACTTACCATTCCTCGATTGGTACCAATCAGCGATGCAGCCGCGGAAGGGGTTCCGATAAAATCAGCATTGGTATACTGCCCGGGAGCCGGCAAATAATCTGCCACACCTGAGGCAAACTGTCCCTGTGTCAGATTTGTTATCAGCGTCAGCACACTGAATAACGATAACCGGATAATTGTTTTAAGTCGATTCATTAGCTGCAAATACTAAAACGTTGGTGGATCTTGCAGCTTTTCAGAAATGAAAAATGAAAAGGATACGGTTTTTTGCTTTTTCGCCGAAAGCTTCAAAATCCAGCTTTGAACAGGCAGGTCTTCTGACTTATCCCCTTTTTAATACCTTCCCGCCC
>DATGYU010000330.1:0-13397 GCA_035297625.1 Prolixibacteraceae bacterium
CTTACGGCCCATTAACTTTCCCACCATAAGGATAGCCCAGCTGGCCGGGCTGATTCATCACTCCTCGGCTTTGTTCTCCCATATCCTGGAAACGGAAGATGTGGATGAACTGCGTAAGCTATTCAAGGTAACAGCCTCAGAATACTGGAATTCACATTATCGTTTTAATAAACTATCGGAAGAAAATCACCCCAAGACGCTGGGGGAAACGGCCTTTAATAATTTGGTGATCAATACCATTGTGCCCATGCTTTTTGTTTACGGTGACCAACATTTGGACCAGGCCATGAAAGACCGGGCCCTGTTTATGCTTGAGAAGCTGGCTCCAGAAGAGAATAAGATCATCCGGCAGTGGAATGAGTCGGGCATTGAAAGCCGATCAGCCTTTGAGACCCAGGCCCTGCTGCAGCTTAAAAACAGTTACTGCGATCAGAAAAAATGTCTAAACTGCCAGTTGGGAGCAAAGATTATTACGATGGTTAATCAATAAAAAATAGTAATGTGAATGATTACCAAGGAATAATCTGTTCCAACAAAATATTACTGAGTCATTAGAGGTACTCATTAAAGAAATTTCTTCATCTTTTATATATTAAACCTAATATTTTGTATTTTAGAGCTTTCATATTACTTCTGTTTATTATCAGTTGTTAACCTTAGGATAGCAGGGATCATGAAGTTAAACAGTGAAATCTTCTCTAAAAAAAATGTAATCATTTCTGGCGGGCTTGGCTTTATTGGTTCCAACCTGGCCATTAAGCTGGTAAACCTGGGAGCCACAGTTACCATTATCGACAGTTTGATACCCGAATATGGTGGTAATTTATGGAACATTGAGCCGGTAAGAAACCAGGTAAAAATCAACATATCGGATGTCAGGGATGAGTATTCCATTCGTAACCTGATTCAGGGGCAGGATTATTTCTTTAACCTTGCCGGGCAGACCAGTCACCTGGATTCTATGCAAAACCCCTTTACCGATCTGGAGATCAATTCCAAGGCACAGCTATCCATATTGGAAGCCTGCCGCAAATACAATCCCACTATTAAGATCATTTTTGCCAGCACCCGTCAATTATATGGCAAGCCGCAATACCTGCCGGTGGATGAAAAACATCCATTGTATCCGGTAGATGTAAATGGCATTAACAAACTCTCGGGGGAATGGTACCACATCATTTACAACCATGTTTACGATATCAAAACTGCCGTTTTAAGGCTTACCAATACCTATGGGCCCAGAATGCGCATTAAAGATGCCCGGCAAACCTTTTTGGGCATCTGGATACGCAACCTTATGGAGAACAATCCCATCACTATCTATGGCAACGGGAGCCAGATCCGCGACTATAATTACATCGACGATGTGGTGGATGCTTTTTTACTGGTGGCCAGCTCCGATTTATGGAACGGGTCCATCTTTAACCTTGGACATAATGAACCCATCTCATTGAAAACAACGGCAGAGATCATGATAGAAGAGAATCATTCAGGAAGTTTCCAGTTCAAGGAGTTTCCCGGTGACTTGAAGAAGATAGATATAGGCGATTTTTACAGCGACTACGGCAAGATCAACGCTTTGCTGGGATGGGCACCTAAAGTATCCATCCGGGAGGGCATTCACGAAACGCTGGAATATTACAGAAATAATCACACTTATTATTTTTAGAAAGATGATTCCATTCAATGACTTCAGTAAAGAGCCTGAGGAGCTGAAAAAGGAAATCCAACAGGCCATTCAAAGAGTAGTTGACAGTGGATGGTTTATACTGGGCAAAGAGCTGGAGGCTTTTGAGCTGGCTTTTGCCCAATATATTGGCACGCGGTACTGCGTTGGGGTGGCATCAGGTACAGAGGCCATCGCGCTGGCGCTAATGGCCAATAATATCGGCATGGGTGATGAAGTAATCACCACCAACATAACAGCTTATCCCACGATTACGGGTATTCTTCAAGCCGGGGCCCATCCAGTTGTGGTGGACATTCTGGACAGCAACGGCCTGATCGATACCAGCCGTATCGAGGAAAAGATTACAGCCCGTACAGAGGCCATTGTACCGGTTCACCTATATGGTCAAAGCTGTAATCTTGATGCAATAAAGGCCCTTGCCGACCGAAATAATCTACTGATCATTGAGGACTGTGCCCAAGCCTGCGGAGCAACCTTCAAAGACAAGAAATGCGGATCAATGGGCAATTGTGGGGCTTTTTCATTCTATCCTACCAAGAACCTGGGCGCCTATGGGGATGGTGGGGCCATCACCACCAATGATGAAGCGGTGTATAAAAAGTTACTGGCACTGCGCAATTATGGCCAGACCAAAAGATATTACCATGATTCAAAAGGCCTTAACAGCCGGCTGGATGAGATTCAGGCAGCCATATTGAATGTGAAGTTAAAGTACCTCGATCAATTTAACCGGGAGCGACAAGCCATTGCACAGGCCTACCGCAACGGGCTACAACGCGTGGAATGTCTCTCCCAGGAAAGCTATGGTATGCCCTGCTACCATCTGTTTGTGATAAAATCTCCTTATCGCGATCAGTTGGCCGAATACCTTGCAGAACATGGAATACAGACCTTGATTCATTACCCTGTTCCGGTGAACAGGCAAAAGGCCTTTAAATGGCAGAAAGAGGAGACCATGGAAAACTCGGTGGAATTTGCTGACAGCATATTAAGTCTGCCCATTTATCCGGGCTTACCCAAAGAACATATTGATCAAATAATTCAGACCATCAATGAGTTTAAACCCTGAATCCCCCAAGACCTCTATCATTATCCCGGTATACAATGGAGCGCAGTCTATCGGCCGGCTGACAGATGAACTGATTGCAAAGATTGCTCCCCAGTATCGTATGGAGATTGTGCTGATCAATGACTGTTCCCCAGATAATTCAGAACAGGTGTGCATTGACATTACCAAAAAACACCCTGACTATGTTTCCTTTTACAGCCTTGCCATCAACGTGGGGGAACACAATGCGGTAATGGCCGGCTTGAACAAATGTACGGGCGATTATGCCATTATCATTGACGACGATTTCCAGAACCCTGTAAGCGAGGTGATGAAGGTGATGAGTTATATGATCAGCCACGACTACGATGTGGTTTACACATACTACAAGGAGATGAAGCAGCCCCTTTTCCGAAGACTAGGCAGCAGCTTTAATGACAAGGTGGCCAATATCATGCTTAATAAGCCCAGGAACCTTTATCTGTCCAGTTTTAAGATCATCAACCGCTTTTTGATAGATGAGGTGATCAAGTACAATTTGCCCTACCCTTATATCGACGGGCTGATTTTAAGAACTACCAGTAACATCGGGAAGATTGAAGTGCTGCATAACCCACGGGTGGCGGGAAGATCAAACTACACATTGCGCCGGCTGATAAGGCTGTGGATGAACATGTTTACCAACTTCTCCATCCTGCCATTAAGGATATCCATTATCCTGGGATTTATCTTTTCCTTTATTGGCTTTTTGATCGGTATAGACGCAGTGATTGAGAAGCTTACCAATCCAGGCATCCCTTTAGGATATACTTTTATGGTGGTGATTATTTCCCTGTATGCCGGTATTCAACTTATTGCCATTGGCATGGTAGGCGAATACCTTGGCAGGGTTTTCATGTCCAACAATAAAAAACCCCAGTATTCCATAAGAAAATCGTTTAACGCTCCAGATACAGATGGAAAAAAGTGAATACACCCGCATGTATACGCTGGAGACCAGTTTCTGGTGGTACCGGGTGTTGCATGAACTGGTGGAAACGACCATTCAAAAACAAAAGCCTAAAGGAAAGATCCGTATCCTGGATGCGGGCTGCGGCACGGGCCGGATGATGGAAATCTGCCAGAAATACGGTAAGGTGGAAGGCATCGATTATTCAACGGATGCTGTTGATTATGCCCGAAAACGTGGCCTTGACAATGTCCATCTGGGCGATCTGAATGAGGTACAACTGCAACCCGGCAGCTACGACATCATAGTGTCACTGGATGTCTTGTACCATGCGGCCATAAAAAATGACAAGGCCATATTGGAGAAATTCCATGACGGACTAAAAGAAGGGGGGCTGCTGATTATCAACCTTCCAGCTTTTGATTACCTCAAGAGAAGCCACGACATTGTGGTGCACGCCAAAAAGAGATACCGCAGAAAAGCTTTTGAAAAAGAATTAAAGGAAGCAGGATTTTGCAACCTTCATTCAAGCTACCGTATGCCCCTTTTGTATTTCATCATTCTGATTACCAAAATATTTCATCCTAAGCCCGGGGCACAGGACTCTGAATCTGATTTGAAAGAGATCCCCCGTTGGCTAAACCGATTGCTGTTAAGCATGGGAAGGGCAGAAAACTGGCTGATCAGGCGTGGTATTCCGCTTCCTGTAGGCAGCTCACTTTTTGTGGTGGCAAAAAAGCCTGTTTTAGGTTAGATGACCGGAATAAAGAGGTTTATCATTTGCAGATACGATTATATTAACTAAATTAGGGCTTTACAATAAACTAGCTATGAAATCTATCATTCAAACAAAAGTGGGTATTCTCATTTCAGTATTTTTGCTGGGATTGATTATCTTTAAAGGACTTCAAAACCAAACTGTTTTCAAATACACGCTGGGGGTGATTACTTTCACCAACCAGCATGTGGGAGAGCCTAACGCCTTTGCCCAGGATATTGATATTGTAAAGACAGAAAGACCTTACACTTCTTTGGATGAGGCTAACTTTATCCATTGGGATGTAGGCTTTTATAACTACATGAAAGACAATGGCTACGGAAAGGATAATAACTGGCCCGCCATTGGTACCTATGCTTTCTCACCCCTGTTTCCCTTCATCTGGCAAATCACTCATTTACCGGCCCCATATATCACGATATTGAATTACCTGATGTTTGCATTCTCATTAGTGATCCTATCCTCGCTTTTTTTATCTCCAAAAGATTTTGATACCAAGGATCAGCTTATCCTTTTTGCCCTTGCTTTGACATTGCCATCGGTCTTTTCATTTTATATTCCCTACTGTGAAGCCACCTTTATTTTTACCATGAGCATCGCCTTATGGGGCTTGTTCCATAACAAGATGTGGCTGTTTTATTTAGCAATGGTGCTGTTTGCCTTAAGCCGGCCATCATTTATGATTATAGGGCTTGCCTTTATTTGTACCGACATTTATTTTCTGATGCTGAACAAAGACAACAAAGCTTTTCTGCCAGACTTGGCAAAGAAACTTCTGCCCATTATTGCCGGAATGATCATTACCTTTTATCTGCAGTACCTGAGCAGCGGAAACTTTTTCAAGATGTTTGAAGTGCACAGTGAGTTTTGGAATCATAAATTTCAGCTGCCAACTACTATCACCGACTGGTCATTGGAAGGCTATGGCATGAGTATTTTTGCCATTGTCTGTATTGTGGCCCCAGCCAGCCTGCTGTTATTTCTTAACTGGATAAAACATATAAGAGATAAGTTCAACCAACCCGTCAGCATGTTTTCTCCTGATACCATGAGAGAGTACCTGTTTCATTTCTCCATCATTTACTTTATCGGCAATTTCCTGTTTGTGATGCTCACCCAGGGAGGTAACCTGAATGGATTGCATCGCTATATCCTGGTGTCGCCTTTCTTCTATATCTTCCTTTTTATGATGATCTCCAAACTGAAGCAGATAGAATTCAAAACCCAACTAAGAATTCTGATACCCATGGCCATCATTGGCTTTATGGCCTTAATACATGGCCCTTACCAGCACGGGATCAGCTACCTGGACATGGGGTATTTCTATTTCATTTTAGTGACCGCTTACCTTATCTACTTTAACCGCATGCAGATGCGCCTAAAGATACGTCTGCTGCTGGTACTTATTCTTTTTAATACCATCTGGCTGACTTATCTGTTTAATAACTTTTTAAACAACTCATTTATCATTGCTTAGCATCAATCGATTATCATGAGAAATAACTTTGCCATCCTGATAGTAGTATTCCTTACAATTGCACTTAGCACCTTTGGACAACAGGTAAGAGAAACTAGTTTGGGTGTAGGGATCAGCAAAAATTCCTATCCTGTGGATCAACAATTCTATGAGGAAGAGCTTCCGTACTACCTAATCATAAATGGTTCGAAAAGCTGGTACTCCAACGATCACCGCCTATCGCTTAGAAAAGAAGCAGGAATAAATTTACAGTACGCTTCTATTGGTTTCAACACAGGTGGATTGGGCGCGTCCAGTAAATACACTGGCAGTATTACCAGTCTATTTGCCAATGTCTCTTTGCGGCCCAGCATACATATTTCCCAGTCACTTATCTTTGCCGCAGGACCTGAAGCAGAAGTTCTGCTGATGGGCTACAACAACATAGATTATGAATTTTATTTAATGATTTATGATCCGCCCACCTTTGGTAATAAAAAGTTAAATGGCTTTAACCGAGATTATTTCAATCAGCCCTCTTTTGGAATAAAGGCAAGTCTTTTGGAATCAAATCCGGATACAAAGGTAAACATAGGACTTAGCTTAAGTTATTTATGGACCAAGAGTGATCCCTCCAATTACTATGCTGAAAGATTTGCCCGTTTTAGCATTGTTATCGGATTTAAGAAACAAAAAGACAAGGCACCTGAAGAGTCAAATCTTTGAATTGGTAAAATATTTACCTGAGCCGTTGAATTTCAGAGATATTTGTTTATTTTTGCACAGCTTTTTAAAATTAATTTTAAGCTGTTGTTATTGAAAGCGATGCTGCGGCTTAAACATTGTATCACAATTTTATACATAACAAATGTACTTAACACCGGAAAAGAAAATTGAATTCTTCGAAAAATACGGAGAATCAGCCAAGAACACAGGATCTTCAGAAGCACAGATTGCGTTGTTTTCATACCGCATCAATCACTTAACTGATCACCTGAAAGAAAACAAAAAAGATTTCAGTACACAGCGTGCACTGATCACTTTGGTAGGTAAACGCAGAAGTCTGTTGGACTATCTGAAGAAAAAAGACATCGAGCGTTACCGCGCAATTGTCAAAGACCTCAATTTACGTCGATAATTTACTACAGAAAGGGCAATATATTTATTGCCTTTTCTTATTTTTATACCCGCGTTAGAATTTGTCGGTACCATTTTTTAAGGCGTACTTCAGTGAAACTAACATTTTCTGAAACAAAAACCCCACCACGGTATTTGTATTGTACCTTTTAAAAAATTATTTATTGATAAAAATTATGAATCAAGCAATTATTAAAACAATTGACCTTGGGGATGGGCGTACCATAACCATTGAGACAGGTCGCCTGGCCAAACAAGCCGATGGTGCAGTGGTCGTTAAAATGGGTGCTACCATGCTGCTTGCAACTGTTGTAGCTGCCGTGGACGTCAAAGAAGATGTGGATTTTATGCCACTTGCCGTTGATTACCGTGAGAAATTTGCTGCCGCAGGAAGGTTCCCCGGTGGCTTCCTGAAACGCGAAGCCCGTCCTTCCGATGAAGAAATCCTGATCGCCCGTTTGGTGGACCGCGCCTTAAGGCCCCTGTTCCCTGCTGACTTCCATGCAGAGACAGCCCTGATGATTTCCCTCATTTCTTCCGACCCGGAAGTAATGGCCGACTCCCTGGCAGGACTGGCAGCCTCGGCAGCTATTGCCGTATCAGATGTACCGTTTATTACCCCTATTTCTGAAGTACGCGTTGCCCGTATCGATGGTCAGTTTGTTATCAATCCAACGTATTCCCAATTGGCCAAAGCCGATTTGGATATTATGGTTGGAGCATCCTATGACAACATCATGATGGTGGAAGGTGAAATGGACGAGGTTAGTGAAGAAGTTATGCTCGAAGCCATTAAAGTAGCCCACGATGCCATAAAAGTTCACTGCAAGGCTCAGGAAGAACTTGCTGCTTTGGTAGGTAAAACCAAACGTACTTATAGCCACGAGATCAATGATGAAGCCCTGAAAACAAAAGTGTTTGAAGATCTTTATCCGAAATGCTATGCCCTGGCCACCCAGCGTTTAAATGACAAACATAAACGCATGGAAGGTTTCCAGGCCATCGTTGATGAATACGTGGAAGGATATGTGGAAGCCAATGCCGAAAATGAGGCAATTGATCTTGGCACCAACGTTAAGCTGATCAAAAAATATTACCACGATGTGGAAAAAGAAGCCATGCGCCGCATGATTCTGGATGAAGGTATCCGTCTGGATGGCCGTAACACCACCCAAATTCGCCCAATCTGGGGTGAGGTGGACTACCTGCCCGGATCACACGGATCCGCTATCTTTACCCGTGGCGAAACCCAATCCCTTTCATCCATCACCTTGGGTACCAAAATGGATGTTAAGAAGATTGACAGTGTGACCTATCAGGGAACAGAAAGATTCCTTTTACACTATAACTTCCCTCCTTTCTCGGTTGGAGAAGCCAAAGTTCCAAGAGGCACCGGCCGTCGTGAGATTGGTCATGGTAACCTTGCCTTCCGTGCACTGAAAAAAATGATACCGGAAGATTTCCCCTATGTGGTAAGAATCGTTTCCGACATTCTGGAATCCAACGGATCTTCCTCAATGGCTACTGTTTGTGCCGGAACCATGTGTATGCTGGATGCCGGGATGAAAATGGTAAGGCCTGTTTCAGGTATCGCCATGGGTTTGATTACAGACCCTGCCAACAATAAATTTGCAGTCCTTTCAGATATCCTTGGCGATGAAGATCACCTGGGCGACATGGACTTCAAGGTAACAGGTACTGAAAAAGGGATTACCGCTACCCAGATGGATATCAAGGTAGGCGGACTTTCCTACGAAATTCTTACCCAGGCATTGAAACAAGCCAGGGAAGGACGCGAACACATCCTGGGAGAAATCCTGAAGGTGATCTCAGAGCCTCGTCCTGACTTCAAGCCAAACGTACCACGCGTGGAAGTGATCCAGGTGCCTAAAGAATTCATCGGCCCAATCATTGGTCCTGGAGGAAAGAACATCCAGAAACTTCAGGAAGAAACCAAAACGGTTATTTCTATTGAAGAAAGAGATGATATCGGCTATGTGGAAATTTCAAGCACCAACCAGGAAGCCCTGGAAGCTGCCAAACGCCGCATAAAACTAATTGTAGCCGTTCCTGAAAAAGGTGAAATCTATAAGGGAAAAGTAAAATCAATTACTTCATTCGGGGCATTTATTGAAATTATGCCGGGTAAAGAAGGATTGCTCCACATTTCTGAGATCAGCTGGGAACGTTTGAATACTGTTGAAGAAGCGCTTCAGGAAGGCCAGGAAATTGAGGTTAAACTGCTGGATATGGACCGCGATGGCAAGATGAAACTATCTCGCCGTGTATTGCTTCCAAAACCGGAAGGCATGCCCGAAAGGCCTGAGCGTTCAGAAGATCGTCCTCCACGCCGTGATGACAACCGCGGAGGTGGTGAGCGCAGAGATTTCCGTGGAGGTGACAGAGGCGGTGACCGTGGAGGTGATCGCAGAGATAACCGCGACAGAGGAGATCGCCGCGACAACCGTGACCGCAATTGAGAAGAACATTTATAATCTTGATAATAAAAAAAGCCCGGTATACCGGGCTTTTTTTATTGATATAAATTAAGCAATATAACGTATTCTGACCATCTCTGATGACCTCTCCATAAAATTGACAAGAGCAGCAATGAGGTCCTTAACAATTTATTCACAGCCTTTTACAATTTGTTCGACCTGGTCTTTTCCCCAGGTAGGGTAAATGGATGATTTAGGTTTAAAATCATCCCATTTTGCGAGCAGTTCTTTCGCCTTGGGACAGAACGATTTGGCATCCAAACCCATGTAAGGGGCCGAATTCATGTCCATTTGTATTTTCAGCATCTGGGCCCTTGGGTTGGCAGGATCAATTGCAAGCGCTTTGCCAAGAGCTTGCTGTACACGACCGCTATACTCCTGGCCTCGTTCCATGGGATTGACCACCAGGCGGCCGGTCAGGTAAAAACCCTGTAATGCAAATACCTCAGCCTCATTGGGAGCCATTTCAATCAGCTTAGTAATTGATTTTTCGGCTACATCCAGGTAATTGTCCTTTTTGGCGGCATCGCTTTGTTCCATGAAACTCATCAAAATATAGCATTCGGCATGGTAATACAAGGGCAGCCACTCCCCTTTTTCAACATTGGCAATCATCTGGAATTTGTTACCAAGGGCCTGCATATCAGCCACACTTTGAACCGAAGAGAACTGACCAAGCGTTTCTTGCATGGTTTTTAAATACTCGGCATTCTGCGCCTTTGCGCTCAGGTTAAATACTATTACAACCAGTAAAAAGATCAATTTTTTCATAAGGGTATCATTAAAAGTTTAAAGTTCCAAATTTCAAGTTTAAAGTTCCCATCCCAGACCTGACTTTAAGGACCTTAAAGACCTTAAGGTCCTTAAAGTCAGGTCTGGGATGGAGGATTACACACTGCCAACTGACCACTGATTGCTACACACTGCGTCGAGTGCTCCTTTAACCCTAGTCAATCTTCTCCAGCTGATTGGCATTGCCTCTTTTGGTCAGGGTGATGAAGCAGCCAATTACATAAAACTGGTTGGAGGAAGGCTTGATGGTTGCTCCCGCATATTGTCCGTTTACATCAGGGGTATCGCTAAAGCGTTGTCCATATTCATTTTTAAAATCCAGCACATTGGTTACCGCGCCATAGATGATAATATTTTGGCGGTATAAAAAACTCCAGCTTACATCCAGGCTTTTATAGGCCAGCATCTTGTTGCCGTTAAAAACACTGGAATTGGGATCGTTGTACACCCGGGGGGAGGAATACCTGAAATTGGCGCCCGGGTATGATCTCAGACCACCCAGCCAATGTTTGTAAACCACCGACAGATTGTGTTTACTGGCAAAACGAGGAACCGCTTCCATGGGAAAGTTACGGTAATTGCGTTTGGTATCCAAATAGGAATAGGAAATCCAGTAATCGCCATATTTGATTGACTTTTTATCCCGCCAAAATAAATCCAGGCCTTTGGCATAGCCACTTCCGTTATTATTATAGGCAGAAGGCAGGTAAAACTCATCGCCTGTGAGTTTAACCAGGTCCTTGTAATCCTTGTAATACAGTTCAACACGCAGGGTACGGCTTTCGGCAGAGGATTGAAAGCTTAAGGTATAATGATCCGCTCTTTCGGACTTTAACAGACTGGTATAAAGCAGGTAATCGTCCACCGGGTTTTGAAAGAACCATCCATAGGCAGCAGAAAACTGGCTTTTATCGGTTATTTTATAGGCAGCTGACAGCCGTGGCGAAAGGGTATATTTTTTCAGGTAGTCAGAATATTCAAAACGACCGCCTATCCGGGTTACAAACTTTGCGGAGGCATAGGCCTGGGCTTCGGTAAATGCCGAAAAGGTATGATTGGTAAAACTGTTGTTATGAATTTCATTGGGCATCCAAACATCCTGGGTATAAGTCTTTGCAAACATTTCGCCCCCAAACTTCAGCATAAACTTTTCGCTGAAAGGGTAAGACAATACATCTTTTACATGAGCTCCCTGAATATGCTGCTTCACCCGGGTTTGGTCAACATGAATATTATCCTTGTTGTCGGTAAAAGAGGCTGCCGCTGTCATAGCCCATTTCTGGCCCAGCTGATCGTGCCAGAAGGCGTTCATAAAAGTATTGTTGTTGGCAAGGATAAAATCGACAGGGTTGCCTCCGGCATCTAGGTTTTGCTGGCGAAGGGTAAAATGACCGTTATCCAGACTGGAATAGAATTTTAACATGCCGGTTTTGCTGGTCTTCTGACGAAGGCTTAAAGCGCCAGTTGTGGACTCAGGGGCTTTGGGCCAGCTGTAATTCTGAGGTGCCAGGCTCATATAAGGCCCCAAATTATTGTAAGACAGTGTTCCGGTGGCGGCACCTGAGTTCCACTTTTTAGTACCTGCCACTTCAAGTCCCACTGTCAGAAAAGATAAATCCAGCTGGTCCTCTTCGGGCATGTCATTGGAATTCAGCAGCAAAACGGATGAAAGAGCCTGCCCATATTCGGCCGAGTAGCCCCCCGTGCTGAAAATGGTTCCTTTAAACATGAAAGGGCTGAACCGTCCCCGTGTAGCCAAATTTGGTGCCGAGGAATTGTAAGGTACAGAAACCAGTGATCCGTCAATATAAGTTTGTGATTCTTCACTGTCACCCCCTTTGACAAACAATCGGCCGGACTCCCCATTAATGGTTGTTCCGGGCAGGGATTGCAAAGCGCCGTAAACATCACCGACCGCACCGGCCGTGGTAACCATGTCCCTGGGGGTAATGGTAACCGCCTGTTTTTTGTCGCTTGCCTCAAAGGTGCCAGCAGTAATAGTTACTGCATTCAGTTGGTTAAACGATTCTTTTAACCGGATATCCAACCGGATGGGGTCCCCTTTGAGTTCTATCCTTTGGGAATAGGATTCATAACCCATAAACTCCACCAGCAAAACATACTGTCCGCTTTTGGAGGTCTTTAAAGTAAATTGGCCATCTGAGCCTGAAGTAGTTCCATCAAAGGTTCCCTGCAAATAGACATTGGCTCCCGGTAAAGCTTCCCCTTTTTCCTGGGTTACTGTTCCTGAGATGACCGTTTGCGAAAAAGTATCTGTAGCTGCCAGTAGAAATAAAATGCAGCAGATAACTAATTTCATAGGCTGGACTTTAGCAGGTTAACAAATCAAAGGTGCAACAAAGGCCTGATATCTCAAAAGAAAACACTGTTAAATGAAGATTCTGACAGATAAATTGTTATTTTGTGTCGGTCTATGAATAGGGAAGGCAGAAAATAGTGCTTGTTAAAGGCCTGTACAATTTATAGTGTTCATTTTAGATTATTTTCTTTCATCCATAAGAATTTCTCTTGTTATGAATACAATTAGCCGGTTACCCATAAATAAATCATTGGAACATCGACAACTGAAATACTACTCCTAAATTTGTTATATCCATGAAACGCATTGTTATTTCTATTTTAGCCCTTACATTTATGATGTCATTTACAGAAAAACTTATTCAATATATTCCTACTCAAAAAGGGGAGGTAAAAGATACCTATTTCGGCACAGAGGTGGCGGATCCTTACCGCTGGCTGGAAGATGATAATTCACCGGAAACGGCTGAATGGGTAAAGACACAAAATCAGCTTACCTTCGGATACCTGGCTCAATTACCCTCGCGTGAAAAGATCAACAAAAGGCTCACCGAGTTGTGGGATTACCCAAAATACGGGGTACCCTACAAGGAAGCGGGCAAATATTTCTTTTCCAAAAACAATGGTTTGCAGAACCAGAGTGTCATTTACACCACTGCTGACATGAAAGCTGAGCCAAGTGTGTTGCTTGACCCCAACACCTTGTCAGAGGATGGAACAGCCGCCCTTT
>DATGYU010000331.1:0-12398 GCA_035297625.1 Prolixibacteraceae bacterium
TCCCATTGTCCCTGGTCCAATTGTAGGTTGTACCAGCAACCGTACCGCTAAAAACAATTTTATTAATGTTTGTACCCGAACATATGGTTTGTGTTAAAGGAGTAGCGGTGACTGTAGGTAAAGCATTAACAACAACAGGAACAGCCGCAGAGGTTACTGAAGGAGAACAGGTTCCGCTTACCACTACATTGTAGTTGCCAGCATAACCGGTGGTGGGATTGGTCAAAGTTAGGGAAGTTGTCCCTTGACCACTGACGACGCCATCGTTTGTTAATGCAACATTGTTTTTCCTCCATTCATAGGTTAAATTTGTTCCCGTGGCAGTTACGCTCATGCTACGGGTGCCACTACCTGAACAAGCCGCCAAAGGAGCAGTAGGCTGAACGGTAATGGAAGGAGCGGTATTAACATTAATCTTTGTATTCGTAGATACAAAGCAGGTTCCCCCTGTTGTTGTCAAAGTAAGTATTGCCTCCCCGGAAAAATTCGATGGAGGCGTCCAGGTGGCATTCAGTGTTCTTTCATTTGGATTAAATGTTCCACCAGCCGGGGTAGACCAAATGCCACCGGTTGCACCACCCCCTATTTTCCCTATTCCATCCAGTGGTAAAGAAGTTCCGCCTTGACAGATATCTGCAGGTTTTGAAATAAAGCCAATAGTTGGAATATCATCAACTGTCAGATCCATGGACGTATTTACGGGTGTACACCCTGCGGTTTCAATGGTGTAAGTGATTTTCACTACACCTCCTGTACCTGAAGCCTGGGCGGTGACCAATCCTGTAGTTGGATGTATTGTTGCAATTTCCGGCTTGTCGCAAGTCCAGGTACCTCCCGGTACAGTAGAGCTTAAAGTTGTCGTCCCCATGGATATGCAAATATGAGAATCACCAGAAATCACACCGGCATCCGTTGGACAATTTACCGTATAAGATTCAGTTATTTTATTTGGATCATGGATAATATCCGAATAACTTAATTCGTTATTAAAAGAAAAGGAGGTTTCGGCATTCAGTAAACAGGGCGACTTAGCACTAACGGGAAGCATTACAATGGAATGATTATCCATCAGATTAACAGGCGTTTCAGGGAAGCGTATAGTGCTGGAGATGGGCAAAAGAATAAATAGATTGTTCCTGACAGCACTTGCCGGTAACCCGCAGACTGCACAAAAAACAAAACAGAAAAGTATCACCCCCCGTATTTTCCTGCCATTACATCTCTTCATTGCAAAACCCTCGCTTCAAATCCCATCCTACCTGATAGCAATCCTTTCAAGCCGGAATTATCTGTTAAAAGGAAAATAAATTGATTTCATATACCGAAAAAAACAGTATATGCCCTGATTATATTCCCCTTGTACCAGTTAATACCGGTTTTCTTTTCCGAATCAGATTCATCTCCAATGTAGGTTGTGCAAACACTTTAAAAATAGATAAAATAATAATGCAAAATACCTTTAATTTAGAATCCATATAAATTGACCCCATTCAATTTATATAGCTTCTTTTAATTTAATGGTAAATACATGTTCTCTCTACTTATTAATTCTAAAAAAGAGCAAAAGGTAACCCTGCAAATGAATATATTTTAATACTTTTTATAAAAAACATTGATATTCAGTGATTGGGAGGTGAAATAACTGAATGGCATAATGGCCAAATTAAAGCAATCAGGCAGGTTGCGAAAAGCCCTGGCCCCAGAAACATGAGGCTGGGAAACCGGAAGCCAGTATCCAGCATTCAGGGTTTAATCACTCCTTCCTGTCCCTCTCCCTATTTCGAAAACCCAACTTTAGACTTATAATTCAAAACCCAAATCTCTTCGCATCTTCCGTTTCAAAAGTCATACGGGTAAAAACAATGGAATTGTTCCAGATTACTTTCTCATTTTCCTGCCTTAGGTTATGCAGTTTTAGATACCCATTAGTAACTCATGTGTAAGGTTTCTGTAACTGAGATTACAGAAACATTACAGAAAGGTTACAGAAAGGTTACAGAAACAGCAAATAAAGGAGTAATTCTATAGGTTGAGCAAGTCAAAGGAGAAATGATCGGTATTCAGTGTTCAATACCCATTGTTATTGCTGATATCCAATTCTTAAAGCTTGAACCCTGAAATATTAAACATTAAATTTCAAACGTAAAACCGGATGAAGGGGAAATGTTGGGGAATTAAATCAATAAAGAAAAGATCAGGAATAAGGAAGTATCCAAGGGTCAGGCCATACTTTTACATTTGTTATTTCTTATTCGATACGCCTTATTTATTTTATCCACAGCATTTTTAGATTGATCCGTTAAACGCCCTATCTCCCAGGCTTTCCGCTTGATTCAAAATCAAACAGGCAATGCCTGAAGTCAGTATTACAAATTTCCCGGAAATGTTGCAGAGGCACTAAAAGGATAAAGAAAAAAACGCAGGCTGAGGGTGTGAAAAATGGGAAGATGTAAAAATGGGGATATGACCTGTTTGCCAGTCAGTCCAATGCGGCAGTCAGGAAAAGTGGCAGATAATCAGTGTTCGAAGGACGAAAAACACTTTTACGGCTTCATTCCATTGAATCTTAAGCTCAATTGTAGGCACAGGTGACGGTAAATGTACCGGCATACATTCCTACCGGGTTGGCATTCATATCTCCAACGTTTAAAGTTGCCCCAATATAAATTGTCATGGAACCTCCCACCAGTTTGCCCATTCCCACGCCCGGTGCGGGAGAGGATTGCCAATCGCTTACAATCATAGTCTTTTCATTTTGCAGGTTGGTAAGCACTACAGGTCCTAAAGGTAAAGAGATAGTAAAAGTAGCTTCATACTGGCCACTGACTAAAAAGCTGGCAGAACTATGAGTGCCACCTGCCAGAACTACTGTACCCTGCACCGATTGTACACCGTCGGGAGAAAGAATGATCTTGCCACCCTGTGTTTCAGGTGAGAAACGACCAAAGTTAAGAGGCGATACCTCGCGGGATGTTAATGCTTCGATAATCTCAGCAGTGGCTGTACCTGTTGCTGTAACCTGGGCCTCGGCCCTGGAAATTCCAACAACCAAACATACAAGAATGCAACATATAAATAAAAAAACGTTCCTCATTAATTATAAGAAAATGGGTTAAAAAATAAAGAACATTCATAAAATACTTAAACCAATAATCCTTTAAAGCATGTGATCCGGCATCATTTGATAGGCACAAAGTCAAATATTATTTCACTTGCCATGCAGATACCAGGCCTTCATATTTTATGTAACACAATATGTCCGGCTGAACTAACCACAAATCATGCCAAGTGGGCCAATTCATTTTCTCAAACTTCATAAACAAAAGAAATTACCCGCTGATACATTGCTGTATAACAACATATTAAAAGAATAATAAAAAATTCAGGATTACCCTATTTAATGAGCAAAAACAACAGGCCTTACAGAAGTAATTTTTACAAAATGTAAAACATTTTTTTACGCCCAAAAGATGTAAATTGTTGGGCTATCAGGTACTTCGTGGGACTATGAGTTGAGGATTTGACACCTTGAACGTTTTTTGCACTTTTCTCATTATTCCTTCCCCGGAATGTTCTATGCCCTTAATCATTCTAACCTCCCGGTCCACTTTAAAAGATATGCCTCACGGAAAAGAAATATCTTTTTAAGTTGTCTTCTGACAAAAAGGGTGTGCGCAATTTGTCCTATGATGCCAAACGGCAGTCTGTAATAAACACGGTCAGTCATCAGGATACCTTTTCCCTGCTTTTCGAAAAGATGTTCATGGTGCCAAATTTTATAAGGGCCCAGGCGCTGTTCATCCACAAAGAAATGTTTATCAGAAACATGGGTGATCTCGGTTACCCAATGGGTGGTGTATCCCCAAAAGGGCGAGACCCGATAAGTGATGATTTGCCCGGGATACATTACATCAGGAGTTCCTGAAGTGATTCGAAACCCCATGTGAGAAGGGGTGATAAGCGATAAATTGCCCGGTGAAGAGAAAAACGGCCATGCCTCATCCATCGAAATGTCAAGATACTGACTGGCCTCCAGAAGATAGATTCCCGAAAGGGATTTAAAAGTGATCATACTTCAATGTTTTGTCATTCAACCCCCTATCTTGCATTTTGTTTATCCCATGCAGCAGTCTGCCCTAACTACCCCCTTGCTGGTTATCAGTTCATCTATCGTGGTTAACTTTAATAAAATGTTATAGTTGCCCCCTGCTGAATGTCATTATCCGTGTAATCTGCCTTAATCCGTTCAATCAAATTACTAACTTTGGCCTTTCGAAAGACCAAAAAGAAAATACTTAAAATCGACATACAATGGCATTGATTAATGAGAATTACCTGAAACTTCAGGCAGGGTACCTGTTCCCTGAAATAGGCAGAAGAGTGCGTGAATTTGCAGCTGCCAACCCGGACAAGAAGATTATCCGCATGGGCATTGGCGATGTGACCCAGCCTTTGGTACCGGCAGTTGTAAAGGCCTTCCATGAAGGAGTGGAAGAATTGGGAAATGCTGCCACTTTTAAAGGCTACGGGCCGGAACAGGGGTACGATTTTTTGCGTGAGGCGATTGCCCTGCACGATTACAAAAGCCGCGGCGTGGATATCTCGGCTGATGATATATTTGTTTCCGACGGTTCTAAATGTGATACGGGAAATATCCAGGAGATATTTGGGGCTGCCAACAAGATTGCCATCTGTGATCCGGTGTACCCCGTTTATGCCGATACTACTGTTATGTCGGGCAAGACAGGTACCATTCAAAGCAACGGTTATTTTGAAGGTATCATTTACATGCCCTGTAATGAGGCCAACGGGTTCATTCCAGAACTGCCTGCGGAACGTCCTGATCTTATCTTTTTGTGCTATCCAAACAATCCTACCGGAACAGTTGCCAGCAAGCAGGAACTGACCAAATGGGTGGAATATGCACGTGCCAACAAATGCATCATTCTTTATGATGCCGCCTACGAATCCTACATTACCGACGACAGCATACCTCATTCAATTTTTGAGATTGAAGGAGCCAAAGAGGTAGCCCTTGAATTCCGCAGCTTCTCAAAAACGGCAGGCTTTACCGGGACACGCTGTGCCTTTACAGTGATTCCAAAAGAGTTGTATGCTTATGATAGTTTAGGAAATGCCCACCAGGTAAAGACCTTCTGGAACCGTCGCCACACCACCAAATTTAACGGAGTGTCATATCCTGTACAAAAAGCAGCTGCTGCCATTTATTCGGAAGAAGGAAAAAAGCAGGTGAAGGCTGTTATTGACTACTACCTCGAGAATGCCCGTATTATGCGTGAAAGCTTAAAGGAATCAGGCTTTACGGTCTTTGGTGGGGTAAATGCCCCTTACGTATGGGTAAAGACCCCCAACGGCTTAAAATCATGGGAATTCTTTGACAAGCTGCTCAACGAGGCCAATGTGGTAGGTACACCAGGATCAGGGTTTGGACCATCAGGTGAAGGATATTTCCGATTCTCTGCATTTGCCGACAGGGACCAGGTACTGGAAGCTATGGAAAGAATCAAATCATTATAATTACACGGATTTAATACGGATTACGCGGATTCTATTTCCGCGTAATCCGTATTAATCCGCGTAATCTTCTTAAGCTACCTCAAAGTAAGCCTGGGGATGTTCACATACCGGGCAATTTAACGGGGGCTTGTGGGCTTCATGCAGGAATCCGCACACGCGGCATTTCCAGATCACCTTATCTTCACGTTCAAATACCTTACCTGCTTCGAGCATTTCGAACAACTGGCGATAGCGCGCTTCGTGCTCCTTTTCAATCTTAGCGATTAGTTTAAAGAGCATGGCGATCTTTTTAAAGCCTTCTTCTTCGGCAACACGGGCAAACTCAGGATACAGGTCTGTCCATTCTTCATTTTCACCTTCCGCGGACGCTTTCAGGTTTTCCAGTGTAGTACCGATTTTGCCGGCAGGATAAGTGGCTGTAATTTCCAACGGGCGCCCTTCGAGTTGTTTAAAAAACTGCTTGGCATGGGAACGTTCGTTTTCTGCCGTTTCCATAAAAAGGGCGGCAATCTGTTCAAGGCCTTCCTTTTGTGCAACCTTGGCAAAAAACTCATACCGGTTGCGGGCCTGAGATTCGCCTGCAAATGCTTTTAATAGATTTTTCTCTGTTTGAGATCCTGCTAATGATTCCATGTTTATCAATTTTATTGAATGAATTGTTGGTTGTAACATGACCCTAAGGTACAATTTTTAATGGCCACGAAATAGCGGATTTGTTATTTATAATGATTCAAAAAAAACACGGCAACGTTCCTTGTTTCTTAGCATTTTTATTAAGAATTCAATCCTTAACTTTACGATAACAGAATTCTTTTTGCTGGGAATAAAAAATTAACGACATTTGCATCCGTTATTAAATAGTAATGATGACAATTAACGAAATACAGCAGGAAATCATTGAGGAGTTTTCAGTTTACGAGGACTGGATGGACAAATACAGTTACCTGATTGAGCTGGGCAATGAACTGAAAGATTTGGACCCGAAGGACAAAACAGACCAGCACCTTATCAAAGGGTGTCAGTCGCGTGTTTGGCTGGTATCCGATTTTAAGGACGGCAAGCTTATCTTTCATGGTGAAAGTGATGCGGTAATCGTAAAAGGACTGGTAGCTTTATTGCTCAGGGTAGTTTCTGACAGAACACCCGAGGAGATCATCAACAATGAACTTTTCTTTGTTGATGAGATCGGGTTAAAACAGCACCTTTCGCCTACCCGTTCTAACGGGTTGTTGGCCATGATCAAACAAATCAAACTTTATGCTGTTGCTTACAATAGAATATCAGGAAAGGAGAACGCGTGATGGACAACAGAATAGATTTGATAATTGAGAAACTAAAAGATGTTTACGACCCTGAGATACCTGTTAACATTTACGATTTAGGATTGGTATACAACGTGGACATTGATACTAGTAACTGGGCCAATATCATTATGACCCTGACGGCACCGGGCTGTCCGGTAGCTGATATGCTGGTGGAAGACGTTCGCCAGGCAGCCATTAGTGTGGACAACATTGAAGGGGCCAATGTAGAGCTGACCTTTGACCCGCCATGGGATAAATCGATGATGAGCGAAGAAGCCAGGCTTGAACTGGGATTCTTTTAACTGGCAATATCACTTAAATGCCAGTCTGGCAGAATAAAGAAGAAAGCAGAACCTTTGCCGGGTTCCGATTCTACCCAAATCCTTCCACCCAACAGTTCAACAATTTTCTCACTGATGGCAAGGCCTAATCCGGTGCCCCTGTACAGACGGGCAGAATCTTCATTGAGCTTACGAAACCGGTGAAAGATTTCCTGATGGTATTGTTTTTCTATTCCGATGCCTGTATCCTTTACATACATCACCAGTTCATTATTTTCTGACAGGAAGTAACCCATCTCGATGTATCCGTTATCCGTAAACTTAAAGGCGTTGGTAAGAAAATTGGTAAGAACCTGTCTGATCCTGACCCTATCAGAGAAGACTGTCAGGGTTTTATTTTCCACACTTCTGCCAACAACCAGCTCAACCTTTTTATTTTTATTACTTTGACTAAAGGTCTGAAACAATTCACTTAGCAGATGATCTACGCTAAAATCCTGTTTTTTTAAGGTAAGCTGTCTGGCTTCTATTTTGGAAAGGTCCAGTATTTCATCAATCAACACCAGCAAGGATTCACTATTAGCTTCTACCATGTTGACATATGTTTTTTTCGTCTCTTCATCTAATCCCTGCTCGCCCAGCAAAGAAGAAAAGCCAACAATGGAATTTAACGGGGTGCGTATCTCATGGGACACATTGGCCAAAAATGCTGACTTAAGGCGATCGGCCACCTCAGCTTTCTCTTTTGCCTTCTGAAGCTCCAGATTTTGTATTTTGTATTCTTCATTTAGGGCAGCAAATACCTTATTTTGCTTCTGCAATTCCTTTTCTGTTTGAATTCTGCGATGGCTTTCAAGATTAATGCGCCACATCGTATATGACATGCCAATCACAAGACACAGGCATAAAAGCATCACCAACACCAGGGTTCGGTCAATAAATGCTCTTTCAATTCGTGTAAAACGCAGATAGAGTCCATTATCCGTCGTATTGATTAAAAATGCAGATTCTCCCCTCTTGGCTGTTGACTGTTGGTGATTTATTTGCCAAAGGATATTCCCGCTGCCATCAGCCAGACTGATTTCGTAACGGGATTTTATTTGCTCCGGAATAAGGGAATTTACTACTTTTTCACAGGAGTATACTCCTGCAAATAACCCATTAAAGGTTTCTCCATTATAGACCGGTACCCAGATTTCAAACGATGGATTTCCCTGGATAGCTTCAAACACTCTTGTATATTTAGGATGTCTGGTTTGTTTTGCCCATTGAGAAGCCTTTTGAGGCTCGGCAAGATAAAGGTGAAGCCCAATGATTTGTTGATTTCCCTCCTGAGGAGCAACATCCCTGATATAATTGGAAGAATCGACCCATGTAAAATTGATAAGTTCCGGGTGGTCAGCCACATAACGGGAAGCACGTCGTTGAAACTGTTCGTGATCCAGATAATTGCCGGCCCTTTCCTTGGCCAGCATCAATAAATAGTCTTCATTACCTTTCAGCCTAAGTCTTACGCTCTCGGCAACAGATGCCAACTGCGAAGTAATTTCGCTTTGACGAAAACGATCAATGCGCAGTTGGATCAACCATATCATCAAGCCAAACACTAAAATAAAACCTACCAACAGAAGAGCTGGAGTAAACCACGAGGCAGGCTTAATTTTACTTGAAATTCTCATTATTCAAAAAGAGCTTTGAAGAAACTTTTTAAATATACAATTATTTACTATCAAACGATTTACAATTTACAATTTATGAGATCTACAGCATAAATTAATTAATCAAGAACCCTGAGGACCTAAAAATCTTTAAAGCTATTTATGATTAGACAAATTACCTCATGCAGAGCATCACTTGGGATTTGAAACTTGAAACTAAAAAACAACAAAGGGGCACAGAATATATCCTGCACCCCTTTGCTTTATTATAGAATTCCTATTATTGTTTGAGATTCACTACCAGGTTCAGTTCATTTAATTGTTCCTGGGAAATGGTAGATGGACTATCCATCATCACATCTCTACCTGAATTGTTTTTCGGGAAGGCAATGGTGTCGCGGATACTGTCCAGGCCTGCAAACATTGAAGTTAATCGGTCAAAGCCAAAGGCTATACCGGCATGAGGCGGAGCCCCATATTTAAAGGCATTCATCAAAAAGCCAAACTGGTAATCTGCCTGTTCAGGTGTAAAGCCCAGTAATCCGAACATTTTAGCCTGAAGCGATTTATCGAAGATACGAACTGAGCCTCCTCCAATTTCCACTCCATTAATGACCAGGTCATAGGCATTGGCACGCACAGCTCCCGGATTGGTATCCAAAAGGGAGATGTCCTCCGGCTTTGGTGCAGTAAATGGATGGTGCATGGCATAGAATCGCCTGGTTTCTTCATCCCATTCCAACAGCGGGAAATCAACCACCCACAATGGCTGGAATACATTCTTATCGCGCAGACCCAATTGATTGGCCATCTCCAGACGCAAATCGCCAATGGCCTTAAGCATTTTTTCTCTAGGACCTGAAAGAATTAATAACAGATCTCCCGGTTTAGCGCCAAACAGATCAACCCACTGCTGCAAATCTTCCGGTGAATAAAACTTATCAACTGATGATTTGATGCTTCCATCGGTGTTGTATTTCAAATACACCAAACCTTTGGCGCCAATCTGGGGACGTTTTACCCAGTTGGTCAGTTCATCGAGTTGTTTACGGGTATATTCTGAGCACCCGCTGGCACAAATACCGCCGATAAATTCTGCATCGTCAAATACGGAGAATCCTTTCCCTTTTGCTAAGGCAGTCAGATCTTTAATCTTCATGTCAAAGCGGATATCCGGCTTGTCCGATCCGTAGCTTTCCATGGCTTCCGAATAAGGCATACGGGGAAAATGAGTAATGTCCAATCCCTTTATTTCCTTAAACAGGTATTTGGTCAGGCCTTCAAACATGTTGAGCACATCTTCCTGTTCCACGAAAGCCATCTCGCAGTCGATCTGGGTAAACTCAGGCTGACGGTCGGCACGAAGATCTTCATCGCGAAAGCATTTCACGATCTGGTAATAGCGGTCAAAACCTGCCACCATGAGCAGCTGTTTTAACTGCTGAGGCGATTGAGGCAAAGCGTAAAACTCTCCGGGATTCATTCTGGAAGGCACCACAAAGTCACGGGCTCCTTCTGGAGTCGACTTGATAAGTACAGGAGTTTCTGTCTCGATGAAATTCTGCCCGTTAAGGTAGCTGCGTGTGGCGTGAGCCATCTTTGCCCTTAGGATAAGGGTATCACGTACCGGGGCGCGGCGAAGGTCCAGGTAGCGGTATTTCATGCGTATTTCGTCACCTCCGTCACTTTCATCCTCGATGGTAAAGGGAGGGGTGTCTGAACTGTTTAAAATCTTAAGGGCTGTCACATCCAGCTCGATATCACCGGTAGGCAGGTTCTTATTCTTGCTTGAGCGTTCACGTACCTTACCCGTTGCCTGAACCACATATTCGCGGCCCAGCTGATTAGCCAATCCGGCTACAGCCTGATCGGTATTCTCATCAAAAACAAGTTGGGTGATGCCATAACGGTCACGAAGGTCGATAAAAGTCATTCCGCCAAGGTTTCTAACGCGCTGAACCCAGCCTGCAAGGGTGACTTGCGTCCCCTGGTGATTGATGCGTAACTCGCCGCATGTGTGTGTCCTGTACATATCCGATTGTGTTTTGTTCGTTACAAAAATAAGCAGTTTTTAGAATAATAAGCCGATAAATATCAAATTAACCAGAAATCAGGGATCAATCAGGATTGATGAGGAGAAAAGGCATGGTGCAGGGGGCAGGGAGCAGGGAGCCCAATAGCAAGTGATCAGTGATCAGTGATCAATTCATTGTACTAAAGCGGATAAGCAATCTTTCAGTATTTGACCTCGAGTGCTCAGAAGGAACTTTTTACTTTAATTGAAGGCTCACATCTCTCCTCAGATTTTCTGCTTAATCCGAAATCAGCATGCCTTATGACAAACCAAAGGCGATCGGGTTATATAATCCGATCGCCTTTAAATTAAGTTGGGAAATTTTACGATATATCTACCCTATACTACTGTCAGTTCAAATAGCTACAAACTTGCTATTCTTGGTCTGGCAAAAAGCACATTTTTCATCCATTTTATTTTTGTCATAGGTATTGCCACATGTAGGACATACGACATAGTTAGCAGGTAAAGTATTTTGAGAACCTGCCGCCAGTGAGCTGGAGGCCGAAGCATAAAACTTCTCATGTTTCTTTTCGGTATCATTGGCCCAGTTAAACGATTTTTCTGCTTTTATAATCCTTTCGGCCTTGGCATCTGCAATAAACTGGGGATACATCTTTGTTGACTCATAGTTCTCCCCTTCTTCTGCTGCCTTTAGATTCTCAGCGGTAGTTTTCACCTCGAATTCAGGGGTGAAGGCTTCCATCTTTTGGCCCAGACTTTCCAGTACCTTCGTATGGTTGGCCGCATGGATAGCTTCCGCTTTTGAAGCGGCAAGGAATAAACTGGCAATATTGGCATTGCCCTCTTCTTTTGCCTTTTGGGCAAAAGCAGCATATTTGGCACTTGCAGTGGTTTCCCCTTTAATGCCTGCTTTCAAATCTGCAATTGTTTTGGTGGGTTGAATTCGTTGACAACCCGCAAAGATCATTACACTCACTAATGCAAATAATAAGATTTTCTTCATGGTTTTTTATTTTTTATATTAATACTAAAGTGGCATCATATAATTATAAACCAGGGTCCCGCCAAAAAAACCGGTTATTGATACAAACACCGCCGCTAACCCATACCAGGCAAACGACAAGCGATTAATGGTATTGGTTTCACGTCCTTTGACTTTTATGTATATCCGATAGGCTGAATACAACAGTAAATTAATGACTGTAATCCAGGCAAATAGCTCATGAGTTTCTTTCACATCACCAGCGGCGCCAGTCATCTCAGAAGTAAATAAAGCACCGCTAAGTAAAGCGATCAGTGCAGAAAGGGTTCCTATGATAAGCAGATAAAAGCCAACCATGGACAACCCTGCTTCTTTCTTATAAAAGAAGTAAATAAAATCGGCTACAAATCCAATTAATATGAGTGCAATTGGAAAGTGCACCAACATGGGGTGCAGGTGACTAACAGATATCATTGAAGTTAAGTTTAAAAGTTACCATTAAATATAGTGATAAATAACCATATTTTTAGGATTCTAACTGATAAATTTAGCGTTCACGATTTCTGTATACTGATACTGATAGTCTCACTTAAAGTG
>DATGYU010000332.1:0-30194 GCA_035297625.1 Prolixibacteraceae bacterium
GCCGGCAGAGATTTCGGCCAGTGATATTGGTTTTGGGGCCCTTCGCGAGCCCAACGCCCTGGGCGACTATGTTGCAACGGAATTTCACGGTTCGGACATCTATGTGAACAAAGTGGCCAAGGTGATTGACCAGAATGTGAAAACGGCCAATGGGTATATCCACGTGATTGATCATGTACTGGAGCCGCTGAGCCATACCACCTACAGTTACCTTGTGGATGATTCCAGGTTCTCCATCTTTGCCAAGGGCCTTGAACTAACCGGGTTGAAAGATACCCTGGACATGGTTGATTTTCCTTACGGATCCAAGCGGGCACGTAACCGCTATACCATTTTGGCTGTCTCGGACAGTGTTTTCCATGCCAACAACATCAACAGTGTGAACGACCTGATCGCCTGGACCGGCGCAAATCCGGACAGTGTGAAATACATTAAGAATCCTTTTTACCGTTACATGGAGTACCACTGTCTGAACAGAAGTTATTTCCTCTCGGATTTAAAGACGGGTACCTATCCTATCCTTTCCAGGGATAACAACGTGTCCATTGCTATCGAGGATGACTACAAGATCAACTTTGACCGCAAGAACAACGTTTACACCGCTTTTGTGCTGGGACAGTCGAATGTGCCGGTTAAGAACGGAGTAGTGCATTCGGTGAACAAGCTGTTGCCTGTAACCCTGCCCGAGGCTTACCCGGTCACTTTTGAGACGACCGACTTTATCGAGTTCAAGGAAGGAGACTTCTACGGCAAGTACTACTATAAATGGCATGATGGGCAGAATTCCTTCCAGAAGATTAAATTTGAAGGTGACTACCTGTTGTACTATTATAAGCCCAACCATGGACGTTCAGCCATTTTGAACAATGACAACATCTCGCTGCTGGGCTTCTGGTGGGTGGAAGTGACCTTCCCCAAGGTGATGAAGGGCCGGTACACCGTAAGTGCCAACATCTGGACCGGGGGCGATGACCTTCCCATTTTCGATGCATATATCGACGGGGTGAAAGTGCCCAACTCGCCGTTCAACGCCCGCCTGTCGGGAACCAAGATGGACTTTGGCGAGGTGAACTGGAAAACCACCGAGGAACATAAGGTGAAACTGGTATGCGTAGGCTGGGGCGTAGTGTTCTGGGATTCCATTACCTTTACTCCTATCAAGAACTAACTAGCTTTTGAAAAGATATCAAATCAGCGAAAAAGGATGCCCCGATGGGGCATCCTTTTTTTTAGGGGAAAAGCGGAAAAATTTAACGATTAACAATTGTAGATTAGAGAGAATGGATAGAGGGTTAATGGTAGAGGGAAGTTTCAATTATTTAACTGAAACCTAAAAAAATATGGAATAAGGTAGGAGGGTGAGTATGAAAATCCTTACCTCGCATCGATAAGCAATCCTCAACACTTCAATCTTTCACAAATAAATGAGGAACTTTGGTACTCAGGCACTAAAATCTGCAATCGCCAATCATTTATAAGTATTAACTTTAGGGCAAAGAATTAACAGGGAAGGTGGAGTCCTGCCTGGTGAATAGGAAATTATGAAAGACAATCCAATTTCAAGCAATATAGAAAGCCCACTGTTTCACTCCATGGAGATTGTTTCAAAGATCATCGGAGTGCTGGACAAGGGTAACAATCTGGTCGATTCGTTGCAACAGGTATGCGACATTATGTCCGGTCAGGCCAAGGGGATTTACGTACGCATTACCTTTAATGGCATGGTGCAACAAAGTTGGATATTTGAGCAAACCTCCCTGGAGATCAGACACTGCTTTGAGCTGCCTTTTCAGCATGAGGGGCTGTTTGAATTGTTCATTGATCGTAATCTTGTTTCTCTTCCTACGGACCAGGTAGTACACGAGGCGGAAGCGCTCTGCGCCATGATTATTCCCCTTGTGGTGGGCATTATCGCCAGGATACAGTTTGGTAAACTGGCCTTCGACTTTGAAGAACGGCGAAAAGAGCTAAAAAGCCTTAACCGCACCACCGAACTGTTGCAACGCAACACATCGCTGGAAGAGCTATTCCAGGAGATCTGTTCTTTTTTGCCCGAGGCCATGCAATACCCTGCGGATACCGTAGCGCGTATCCGATACAAGGAGAAATGCTTCACCAGCACTGGGTTTAGGGAGACTCCCTGGAAACTGGAACAGACTTTTGGGACAAAGGATCAGGGGATTGGAGATATCAGCATTTATTACCTTAAAACATTTCCCGAAATGGGCGAAGACCCATTTTTGAAAGAAGAGCGCCATTTGATTGATAACCTTGCAGCCCTTATCTCTGGAACGGCCTCACGCAAAGCCCTGGAAGAGCTGCTGATGCGAAACACCGAGCGACTGAAGGAACTAAGGGGCTTAAATCGCACTTCAGAGATTCTTAAAAGTGGCAGAAACCTGGACGAATCGTTAAGGATCATTTGTAATTTTCTACCCGAGGCATGGCAATATCCCGGGCATACTGCAGCCCGTATCCGATACGGGGGCCATGAATACAAAAGCATTGGATTCAGGGAGACCCCCTGGCGGCTTTCCCAGCAATTTGAGGCCCCGGGGAGAAAAAAAGGGATGATCGACATTGTCTACCTCAAGGAGTTTCCCCCGGCTGATGAAGGGCCTTTCCTGAAGGAAGAGCGCAACTTGCTGGTTAACCTCGCCGGGTTGATAGCAGGCTCGGCCACGCGCGAAGTATTTAACAGGCTGCAGCATGAGAATACCGAACGCCTGAAAGAGCTGAGGGCCATTAACCTGACCACCCAGATCATTGAACAGGGTAAGGCCGTTGACGAGACCCTGCAGGAAATCTGCGAGCTTCTTCCCGGTTCATGGCAACATGCCCGCCATGCCGAAGCGCGTATCTTCTTTGAAGGCAAGAGCTATACCACGGCCAACTTCCAACAGAGCAACTGGATGCAGAAGGAGAGTTTCGTGACCATCGACAACAAGAAAGGAACCATCGAGATAGCCTACCTGAAGCAGTTTGCCAAGGCCGATGAAGGACCATTCCTGAAAGAAGAGCGTGACCTTTTGATCAACCTGGCAAGGCTCATTGGCGGTTACCTTAACAACTACAAAGGCAGGGAGATTTTGCACCGCAAGGGTGTGCCCCAGAGCACGGTACATATGAGCGAGGATTTCCGCAACTCGCTTACCAAGAACAAGAAACCCCTGCAGCTATTTTTCAACCAGCAGGCCATCGATAAGTACATTTACCTTGACATGATGAAGTACAAGATTAAGCACATTCTTTTTGTGGCCACCTTGTACGATGCCTTTACCCTGGAGAGCGAGGATTCGTTCTTCGATAAGTTTTTGGGGGAAGCATATCAATATAGTCTTTTCTCTGTTCCCCGCATCACGGGAGTGACCTCAGCCGAGGAAGCCCTGGATCTGATGGAGACCACCGAGTTTGACCTGGTGATCCTGATGGCCGGCATGGACCGGGAAGCGCCACTGCTTTTGAGCGAGAAGATACGAGAGAAAAAAGAAGCCATACCCATCTACCTTTTGCTCAACCAAAAGAGTGATATCCCTTACTTTGAACAGCTGATCCCCAGTATTCGTTCCATCGACAAGCTTTTCGTGTGGAACGGCGACTCGCTTATCTTGTTTGCCATGGTCAAGTCGACAGAGGACAAGGTAAACGTGGAGAATGACACCCAGATCGGGCTGGTAAGAGTAATCCTTTTGATAGAGGACTCGCCCCTTTATTATTCGAAATACCTGCAGATACTCTATGATATAGTCTTTGGTCATGTGCAGCAGCTGTTGCCCGAGGTGGAGAAAAACGAGCTGGACAAGATCAGCCGGATGCGTTCCAGACCCAAGATCCTGCATGCAAGAAATTATGAAGAGGCCATCGCCATTTTCAACAAGTATAAGGATTTCATGCTTTGTGTGATTTCCGATGTTGAATTTGAAAAGGGAGGAAAGAATGACAAGGATTCAGGGGTGAACTTTATCCGTTATGTACAGACGCATGTAACGAAACTTCCCATCATTCTGCAATCCTCGGAAAACAGCAACCGCAAGATGGCCCGCGAGCTAGGGGTGGTGTTTATCAACAAGAATTCGGAAACTTTGCTAATGGACCTAAAGCAGTATTTGACACAATACCTGGGCTTTGGAAACTTTATCTTTAGGGACAAGGAAGGAAATAAGATCGGAGTGGCCAAGTCACTGCGTGAATTTGAAACACTTTTACAGGAGGTGCCCGATGAGTCGCTTTATTTGCATGCCTCGGAGAACCAGCTCTCGCTTTGGCTGATGGCCCGCGGAGAGATACAGCTGGCCAGGACGCTAAATCCCGTGCCGGTAACTACTTTTAAGGATATGGATGAGACGCGCCAGTTTTTCCTGGACACCATCAAGCGTTACCGCGAAGACAAGAAAAAGGGAAAGATCCTCAGCTTCGATGAGACCTCCACTTTGGATGAAAAGAATATTGTTTCCTTTGCAGGGGGATCACTCGGTGGCAAAGGGCGCGGACTTGCTTTTATCAACACGCTGATATATAACCTGGAATTTCCCTCTCTGGCCAACAAGATCAACATCCTGGCCCCCATCACGGTGATTATAGGAACCCATGAGTTTCAGCATTTTATTATAAGAAATAACCTTTTTGAGAAGATCATCGACCCAAAGGTGTCCTACGAACAGCTAAGGCGTCATTTTGCAGAGGCCCAGTTATCCATGTCCCTGATCAACAAGCTGAAGGTCTTTATCAAGCAGGTAA
Source organism: Prolixibacteraceae bacterium (assembly GCA_035297625.1). Lineage (GTDB taxonomy): Bacteria > Bacteroidota > Bacteroidia > Bacteroidales > Prolixibacteraceae > Aquipluma. The sequence continues at coordinate 4,738 of DATGYU010000332.1, forward strand.
ACAAGCCCATAGCCGTACGCTCCTCGAGTTCATCGGAGGACAGTATTACCCAGCCTTTTGCCGGGGTCTTTGACACGTACCTCATTCCCAATGTCAAGAACAACAAGAAACTAATGCTCGAGCGGATCAGCATGGCCATCAAGCTGGTCTTTGCTTCCACTTTCTCGGAAAAGGCAAGGAACTACTTCTCCATTATCCATCACAAAATTGAAGAGGAGAAAATGGCCGTGGTGTTGCAGGAGCTGGTGGGTAACCAATACGGTAATTATTATTACCCGCATATCAGCGGGGTGGCCCAGTCATACAACTTTTATCCGGTAGGCAGTATGAAGCCCGATGAAGGGTTTGCCATTGCGGCTGTAGGCCTTGGCACCTATGTGGTGGACGGTTGGAAGTCGTATCGTTTCTCGCCCCGTTATCCTAAGGTGTCCATTCACAGTATAAAGGATCTAATCAATAACTCACAGGTGGAGTTTTATGCTTTGGACTGCAGTGACCGGGAGGTGGATTTCCTGGAGCAGGGTGAGCTGGCATCGCTGAAGCTGCTGAGCATCACGGAGGCAGAGAAACAGGGCACCCTTGCCCACTGCGTCTCGGTATACGACCCTGTCAACGACCGTATAGAGCCCGGATTGCGCAGTCAGGGACCCAGGATCATCAACTTTGCCGACATTTTGCAATACAATTATATCCCCCTGGCAGAGACCATCAGCGTGCTGCTTAACACCATCAAGGAGGCTTTTGGATCCCCTGTGGAGATAGAATACGCGGTGGATCTGGACAAGTCGAAAAACGGCCTGCCCACCTTCTACCTTTTGCAGATCAAACCACTGGTAGGGAACCAGCTCAGTCAACATTTACCCATCGGCAAGCTGGACCGCTCGAAATTGGTACTTTATACCCACTCGTCTCTGGGCAACGGGGATATCAGGGATATCTATGATGTAATTTATGTGGATATCAAAGCCTTTACAAAGCTAAAGACTCTGGAGATGGCTGCCGAGATTGAACAGCTGAACAGCCGCATGGTAAAAAGCAAACGGCAGTATATCCTCATCGGGCCGGGGCGCTGGGGAAGCAGAGACCGTTTTGTGGGCATCCCTGTCAACTGGTCGCAGATCTCCAACGCAAAGGTGATCGTGGAGGTAAGCCTGGAGAACTTCCCGCTGGATTCATCCCTTGGCTCCCATTTCTTTCACAATGTCACTTCGATGAACATCGGCTACTTCTCGGTGCTGCATTCCTCAACGGTAGACTTTGTCAACTGGGAAATGCTCAATGAGCAGAAGGTGATTCACAAAACCACTTTCTTTAAACATGTACAGTTCGAAAAGCCATTGACTATCCTGATGGACGGGATGGTGAAAACCGCTGCTGTGATAGTGGAAGAAGAAGGAAATGTTGATGACTTGGGGCCAAGCGCAAGGAGCAAGGACAGTGATCACTAATCTTGTTAATTGGCCAGTAATTCAATCCTTCAGTTTGAAAAAGAAATAAAAAACAAGAAATAAAGAACTAATGGCACTTTGTTACTCAGGTACTTTGGGACTTAATTCTCTAATCGTTAATCTGCAATCATCTATTTCTTATGATCGATATTGCTCTTTTTGATGAACACAAACTGGTATTGGAAGGTTTCTCAGGACTATTGTCAGGGGTAACTGATTTCAGGGTAGTACTGGCATGCGATGACCGTAATGTGCTTACAGAAAAGATTAAAAATATCCAGGCGCATGTGCTGATTTTAAATATGCACGATATCTCGGTACGCAACCTTAACTTGATAGTCCAGCTTACAATTTCCAATCCCAAGTTAAAAATACTGGTCATCTCGGTAATTGACAGTGAGGAGATCGTGCTTAAAACCATCAAGTCAGGGGCCAAAGGATTTCTTGGAAGGGATGCTGACCGCAACAGCCTGCTGGAGGCCATTTACACCCTGCGTAACGGACATGATTACTATAGCCAGTCGATTACCCACCTTTTGCTTAATCGCTATATTTCGAGTCTTAAGGATGATGAATTGAACCAGCATGCCGGTTTGAACAACTTAAGTTCCCGGCAGATAGAGATCCTAAAGCTATGGGGTGAGAGTCATACCAACCAGGAAATTGCGGACCATTTCTTTATCAGTGTTCGTACAGTGGAATCGCACAAGAACCACATCATGCAAAAACTGAATTTGAAAAGCACGGTAGACATGGTCAAGTTTGCCATTAAAAACAATATTATTGAAATTTAGGGGTAAAGGTTTAAAATTAAAAGTTCAAAGTTTTCCATGTAAAAGGACACAAGTGACTCGGGAGATACGTGACAGCTTCTAAAAAGCTAGAACCCTTGGACATTTCTACCCTTTCAACGCTATTTACCCTTCTAACCCTTTAACTACTTCCGTTCTCCTTGCCACTTACGCTTGCTAATTTCTCCACACCGATATTTGCTCGGTGGCCTTACGTGAAACACGTAAATAGAACCCTTCATGTCGGCAAAGACCTGTATGGTGATTACTTTAGCCATCCCAACCTAGATTTCTTCATTTGAAGGAATCTAGAAAGATGAAAAAGCTAAATTAATAACCATAAAATTAAATAGTGATGACTGATATTTTAAATGTAAAAGTAAATGAGTTCATGGCCAGGGTGATTGCCAAGAACCCAGGAGAGTCTGAATTTCACCAGGCAGTAAAAGAGGTGGTGGAATCACTGATGCCATTTATTGAAGAGAATCCAAAATATCATTATGCCAAGGTCCTGGAGCGCATGGTAGAGCCTGAGCGGGTGATGATGTTCCGGGTGCCCTGGGTGGACGATAATGGCGAGATCCAGGTAAACCGGGGTTTCCGTATCCAGATGAACAGCGCCATTGGCCCTTATAAAGGAGGTCTTCGCTTTCACCCAACCGTTAACCTGGGTATTTTGAAATTCCTGGCCTTTGAGCAGGTGTTCAAAAACAGCCTCACCACCTTACCCATGGGCGGCGGTAAAGGAGGATCAGACTTTGATCCCAAGGGTAAATCAGACAACGAAGTAATGCGTTTTTGCCAGAGCTTCATGACAGAGCTGCAGCGCTTTATTGGTGCCGACACCGATGTGCCGGCAGGTGACATTGGCGTTGGAGGCCGTGAGATTGGTTATTTGTATGGCCAGTACAAGAGAATACGCAATGAGTTTACCGGCGTGTTGACAGGAAAAGCCATCGAATGGGGAGGAAGCCTGATCCGTCCTGAAGCTACCGGCTACGGGGCAGTTTATTTTGCTGACCAAATGCTTAAGACCCGTGGGATGAACCTTGGGGGTAAAGTAGCCATCGTATCGGGTTCAGGAAACGTCTCGCAATATGCTGTGGAGAAACTCATCCAGATGGGCGCCAAGGTGGTTACCATGTCTGATTCCACAGGCTTTGTCTATGATGCCGATGGTTTCACCGAAGAAAAGCTGGCCTATGTGCTGGAACTGAAAAATATCCGCAGAGGACGTATCAAAGAATATGCCGATAAATACAATGTGCAGTATTTTGAAGGACAGACCCCATGGGGTATCAAGTGTGATCTGGCTTTCCCCTGTGCCACCCAGAATGAAATCAATGAAGAAGATGCCAAGCTTTTGGTAAGTAACGGCTGTTTCCTGGTATCAGAAGGAGCCAATATGCCTTCAACCCCTGAAGCAGTGGAAGTATTTTTGAATACCAAAATCCTTTACGGACCTGGGAAGGCAGCCAATGCAGGTGGAGTTTCCACTTCAGGGCTTGAGATGACCCAGAACTCTATGCGCCTCCCCTGGAGCCGCGAAGAGGTGGATGCCCGCCTTCACCAGATCATGATTAACATTCATGAAACGTGCGTTAAATATGGAACCGAGAAGGATGGTTATATCAACTATGTAAAAGGAGCCAATATTGGCGGGTTCATCAAAGTGGCCGATGCCATGATTGCCCAAGGCGTAGTTTAATTAACTATCAACTTTAATATTCACAAAAGGCTGTACTTCGAGAGGAGTACAGCCTTTTTTTAGTGGGCACTAGCAAGTTAACAGGGACTTTAGAGATAATGAGACAAGTAAGGTAATCATCCAGCATTGAGCTTTTGATCAATTTCCTGCATTGAGAAGAAAACTTAGATCGTCTTGTTGGCTTAGTTCGACAGGGGGGTGTCCTTTTTTGAAGATACGGGCTGTACGTTCGCCGATCAGGCACATCTGATGGTCTTCCACCAACAGCATGGTGCCTTCCCTGAGGCCCACCACATAGGTGTCGGGGTTGATAGCAATGAACTCTTCGATGCGTTGTTCGCGGGTTTCCCCGCCATGGCCTTCGGGATTGGCATCCAGGTAATGGGGGTTGATCTGAAAGGGCACCAAGTGGATGGTATTAAAGCCATGAGGGTCGATAATGGGCATATCGTTGGTGGTGCGAAGCGTTGGGCAGGCCACATTGGAGCCAGCGCTCCATCCCACATAAGGGGTACCATTGAGCACCTTCTCACGGATCACATCCATCAACTGATTGTCGTGCAGCATGCGTACCAGTTGCCAGGTGTTGCCCCCTCCCACCACGATGGCCTCAGCGTCGAGGACCGCTTTTACAGGATCGTCGAAATGATGGATACTCTTTACCTTAAAGCCCAATTCTGAAAAGCGCTCTGCTACTTTCTGCTCGTATGTATCGAAAGAGAAGGTAACGGCCGCATATGGTATAAACAATACCGTTAAAGGCTCATTGCCCAAAAACTTCTTGATTTCCTGCTTCGGGTAATCAAGGTATGCCTCCCCGGGCATGGTGGAATTGGAGATGAGAAGTAGTTTCATATTGTGTTTAAAGTTTATAATTTAATGTTGGTGGAACAGTGTTCAGTGATCAGCAGAAAGTAGCAGCGACATTGGCAACAGACTACTGCTTTTACCCTTTTTCCGCAAAGTTACAATTAAAAAAGGAGCCTGTCTTTGCGGACGGACTCCTTTTGTCTGTTTTCTGAACTTGTTGTTTCTTAGTTGGAGAAGCTGATGCCGATGGTGAAAGGCGTCAGTTCGGGGCCTTTGCCTGTTTCGAACAGGGGGGTCAGGTTGTAGGTGGCAAACAGGCCCATGTCCTTGTAGCCTATCCTGGCTGTGGCGGCATAGCTAAAGGAGTTCATGTTAAAACTGCTGCGGTCCTTGTCCTTGGTGTCGCCATGTTTAACCTTGGTATGGGAGCCAATCCTAACCCCTCCTACTACGCCGGCATTGACATACAGCCTTCCTTCACGCTGGTTGACCGGTATCTGGAACTCTAGCAACAGGGGCACTTTCAAAGTCGATATGGCCAGCTTGGTCTTGGAAAGGTCTGAATAGTCCAGCGCTACCGGTTCAACTCTTTGGGGAGTCCTTGCAATGGTAAAAGGATTATCAAAACGGTAGCTGTTAAAGCTGATGCCCATCCCCGAAACAAGACCTACGTAAGATTTAACAAGGCCAATATTCAATTCATAGAAGTTAACGTTCACCTCCATGGATTTGCCCTGGTTGAGCGACATGAACTCGTTGCCGCCGTACATGCTGTAGTCTGGCTTGTCAAAACCGTTAAAGCCCAGCTCGACTGCTTCCCAGTGACCATTGAACTTACCGGGACGGTCTCTTTTGCGTGTATCATAACACCATTTGTAATTGTCGTTGTCCTCATCCTCATTGTTCATATCATCGTTATCATGGTCAATAACTTTGATTTCTTTTTTGCCAATGCGGATAATGGCCGTATCGGCATTGCTTGAATGATTGATAGTATCAAACGGGATATCTGCCATATCTGTTCCTTCTGCTTCATCAATATTCAGGATATCTACTGATTCCACTGTTTGCACTTTTTCTACCTGCCCCACTTGTTCTACTGGTTGTACCGCTTTCACCGGTTTTACATCTGAGGGTTTTTCCTGGGCGCTAAGGGAAGTAGCTATAGCGGCTGCAATAAGGGTAAAAATAATTGTTTTCATGACTGTTATTTTAAAATTTGCCTGTAGGACGAACAGCCATTTTGAAATGTTACAGGTCTTGTAAAAAAATATTGACCAGAATCCGGGAAAGTGGTCAGTGATCAATGATCAGCTGCCAGTAACAGGGAGCATGTAGCCAGTAGCCAGAGATTACTGAATACTAAACTTTACATCTTAAAGGATCATCCGCGTTTCTATTAGTTTTTCTTTTCCAGAGGAATTTCAAAGGCCAACAGTTTGCTTTCGAAGTCAAGGCTTGCCACTTTACCGTTTTTAACGGTATAGCCCAGGCGTTCGCCCGAGATTTCGGAGGCTACATTCAGACCTACGCGAAGCAGCCGGTTGGCCGAAAGGAGGCCCCCATTGGTAGCCTTTTTTGCTTTTAAGGCCAGGTATTCATCCAAAGTCATTACTGCTGGCATCTGGTTCCTCTTTTGATTATTCGAAGCATTAACGGGTCTCAGTGCCATCACAGTTTCAGTTCCATTTTCCTGAATGCGTGCAGGCAATACGGCTATCTGTTCAAGGGCAGAAGCCTCTCGTTGGTAACTCCCTGTATCGGAAGGTTGCAGATCATTTAGAACCTTAACATTTGCTTTCCGATGATAGTCCGCATGCCCGACCTTTGTCATCGGACCAGTTGGTTGACCAGCCGGTTTATTCACCCCTGGTTCTGTTGCCTTAGGCAGACTGCCCGAGCGAACCTCTATGGCAGGTTCTTTTACCGTAGCTAATTTCTCTGTACCGGCAGGCAATTTTGTATCCTCTCCTGTTTGAAACAAGGCACTGATACCCCATAAAAGTATAAGGATAGCCGCAGCTCTTCCCATCCAATTAATCCATAAAATAGTAGCCGATTTTTTATACAGTTTCTCCTTCTGTGCAAATTGGATTTCAAGATCAGGGGTAAGACGTGTTTTTTCAAAAAGGGCATATTCCTTCTTATACTTTAGATGATCAGAAAGAGTAGCCTCAAAGGCCTTACGTTCCTTTTCATCCAAATCGCCTTCCATGTAAGCTACCGCTCGATGGTCAAAAGATTCATTTCCCTGGCCAGCGCTTATGTATAAGGATTGTTTATCCTGGAACACCACCTGTTCCTTTGGCAGGGGTACATTTTCAAAAAGATCAAGTTCTTCTTTCAGGTCCGGATTCTGTTTTAGAAAATCCAGAAACTGATCTATCATGGTTTCTTCAAGGTTACCTTCCAGGTAATCCAAAAAGAAAGATTCGTAATTATCTCTTGTTATTTTCATACGACCAATTCCATTTTACCAATATATGTTTTCAGGAATACCCTGGCGCGGAAAATGTACACCTTTACCTGGGCTTCGCTTAGCATGGTTATCTCTCCTACTTCCTTATAGGAATAACCTTCATAATCGCGCAGCAACAAAACCGTTCGCTGAATATCGGGCAAAAGGGTTACTGCGTGGTTGAGTACTTCCGACAAATCGGAATACTGGTGATCGTGTGTTTCTTCGGGTTGTTGGTGATCTTCCAGCAAGATTTGCCGTTTTTCCTTACGCAAAACATCTATCATGGTGTGGTAGGCAGTGGTGAACAGATAGGACTTTACCTTATCGGCATTCACGTTCGGGGCATTGCGCCACAGCTTTTCGTAAGTATCCTGCACGATATCGCGCGCACGATCCTCATCCCTGATATTTTTCAGGATAAACCGGTATACATTATCTGAATACAAATCGACCGACTGGTTGTATTCCTTTGAATTCATTTTGCTGATCTTAGCTGTTCGGCTTTATGACGATCAGGTACCTTATTTTGTTACAGCTCCTGTAAGTTTTTGATTAATGGGTTGATTTGCTTTTTCGATGGCTGTAAGCAATACCTTATCAATGTTCTTGATAATGGGGTAAAAGCCTTCTTCGCCCATAATGTTACGCGCGATATAAGCCTTTAGTTGGTTATCTATGATCTGCTGCGATACCTTGAGGTCCTTGTTATCCACAGGCACTCCTTTTTGGGAAGCATATGCTACAAACTCCGGAAGGATATTCTTATTCCTGAAATACTTTTCAAAATCTGTGCTATTGTGAAGTTCCGAAAGAGTCTTGCGGTTTGCATCGGCATAATCAAGGGCAAACTGGTAAACCAGTCCTTTCTGGCTGACCTTGTTGTAATATTTCGAGAATCCCAGGGTGTCGGCCGGGATAAAGAAATCGGGCATAATGCCTCCTCCCCCGTGAACAATTCGACCGCCCAGGGTGGTGTATTTCACTGTGTCGGAATATTTGATACTGTCGGGCTGTTGGAATTCGCCATGAATAGCCCGGGCCATGATGTCCTTGTAATATTCATCCGTCCCCTTGTCATACGGCTTTTGGATACATCTTCCGCTGGGAGTGTAATAGCGGGCTACAGTAAGGCGAAGGGCACTCCCGTCCCTGAATGGGATTTGTTCCTGCACCAGTCCTTTGCCAAAAGAGCGGCGGCCAAGGATCCATCCCCGGTCATTGTCCTGAATGGCACCGGCAAAGATTTCACTGGCCGAGGCTGAGAAGTCGTCAATGAGTACCTGCAGGCCTTTATCGCGGTAGGCGCCAGTGCCATCGGCATTAAACGTTTTGCGGGGTTGGGTATGTCCCTCGGTATAAACGATCAACTCCCCGCGGTCCAAAAACTCGTTGACCATCTTGATTACAGCCGTCAGGTAGCCACCCCCGTTGCCGCGAAGGTCGATGATTACATTTTTCATGCCCTGTTCGTTTAGTTTTTTCATGCCCTGCATGAATTCCTGGTAAGTATGTTCACCAAAGCGGCTTACCTTGATATAGCCGGTAGTGGGGTCGACCATGTAACTCACATCCACACTGTAAATGGGTATTTCTCCACGGATAATTTCAAACTGGAAAAGATCCTTAAAGCCTTTGCGCTTGATGCCCACATTCACTTTGGTACCTTTCTCACCACGTAGCTTGGTGAGCACTTTCTCATTTTTAAGGCCTTTAGTGGTTAACAGGGTATCGTTAACCGTTACGATACGATCGCCCGGCAAAATGCCCACCTTTGCTGAAGGGCCTCCCGAGATGACTTCCACCACCATCACCGTGTCATTCTGAATAGAGAATTGTACCCCGATACCTCCAAAATTTCCGCGCATCTCCTCTTCCACTCCCACCATTTCCTTGGCAGGGATATAGGCGGTATGCGGGTCCAGGTTTTTAAGGATCTGGGGGATAGCTTTTTCCACCAGGGTGTCGGTGGAGATGGAATCCACATAAGAGCTGTTGATCAGTTCAAGTACGGCATCCAGCTTGTTGGGCTGGGCCACCGTAAATGCAGAATGGGCATTGCTGCCCGAGTTACGGCTTAAGCGGTACCCGATATAAATGCCGCAGATAACTGCCACGGCCAATAAAAGAGGAATATAAACTGATTTGTTATTTTTCATTTTTCTTTCTGTTCTTGTTATTAATCTTCGAGTGCAATCTGTACGATCTCGATAAAGGCCTCTTTAAGAAGGTTAATGCCATCTTCCAGGCGGTAAGCGTCATAAAATACTACCCGTTTGATGCCTGCCTGTATGATCAGTTTTGAACACTCCAGGCAGGGAGATGAGGTGACATAAAGGGTGGCACCTTCGCTGCTGTTGTTCGACTTGGCGATCTTGGTAATAGCGTTTGCCTCAGCGTGTAAAACGTATGGATAGGTATGGTTGTTCTCGTCTTCGCAATTATTTTTAAATCCCGAAGGGGTGCCGTTGTACCCATCCGAGATGATCATCTTGTCTTTGACCAGCAAAGCGCCTACCTGACGACGTTTGCAATAGGAATTCTGGGACCATATGCGCGCCATTTTAAGGTATCGCTGATCCAGCAGGGACTGTTTGTTATCCGGTGAGGTTATTTCCATCAAGGGGTGTTGTGTTGTTTAAATGAATTGTATGGGTATAAAACTGTTTGATAACATTACAAAAAACGTCCATCTTAAGGTGATGAACGTCCGGAAAGTCATTTTTATAAGTGATTTGTTTTACCTGTGGAGGAATTTCATGGTCATCATTAGCAAATCATTTGACTTGATGGGTTTGGCCAGGTAATCATCACATCCGGCATTGATGGCCTTATCCCTGTCGTCGGACATGGCAAAGGCAGTCTGAGCAATAACGGGGATGCCCGGGTACCTCACCTTTAATATTTTAGTGGCCTCATAGCCATTCATATCCGGCATTTGAAGGTCCATGAGCACAAGGTCAATGTCTTTTTCCCGCTCGCAGATATCCAATACCTCAATGCCGTTTCTTGCCCAAAAAACATTGGCATCCAGCTTGGTGAGCACCGCTTTTAGGTATAGGTAATTAGACTCTACATCTTCTGCAATAATGATGTTGGGATACTTCTTATCGGTCATTTCAGCGCTTGTTTGTTGTGTATATTTTAACCTATCAAATATATTGAAACATTTTTTTATAATTTATGTTTTTGGTTTTTTTTTGATCAAAGGCCTTTTATGGATATCGGGATGCCTGTTTTTGGCTATTTGGGTTAATTTATTGTAAAGAACAATACGCATTGGAACTCGGCAAGTGGAAAGAAGTGTAAAGCGATTAGGTTGCTATGGCATGTGTAGTAAAAAATTAGAAAATAAGTAGAAATTATGGATGTTATGTAAATTTAAACCTTGTTTGTCGCAATTGTCCACTAATTATTCTCCGACCCAGAACTCATTTAACTCCTGTTTTTATCTTATTTATGGTCTTCCTATGGCCACTATCTGTACTGTTTGTATACTAACATTCCTTATTTATTACAGCATTAGTAATGCGAATCAAGGGTTGAAATTGAAGATAGACACGTTTTATCTTTGCAGAGAAGTGGCCGCTTAACAAGGGTTTGGCTGGTAATTTGACCTTGGTAACAGCCGGCTTAAGGGATCATACCAACTGCCAGAAAATAATAAATTCCTTCCTGTAAATAGTAAATCCAATTGGACCAGGTTTCCTATTTAAATACTACTTATATACTATTGTAATACTAAATTCTTTATTTTAGTATTACAATAGTATATAAGTAGTATTTAAATAACAAATGTGATCCATCCGGGATATTACTTTATCCTGAACTTTGATGGTAAGCTATGGATTATTTATAGGAACAGATGGATGCCTCAATTACCAGCTATGTTGAGTTTTTTTAGCATATCCTGCTTAACCCTTGATTCGCATTAGTACAGAAACATTACAAATAGTAGCAATGTGAAGGCAATAGAGGAAATAAAAACATAGGAATAGTTAATGCAGGATTCCTGGAATCAACCCGATCGTTTACAGGTATTCCTATCGGTTTGAAAAAGCGAGAGTGCATGGTTTTTTTTGTTATGACTGCAAAGGGGTTGTTAATTCACAAAGAGGGATAAAAAAGCAAAAAACCACACTTTTTAATTCGAAGACAGGTAATCAGGAGTCGTCTGCCTGGTTTTTTTTATTGGATGAGCTATTTTTTATCTATCGAAATACGATAATATTTTGTTTCTCTTACTTAAAGTTAGCAGCCTTTGCCCCTGGGAACTGAATGGGTGAAACTAAAAAGGAAAAGAGAGGCAACTCCCTTTTCCTTTTTGACATTATATCCTAAAAATCTTATAATCCGCTTTCGAGCTTTTTACGGCCAAATAGCAGGTTTACGCCAAAGCGGGCGTTGACGTACTGTGCCCTGGAAGGAGCAACAGCCAGGATATTGTCGGTTACCATATAAAATTGGAAAAAACCTGCACGGATAGCCATCCCCAGTCCAAGGTTATCGTATGCCTGACCAATGGCAGAATAGGATCCGCTAAGGCTTAAAAAATTCCCTATCAGCGTATTGGCCGATAAGGTAAGACCGTTCTGTGTGAAATCGCCGTTCTTGTACAAGCGGTCCACCAATCCGAAATTTACGTTATTGGTCAGATCGTAGCTTCCACCAAGATACATTTTCATGGGGACGGTCATAGAGAAGGACTCCGAAGAGAAATCGCTCCTTTTGGGCTTAAAAGACTCCTCTATCTTATTGGTTTCATTTTCCATTAAATCGGCAGGATCGACATAGTCCTGCTGCGCTTCATTCACTGAGTTGGAAAAGTCTACTCCTTCCCACTTATAGGAAAAGGTGTAATCCAAATTGTTCAAATCCTTTTGGAAGGATATTTTACCCATATCGGTGATGCTGCCAAAAAAGGTGATCCGGGGGGTAAGCTTATAAACTGCACCAAGATCAAAGGCCATACCCCTATTCCCTTTCTGGAGCAGGTAGTCGACAGCATCGAAATTATCGCTGTTCATACCATTGAAAGAACCATCCGGATTAAATTCCGGAGTTACAGGTCCCGACATGTTGATATTCATTCTTGACTTTAACAAAACGGAAGAGCCATCTGAGGCAGTTTCGACCTGCTGGTTCATCCATTGGGTCTGGTAGCCAAACTTTCCATAGAGCATTTTGGCCTTGATGCCCAGGGTGAGCTTGTTTTTGATCACTTCATTGGAATAGCCCAGGGCAAATTCACGGTAATGAAAAGCGTCCATGTCAAGATTACCAAGGTCGAAGTTCTTGCCCACATAAGGGGCATTCCCATCCTTTATAAAGGTAATCAGGCTCTTGTCAAAGGAAAAGCGCATCATCTGGTTTTCAGTAATCCCAAAGCTGAAAAAAGAGCTTTTTTTGCGAATGCCAAGGTAGAACAAAGGCATGCTGAAATTCTGAACGATATTATTGGTTGACTTTAATTTATTGTGGAAATTTTCGATGTCCATAACCAGGGAATCGGATAGCAGGCCGGTTCCTTTATGGATCAGATCGTTAAGGGCAAACCCGCTGTTCAAATCAAAGTACATGCCCGAAAATACGGGTAGTCCGATGACCAACGTGCTGGAATCCTTATGCAGGGCTGGGTTCATTGAGGCTGACTGTGGCATTCCTTTCATCAGCATCATGGTCTGGCTGTCCTGGGCCATGGCATTTGTAAAAAATGTAAGGACGGTCAAAATGGCCATCAGGGGCTTCAGATATCTGTTATTCATGGATTCAGAAATTTAGATTTACTTTTGATTTGACAACTATGTTCATTTCTATCCGGCTGTCCGAATAAATGGCAGCAACACCTGTCCCTCCGTTTGGCGAGCTCAGGATGCCTGAAAATACAATGGCGTTGGCCTTTTTCAGCTGCTCCATCTGGGTTTTATCCAGGGAGAAGGTGTGGGAAGACTCAACGGGGGTAATGGTACCCTGGGGGCTTACCTGCGCTGTAGAAAGCATCCTGGTGACATTGGTAGCACCAAACTGATGGCCTGTGATAGTATCAATAAATAATAGCTGAAGGTCAATATCCAAAGGAACCCCGTTTTTGGTATTGAGAATAAGGTCGGCTGTTTCAATGTTCTTGAAATCCTCTCCCGAGATAGCTGAGGTATCCCGGAATGTCAAATTGCTCACCTGCAGTTCCAGGGGCAGCTCCAGGGACATATCGACTCCAAAGACTGCGTTCATATCCAGAAAGTTGAAATTTTCCGGGGTGACAACCCCCTTGTCGTTAAAATCCACCTTTCCGCTATAAGTAATATCACCTGTGGGAGGAAGAGAAATGAAATCAACAATATTGGAATTCTGACGGGTAAAGGACACATTTTTGGTAGCAATCCCTGCGTTAATACCGGCTGGGACGGGAATATCCACAGACGGCAGGTTCATCGAGACTATTTTCCCTTCTTTATTGGAAGCAGTTAAATTGAAGGATATAGTAGCAGGGATGCCCACAGAATTGTGAAGTGTAGACGTTACAACGGGGTTGTCCAGCTTAAAGTCGCCCTTTAATTTATCCAGCATGTCCACATTCAGGGCAAATTTATCCGGATCGATCGTAATGGAGCGTTTACCAAAGTCGCCTACCATACCCTGAAAATCCAGCCCGTCAAGGCTAATTTCCAGTTTCACGGCATCGGTGGAGGAAAAATTGATAAATCCGGGTGTCTGGTTAATTGTCACATTATAAGAATAAGGTATTCGGTTATAAGGCTTTTCCGCATCAGAAGAAAAGTTAATAATCGTATTGTCCAGCGAGATTAATTGGGTGCTGCCATCCATTGGTACATCTGCAGTAATGGGGGCTCCGGTGAGCTGATTTTTTATTTCAGGGATGGTAAAATGAATAACCCCGGAGAGAGGTAAACTATTGACAGATTTCATGGAAAGGGTACCTTTTTTAAGCATCGCTCCAAAGGCCTTTAAATTGGATTCAGGAAAGTCGAATTCAAAATTTCCTTTAGCGCCTTCGAACGATTGGGGTTTGACAATTTTTATAACCCCTTTCGATATACTCAGGTCGCTCATGCCGAAGGACAGCGTAAAATAATCATTCAGATTGATGTCCACCGGTGTTGCTGATCCAAGGGTTTCAAAGGAGTACAAGCGAAATTCAATGTCATTGGAAAGATCGGATCCTTTCAGATCAAAAGAAAGGCTGCTGGTAGTTCCAGGCACTACGTTGGAAAAAGCAAAATCATCAATCGGCTTATTGTTTAAAACATCATAAAGACTTCCGGTTAAAGACAGAGGTACTTTGAGTTTATTTTTCAGCTCAACTTTCAAGGTTCCTTTACTGAGGGTAATTGTTTTAAAGTCTAAAACATTGTCCAGAACGAAGGCAGCATCCAGGTTGGAAGATTTAACCGAGGGAAAAGGTGCTGTCTTCCCGTTTAAAAGGACAACACCATCGAGCTGCCCATTGACCTTACCGGAAAGTTCCTGCAAATTGATGGATCGGGATATATTCACATCTTCAGGGGAAATATCTCCAATGGGTTGCTCTCCCGAGGAAAAATTGTTGGTGGTCGGGAATTCAAGCAATTCACTTATGTTGTAAGTGAAAATATTATCCTGTTTGTAAACAATTTTAATGAGCCCGTTGGGGTCTTTGGTAATATTGTCATTTTCCTTATTGGCGGCATTGACAAAATCCCATACTGTCACATTGCCTTTGGCAATGGGGGCAATAAAGGTAGGATGGGTATCCACTTGCTTTGCTAACTTATCGAATTGCAGTTCCTCCAGATGGCAGCTGTTCAAAAGGATTAACAACAGGGATATGAAAAAGACACTTGACAAATCTTTCATATTACGGTTTATTAGGTTTTTAAAGTAAAAGTGCAATGATGCAAAATATTTCTAATATTATTAGAATTATAATTGGAATTTTTTGCCCAATAAAAAAAGCCCGGGTATTATATCCCGGGCTTCCTTTATAATATTAAATAACATCCTTCTCTTTCAGCTGTTTAAAGCTTCTGCCCCATTGGTAACTTCCAGGATGGCATTGGTAATGGCAGCCTGGCGTGCCTTGTTAAAGGTAAGGGTCAATTCATTGATCAGTTCGGTGGCATTGTCCGTGGCCTTGTGCATGGCCGTCATGCGGGCCCCGTGCTCGGCAGCATGGGAATTGAGCAGGGCCTTGTAAAACTGGATCTTCAGGGAACGCGGGATGAGTTTTTCCACGATTTCTTCCAGTGAAGGTTCATAAATATAGTCAACCGCAGTGGCTCTTTTAGTTTCCTGCTGAGCGGGCAATACTGGCAAAAACTGTTCACTTACCTGTTCCTGTTGGGCGGCATTGATAAATCTGTTATATACCAGGTCGATACGGTCATATTTACCCCCCGAAAAGTCATCCATCAGTTGTTGAGCAATGAGAGAGGCATTGTCAAAGTTCAGGTGGTCAAACAGTTCATTGTGTCCAAATGCAGGTTGATAATGATAAGACCGCATGATTTTCTCGCCCTGTTTGCCAATTACCATAAATTCCACGCTCCCCTCTTTCAGCTGCCTGGAATAAACGGATTTAGCCCATAAGATGGCCTTTTTGGCTACATTGGAGTTGAAGCCCCCGCACAATCCCCTGTTGGAACTGATCAGTACGATCAATACCTTTTCTGGGGTCCGCTGAAGAGTATATACCGAATCAGGGTTATTATCCAAAACAGCTCCCAGCGAAGAAAGCAGCTCTGAGAGCTTTTGAGCATAAGGCCTAATCTGGACAATGGCATCCTGTGCTTTTTTAAGCTTGGCAGCCGAGACCATCTTCATGGCACTGGTTACCTGCCGGGTAGTCTTAACCGAGGAGATCCTTGTTCGTATTTCTTTTAAGTTGGCCATTTCAAAGCGTTGAATGAATGTTCATATAGGCTTTTACTGCGCAAAGCGGGAAGCTACCTCCCCGGCCACCTGTTCGATCACCTGGGTCTCGTTGTCACTGAGTATCCCTGCCCTAAGTCGATCCAGTACCGGACGGTGTTGCATTTCCATTATTTCCAAAAAGCCGCGTTCAAATTCCTTTACTTTCTCAACAGGCACATCGCGCAGCAATTCCTTTACCCCGCAATAGATGATGGCTACCTGATGCTCAATCTTTAAAGGAGCATACTGAGCCTGTTTTAATATTTCAACGTTTTTACGTCCTTTATCCAGTACACGCATAGTGGCCATGTCCAAATCGGAACCAAACTTAGAAAAGGCTTCCAGTTCGCGGAACTGTGCCTGGTCCAGTTTCAGGGTACCGGCAATCTTTTTCATGGACTTGATCTGGGCGTTTCCTCCCACACGCGATACCGAGATTCCCACATTGATGGCAGGGCGCACCCCGGCATTAAAGAGATTGGATTCCAAAAATATCTGGCCGTCGGTAATGGAAATCACGTTGGTGGGGATATAGGCCGAAACGTCACCGGCCTGGGTTTCAATAATGGGCAGAGCCGTCAACGATCCTCCTCCTTTAACCCTTCCCTTGAGTACTTCGGGCAAATCGTTCATCTGGGCGGCCATCTCATCGGAAGCGATAATTTTGGCGGCACGTTCCAACAGGCGTGAGTGCAGATAGAACACATCACCAGGGTACGCTTCACGGCCCGGTGGACGACGCAGCAGCAGTGACACCTCACGGTAGGATACAGCCTGCTTGGACAAGTCGTCAAATATAATAAGGGCATCGCGGCCCGTATCGCGGAAATATTCCCCGATGGCTGCTCCTGCGTAAGGAGCATAAAATTGGAGAGCTGCAGGGTCAGAGGCGGTAGCCATCACGATGGTAGTATATTCCATGGCTCCGTGTTTTTCTAAGGTGGATACCAGGTTGGCTACCGTGGATCCTTTCTGGCCAATGGCCACGTAGATGCAATAAACCGGTTTTCCCTGTTCAAAATTCTCACGCTGATTGATAATCGTGTCAATGGCCACGGCAGTTTTACCTGTCTGGCGGTCACCGATGATCAGTTCGCGCTGCCCACGGCCAATAGGAATCATGGCATCAATTGATTTCAGACCGGTCTGCAAAGGCTGGATTACCGGCTGGCGGAAGATCACCCCGGGAGCTTTGCGTTCCAGTGGCATCAGAAGCCGTTCGCCCGTAATGGTGCCTTTACCGTCAATGGGTTCACCTAACGTATTGACTACCCTACCGAGCAGACCCTCCCCCACTTCAATGGAAGCGGTGCGGTTCAGTCGTTTCACCGTATCACCTTCTTTGATATCCTTGGTAAGGCCCAGGATTACCGCTCCCACGTTGTCTTCCTCGAGGTTAAGCACAATGCCCTTGACCCCCGAGTCAAATTCAATCATTTCATTGGATCCTACATTGGAAAGGCCGTAAATACGGGCAATACCGTCGCCCACCTGAAGTACTGTTCCTACTTCTTCCAGTTCGACATCGCTTTTAAACCCTTCAAGTTGCTGCCTGAGTATTACTGAAACTTCGGCCGGTTTAATATTTGCCATATGCTATTGATTTTTTATCAGTCGTTAATCGTTTTTCAATTCTGTGTGAAGCAAGCTTTCCTTTATTCTTTTTAGCTGGGTAGAAACACTTGCGTCATATTGTTTATCGTCCACCCTGAGCACAAAACCTCCGATCAGTTGTGGGTCAATCTGCTGGCTAAGTTCCACTTTATTGCCGGACAAGGTCTCCAATTCTTTGCGGATTTGTTCTACAAGAGAGGCATCCAGTTCCCTGGCCGTGGTAAGAACAGCTGAACTGATGCCAAGACTTTTACGGTACATATCGCTTAAATCCCTGAAGATGGAAGGCATATGTTTCTCCCGGCGGTTTTGGGTAATGAGCGCCAGAAAATTCAAAGTAAGGGCATTTACCTTATCCTGAAAGATACTTTTTATTGCTTTTACTTTCCCTGAGGTAGAGATGACCGGGCTGTCAATCAGACGGTTAAAATCCGCGCTCGAAGCACAGACAGCGGATACCGTTTGTACATCTTGCTGAAGAGCAGCCATCAACCCTTTTTCCTGGGCCAGTGAGAAGAACGCTTTAGCGTACCGGACATTGATTTTACTTTGATCCATAGCCTTATTTCAATTCCAGCTCTTTTAACAACTCTTGCGCCAATACTTTCTGGTCCTGAGCATTATCCAGCTGTTTGCGGATAATTTTCTCGGCAATCATTACTGAAAGGTCAGCCACCTGGGTCTTTATATCATTGATCGCTGCCACCTTCTCGGCCTGGATTTGCTGGCGGGCATTTTCGATTCCTTTCTGGGTTTCGGCACTGGCCAGCACCCTGGCCTCGGCAATCATTTTATCTTTTATCTCACGCGCTTCCTTTAATATCAGCTCTTTTTCCTTTCTGGCCTCAATAAGGATCTGGTCGTTGCTGGCCTTTAACCCGGCCACCTCACGACGGGCCCTGTCAGCAGCTGTCAAGGCATCCGCGATGGATTCCTCGCGTTCCTTCAAGGCATTCAAAATGGGGGTCCATGCAAACTTTTTCAGGATGAACAGAACGATCCCGAAAATGATAAGCATCCAAAATATTGTACCGTAATCCGGAGTTACAAATCCCATAATATTTCTAATTGAGAGTTAACTGAAAGCCTTGACTCCCGGCAATCCCGGGAGCAGGCTACAAAATAATAATTTCTTAGATGAAAAGCACCAAAGCACAGATGATTACTGCAAAGAATGCCACACCTTCAATCAAGGCAGCAGAAACAATCATGTTGGCCCTGATATCGCCCACCGATTCGGGCTGACGTGCAATGGCTTCCATGGCACTAGCACCGATACGGCCAATGCCGATACCCGCTCCAATTGCTGCAAGTCCTGCACCCAATGCGGCTCCCATTTGTCCAAAAGCCATGTCCTGTAAAATGATTAATAATGCAGTCATAATAATTAAGTATTAAAAATATATAATAGAACTAATGATGTTCAGGGGAGGCCATTCCAAAATAAAGGGCCGAGAGCAGGGTAAATACATAGGCCTGGATAAACGATACCAGCACATCCAGCAGCACCATGAATACCGAAAACAATACCGATACCACCGAAACACCCAGCCCGGCTTCCACGCCCATCTTTTTGGCAAAGATGAAAATCATGCTTACAAACACGGTTACAATCAAGTGACCGGCCAGCATGTTGGCAAAAAGACGTACCATCAATACGAAGGGCTTGGTGATCACCCCGGTGAGCTCCACAATGGGCATCAGGGGTATTGGGAACTTCAGCCACCAGGGCACTTCCGGGTTATAGATCTCTTTCCAGTAATGCCTATTGGTACTAAAGGTGGTAATGATAAAAGTAAAAAGGGCCAGTACCATCGTTACGGCTATATTGCCTGTCACATTGGCCCCAAAGGGAAACACGGGTACAAGTCCCAGTAAATTGTTGATCAGAATAAAAAAGAATACGGTTAACAAAAAAGGCATAAAGCGCTCATACTTCTTTTCGCCAATGGCAGGTTTGGCCACTTCATCCCTTACAAAAATGATCACTGGCTCCAGAAGGTTCTGCATGCCCGAAGGAGCCTTGTTTTTGCCCTTTTTAGCCGATTTTGCAATACTTAAGAAGATCATCAGCATAAGAGCCACACTCACCATTACCCCGGCCACAGTCTTTGTAATTGACAAATCCCAGGGTATGGCCACAACTTGATTCTGATCGTTTAACTCGACTATCTTTCCTTCATTTTTTCCTTCTGTTTCAATTTTAAACCCTTTATAGCTTTCCTTTCCGTGATGAAAGCGAGAAGACATAAAGATATTCAGTCCTTTTTGCTCACTGTAAAGAATGATGGGAAGGGGAACACTCACCTCTGTAGTACCAATGGTGGCAATATGCCATTCAAAAGCATCGGAGACATGCTCGATGACAAACTTGCCAGCCTGAAAATCCTCAGAATGTTCAGCTTTCCCATCAGGCTCGGTCCCGTGGGCCTCCTGTCCTTTTACGCTCAGGGTAAAAGAGGTAAAAACGATAATGACCAGTATTTGTAGAATGCGTATCATCTTCTATCGTTATTCATTGTCAGCGAATGTAATTACTCATGTCAGTCAACTTTTCCAAGGAAAATCATCCTTTAACTTTTTTGCCTGACCACTTTTGATAATTCAACTACTTCAAAAGTAGTATAAATGACGTAAAGCAATAAAAAATTGATTAAAAATATCTTTGCCTGTCCTTTATTTAAAAATGCATAACCAATGCCAGCGGCCATATAGAAAAACATTTTAATAAAGCCGGTTGCCATATACTGAGCGGTAAACCGGGTATTGGATCGGGCTGCGACTTTTAACAAATAATAATGGACAAGGTTTGTCACCCCGTAAAAAAGGAGGGGAATAAGGGGTAAAACCCTGATATAGAATGATGGCATCAGCCCGGAGTACAGAATGGCTCCCAGTGTGAAAACAACGACTGTCAGCAGGGTAGATTTTACAAAAAAGCTTTTCATGATTAATAGGGGCTATAAAAATTTACGCATTACATGATAAATGGCACCAATCACCGACAGGATCATCAGTCCAAGGGTAAAGGCCGGGAAGTCCATCTTAAGCCACTGATCCAGTTTGATACCGGCAAAGACTCCAGCGGCCATGATGGCAACCATCTCGAAGGCCAGATTGGAATACTTGATAAAGTCATCGAACTTTTTCTTCGGCTTTTGGTACTTTTTATCAATCATGCTTTATTTTATTTCATCACTCATTGTGCAGGTGCCCATAAAATAGGCCCCGGGTTCAATGGACAGTTTACCAGTGACCATATCGCCCGAAACATTGGAAGAGGCCTTTAAAGTTAATAGCTCGGCAATAAACAGTTTGCCTTTTTGCGTACCGGCAATCTCGCAGCTTTTACAGCTGATATCTCCATCCACCTTGCCGGATGCACCAATAACAAGTCTTCCCTTTACATCCAGATTTCCTGTTACCTCCCCATCAATCCTGATATCCCCGTCAGAAATAAGATCGCCCGTAATTTTGGTTCCCTGGGCGATAAGGTTAATTACCTGTAAATTGGTTACATTATTTTCTTTTGCCATAGTATTAGGTGTTGAGAACAAACTCCAAATATAATAAAGGTTCGGCAAGATATGGAGGAAGAAGGAAAATTATAACGAAAGGAGCAGACAGGGCAAGTAATCAGTGGGCACTAAGTTCAACATAGCTTTTGGATATTGAATGACATGGGATATGGTTAGGCAGCTCTTTCAAGTGATCCCCACAGCCCTAAAGTTCCAAACTGCCGGATACTGGCGACTAATTTTTCCCCCGGAAAAAACTTTCAAAAAAATACTTTACCGCTTTCTTTAAAGAGATAAATTTCCCGGGTAGTATGATCGTCCTTTATTCATCTTTTGTTCGCAAAAACTTCTTTTTTGCGAACAAAAGATGAATAAAGGCACATTAAACTATCATTAGTAGTCCATGAAAATGGATATCTGACAATAATGGGATGGAAAGGGTTAAAGGAGGGCACAAGCCAGCAGCTGGGAATTTTAGCAACTTCGGGGAGCATGGAAAGGGTAGCCTAACCATTTAACCAGGTCGCTTGCCTTGTCTCCAACAAAAAACGTGCTTCCTTTAAGGGGAAACACGTTTTTTGGAAAATATGATCGGAAATTGTTTGTTAAATGAAATGGTAAAGGAAGGTAACGTTTCCTTCAAAGGCTGGCTTTCTGTTTCCTTCAATTTCCATGGCAATATCCAGCTTTACTTTGGAGATGCCCCTCAAATTGGAGATTGAATTCAGCTTCACCCGGGTGCGGATACGGCTGTTGACAAGCACCGGCTGGTTGAAGCGGAAGGCTTCAATGCCGTAGTTGACCAGCATTTTTGTATTTTCAACCGTGATGATCTGGTCCCACATAAAGGGAAGCAGCGACAGGGTCAAATAGCCATGGGCGATAGTGCTGCCAAAGGCTCCTTCTGTCTTGGCTCTTTTCTCATCCACATGAATCCACTGATGATCAAAAGTGGCATCTGCAAATTTATTGATCTGGTCCTGGGTAACGGTCATGAATTCCGATACGCCCAATTCCTGGCCCACCAGCTTTTCAAAATCATCATGAGAGGTAATCACCAACTTTGCCATAAAGGGAATTTAGTATTGTGTAATCAGTTTTCGTTTATTTCTTTGGATCGTAGGCCCATTTCAGGTAGATTGTACCCCAGGTAAAACCGGCTCCGAAAGCCACCAGGATAATATTATCCCCTTTTTTCAATTGATCTTCGTAATCGTACAGGCAAAGTGGAATGGTAGCTGCGGTGGTATTGCCATACTTTTGAATGTTGACCATTACCTGGGCTTTGTCGATACCCATACGGCGGCCTACGGCATCAATAATGCGCATATTGGCCTGGTGTGGAACCACCCAAGACAGGTCATGGGCCGAAATATGATGTTTTTGCATCATCTCCACGGCCACATCGGCCATGTTGGAAACCGCTGTTTTAAACACCGTCTGTCCTTCCTGGTAAACGAAATGCTCATCGTTGTCGATGGTTTCATAGCTAGCCGGACGAAGTGATCCCCCGCTTTTGATCTGAAGGTATTGAGCGCCTGCCCCATCCACACGATTGATATGGTCGATTACTCCCAAATTTTCAGTGGTAGGTTCGAGCAGCACGGCCCCGGCGCCATCGCCAAACAAAGGACAGGTAGTACGGTCCTTGTAATTGGTAATGGAAGACATCATGTCGGCACCCAGGACAATTACTTTTTTATATTGACCACTTTCAACAAATTTGGCACCGGTCGTAAGGGCATATACAAACCCCGAGCAGGCAGCTGTCAGATCGAAGCTCCAGGCGTTGACAAGCCCGGCCTTGTGACAAATTACATTGGCCGTTGCCGGGAGTGGACTGTCGGGAGTAATGGTGGCACAAATCAATAATTCGATCTCTTCGGCTTTGGTGCCTGTTTTTTCCAAAAGCTGCTGAATGGCCGCAACTCCCATATCGGAGGTAGCCATTCCATCTTTTAAGATACGGCGTTCTTTAATGCCAATGCGCTGCATGATCCATTCATCGGAGGTGTCAACCAAATGACTAATTTCCTCATTGGTTAAACGGTATTCAGGAAGAAATGCTCCAACGCCTGTTATTGCAGCATGAATATTATTCATAAATTAACTATTTTAATCAAATTCATCAACCTGACCTTTTGCAAATGAAAGGTCAAAAAACCAAGATATACAGGGAAAATAAAATACCGTGCAAGATAGTTTGAAATAACCATCAGCAATAAATAAGATCCGGTCCGCCCGGCTTATTTAATACAATTTTCAGGATTGTACCAATGAAATAGGAAAGAATATATATGATCAGAAACCTTCATTTCTGATCATATATGCTGATACTATACTGTAACGTCTTTTTCGATTGCCAACTTGCCTCTGTAATATCCGCATTCAGGACAAACAGTATGGTATTTCACCGTGGTGCCACAATTTGAACATGAAGCCAATGTTGCAGGTGTAGCTTTGTAATGCGTTCTTCTTTTGTCTCTACGGGTCTTTGAAACCCTGTGTTTAGGATGTGCCATTTAACTTTTTCTTTATTCGTTATCTAATAATTTTTTTAAATCCTTCCAAACAGGGTTTTCTGTTTTATCTTCCCTGACTATATATTTATTCAGCTTTTCAATCATTTCGGGGTCACAGGTTGAATTCCCGTTTTCATCCAGCGGATGCACCTTCTTGATTGGAATGGCCAAACCAATAAATTCATAAATCAACTGGGCTACGTTCAGCTGATAATCGTTGGTCGATACCCAAATCAGATCATCGCCTTCGATATTTTCCCTTTCTCCAAGACGGACAAATACCTGGTCATGGCTTTCAATCGGTTGATTGTACATCTCCAGGCATAGATCACACTGAACGCTAACGGTGCCTTTGATATCAAACCAAAAAGTCATCAGCGAGCTTTGCTTTTCCAACGTCACCTTTACATTTACCAAGCCCTCATCGACAATGCTGGCGTCAAATTCTGCAAAGAATTTGTCATCCACAACGAATTCAAAAACATGCTTGCCCAGGGCAAGGCCTTTGAATGCAATATTATATTGAGATAAACTGCTCATTGCCTGAAAAAAGTTTTGCAAAAGTATAAAAAATACCTAAACGTGAAAAATATATTACTTTTTTTAACATCCCGGGTAGTGATATCTGTTTTGGGCTAATAAATTATTAATTACCAGCCATCTATACCTTAAGGGGCTGTTCATAACTTATCCCTTATGAAGTACAATGCGAAAGGTTGTTCCTTTATTGACCTCGGATTGCTTGATAAAGATCTTGCCTTTATGATAATTTTCTACTATTCGCCGGGCCAGGGAAAGGCCCAGGCCCCACCCTCTTTTCTTGGTGGTGAAGCCAGGTTGAAACACCGATTTATGGTAGGCTTTGGCAATTCCCTTACCATTATCCGAAATATCTATCAACAGCTGGTTACCCTTTTCAATCATTGAAATCTCAATTACCCCGATGTTATTCATCGCATCAATGGCATTTTTGCAAAGGTTCTCGATCACCCAGCTAAAAAGGGCGGCATTTAAAGGAGCTTCATAAACGGCCTTATCATCAAAATCGATGATGAACTTCACTTTTGTGGAGGAACGGGTTTTCAGGTAAGATACCGTTGACCGGATCGTCTCTGCCACGTCAGTTAACAGCAGCTCGGGCACGGAACCGATCTTTGAAAAGCGCTCGGTGATCTTTTCCAGGCGCTGGGTATCTTTTTCAAATTCGCGGATCAGGTTCTCATCGATGTTTTGCATTTTGAGCAGTTCGACCCAGGCCATCAGCGAAGAGATGGGGGTACCCAGCTGGTGGGCCGTTTCCTTGCTCATACCCACCCATACCTGGTTCTGCTCGGCATTGCGCGAAGAGCTGAAAGCCAGGTAAGCTACCGTGATAAACAAAAAGATAACGGCAAACTGGGCCAGGGGGTAATACTTGAGGTTTTCAAGTAAAGCTGAATCGCGGTAATACAGGTACTGGGTTTCCAAATCGGAAACATAAATAAGGATAGGGGCATTCTGGGCCTTCATCTTGTGCAGTTCACTTTTAAGCACCTTATCCTTGTTTCCCGGGGTAAAATCAATGTTCTTGGCATCGGTAATATTATCGAGGCTATCGGTGATAATAATCGGGATAGAGGTATTGCGTACGATAATATCATTTAAAAAGGTAATGTCTTCAGTTGAATTGATATCATAG
>DATGYU010000333.1:0-7558 GCA_035297625.1 Prolixibacteraceae bacterium
GTGGTCAGTACTCAGTATATCCATGCCTGCAGGATACTGACCACTGATTACTGATCACTGTTGACTTTTTTAATCCTTCATAAATCAAAAAAGATGCACCCATTACTGACTGCATCTTTTTATATTTTTCTTTGATAACTGTTCCTAGCTTGCCTTTAAACGAACGGCGCTTGCCCCGTCGATTCTTTCCCTGGCATACTCAAGGGTGATCTTCATTTTGGTCACCTTGGTAGAAGGGGTATCAAACATGGCATCGTTCATGATATTCTCACAGATGGCTCTTAATCCGCGGGCACCCAGTTTAAATTCGATGGCCTTGTCGACAATGAATTCCAATGCGCTTTCCTCAAAGCTCAGCTCCACATCATCCAGCTTGAAGAGTTTGATGTACTGCTTGATCAATGAATTGCGCGGTTCAGTCAAAATGCTGCGCAGCGCTTTGCGGTCCAGCGGTTCCAGGTAAGTAAGTACCGGGATACGGCCAATGATTTCGGGGATCAGTCCAAAGGACTTTAAATCCTGGGGAGAGATATACTGCAGCATGTTGTTGCGGTCCAGGAAATCGGCTTTTTTTTGTGCCCCGTAACCCACGATCTTGGTGTTCAGGCGCTGGGCAATTCGCTTGTCGATCCCGTCGAAAGCGCCGCCACAGATGAAAAGAATATTCTTGGTGTTTACCGCGATCATCTTTTGTTCAGGGTGCTTGCGCCCGCCTTGCGGAGGTACGTTTACAATCGATCCCTCGAGCAGTTTCAAAAGGCCCTGCTGAACTCCTTCACCCGATACATCACGCGTGATGGAAGGATTATCCCCTTTACGGGCAATCTTGTCGATCTCATCAATAAAGACTATGCCCCTTTCGGCAGCCTCCACGTTGTAGTCGGCCACCTGCAACAGGCGGGTCAGCAAGCTTTCGATATCCTCTCCCACATAACCTGCTTCTGTTAAGACAGTAGCATCCACGATGGTAAAGGGGACATGCAGCATCCGGGCAATGGTACGGGCCAGCAAGGTCTTGCCGGTGCCTGTCTCACCTACCAGGATGATATTTGATTTTTCAATCTCTGTTTCGTCTGCAGAAACCGGCTGATTGAGTCTTTTGTAATGGTTGTAAACGGCTACGGCAAGGATCTTCTTGGCCTGATCCTGACCGATAACATACTGGTCCAGGAAATTCTTAATCTCAACAGGTTTCATCAGCTTGATACCGGTGGTATCAAACCCCTTGTCTTTTTTGAACTCTTCCTCTACAATGGCATGAGCCTGTTCCACACAATTGTCACATATATGCCCTTCCATGCCGGCAATCAACAGGTTGACCTCTTTCTTTTCACGGCCACAAAAGGAACATTTGTCTAGTTTCATCTTCAAAATCCCTTATTTTTGTGCAACACCAGTTGCTATTTATTTCTTACAAGTACTTCATCAATCATTCCGTATTCTTTGGCTTCGGTGGAAGTCATCCAGTAATCACGGTCTGCATCCTTTTCTACCTGTTTATACGTTTTTCCTGAATGATTGGCTATAATATCATACAATTCTTTTTTCAACTTCATGATTTCACGGGCCGTGATCTCGATGTCCGAAGCCTGTCCTTGTGCTCCGCCCATGGGCTGATGGATCATGATGCGTGAATGTTTCAGGGCCGAGCGTTTACCCTTGGTTCCTGCGGTAAGCAGCACCGCTCCCATCGAGGCGGCCATACCGGTACAAATGGTTGCCACATCCGATGAAATATACTGCATCGTATCATAAATGCCCAATCCGGCATGAACAGAGCCCCCGGGTGAGTTAAAATAGATCTGGATATCTTTCTTGGGATCGGCCGACTCCAAGAAAAGTAACTGTGCCTGGACAATATTGGCAATGTAATCATCTATTGGGGTACCCAAAAAGATAATCCGGTCCATCATTAACCGTGAGAATACGTCCATGGACGCTACATTCAACTGGCGCTCTTCAATGATATAAGGGGTTAGACTGTTGGTGAAAACAGAGTCAAAACGATTAAGGTTCAGGCTACTGATGCCTAAATGCTTCTGCGCATATTTCTGAAATTCTTTTCCGTCATTCATAGTATTTGTTCTGGTGGTTAAAAAAAAACTTTGTGGAAACCTGCTGGACCCTTTTCTTCAGAAGAAAAGGACAACAAGATTTTCACAAAGTTAACAAATAAAGGCTTGACTAGTTTTGTCTGGCCATTAATTTTCCAGCATTCTGTTAAACTCGTCGAAGCTAATAGCTTTCGTATCGAGTGTCACTTTATCTTTTATAGTGGCTGTGATCAGATCTTCCTGAGCCTTGGCAACGATTTTACGGCGTTCTTCTTCGTTTTTCATCATGTGCCCGGCATAGTTTTCCAGGTGCTCATCCGGAATATTATTCAGACCGTACTGGCGGAACTGCATGGCTGCCATTTCCTTGGCTACCTTGTTGACATCTTCTTCAGTAATTTTCAGCTCGTTATCCTTGACGATCTTATCCTGAACCAGCTGCCATTTTAAGTCTTCCATGAAGCTGTCAAATTCTTTCTCGATCACCTCATCGCTCATCTTCTGATTGGTAGCCTTGATCCAGCGTTTCAAAAATTCCTTTGGCAATTCAAACTGGATAGTGTCCTGGAAATGTTTGCGTGCATCCACTGCAAATTTATAGTTGCCCGAATAGATGAAATTTTCTTCCATTTCCGATTTTACCCTTGCCCTGAATTCTTCTTCGGTAGTGATGCCCGATCCTTCACCATAAACCTTGGTGAAAAAATCCTCGTTGATCTCTGCTTTTTCAAAACGAAGCACTTCTTCAATGGTGAATTTAAACTCACCGGTAAGGGTTTCTGCTGCTTCATGCGATATATTCAGCATATGGCCCACTTCGTGGCGGTTATCGTATGCTTTTACAGGATCGAATACCAGCACGTCGCCGGCTTTTTTACCCAGGAAAGAAGCTTTTACGGCTTCATCTTTCATGATGTCGATGGCAATGACCACTCCTTCGGCCTTTACGCCCTCAGCAAGTTCGTTGCCCTGTTCGTCCAGCTGGACAAATGTTCCGCGAACCGTATCTTTTTCTTCTACTGTTTCAACAGGCTTATTCTGTCCAAGGCGTGAAGCATAGGCATCCACCTGTTTGTTTACCATCTCCTCATCGGCCACGATGCTGTAATAAGGAAGAACGACCTCTTTATCCAGTTTTACATCAAAAGAAGGAGCAAGGCCAATGTCGAAAACAAAGCTGAAATCGGTTTGGTTGTCCCAGTCAATGCTCTGCTGTTTTTCTTCGTTGGGAAGCGGCTCGCCAAGGATGTTCAAATTCTCGGTACGGATATAATTCATCAGGCTGTTCGAAATAAGTTTGTTTACTTCATCGGCCAGTGCTGCTTTTCCATACATTTTTTTGATCAAACCTGCGGGTACCATTCCAGGACGAAATCCTGGCATATTTGCTTTTTTACGATAGTTTTTCAACACATCGTTAACAGTGGTCTCATAATCGTTTTTCTCTACCGCAACGGTGAGAATTGCATTCAATTCGTCGATGTTTTCTCTGGTAATATTCATATTTTTCCACTTAAAATTATTGGAGAACAGTAGGAAAGAAGAACTATTCCATACGGTCTGAACTCAAAACAGGATTGCTATAAATAAATAAAAACCGCTTGCTTAGCCCTTGTAAAAGGTATAGCAAGTCGGTTATTTCTTTGCTGTGCGGGCGAAGGGACTCGAACCCATACGCCGTAAGGCACCAGATCCTAAGTCTGGCACGTCTACCAATTTCGCCACGCCCGCTAAATGCGCTGCAAATGTATGGTAATTTTTTTTACCGAACAATAGGCATTTATTCTTTTTTTGAAGGGATGAATGCTACTTAAAATGGAATTACGTCGATTTATTCGGAATCCAGGGATTTTACCATGAACAGCAGCGGTGGGGTCAATTGTAACAGGCGGTATCCAGGCATCCCGGATTATTCAGATGATATAACCATGGGCCTCATCCTTCCAATCAGTTAGACACAGGACTACCCATTAAGTGTACCGGACATTCAAACAGGGCAATTGCCAAAGAATCATTCCTTAGCAGTTTTCGATGGTTTTAAGACCATTTTGCCTGCCCATTGCCCCGATCGAAACTGTTTCTGTTAATATGCCTTATTAAGTTCCGCATTAGTAATGCATCCATTTGTTCCAATAAATAATCCAAAGCTTTAGCTTAAAATTCAGGCAAAAGTAATATCCCGGATGGATCACATTTGGTATTTAAATACTATTGATATACTATTGTAATACTAAAACCTTTATTTTAGTATTACAATAGTATATCAATAGTACTTTATATGCATACCTGGTCCAAATGGATTTACTATTTACAGGAAGGAGTTTATTATTTTACAGGTATTTAATATGATACTAATCAAACGGCTGGTCCCGGGGGCAAGTTACCATCCTAACCATTGTTAAGCAGTTAGTTATCTGCCGAAAGAATATGTGTCTACCTTCAAATTTCAATCCTTGATTCACATTAGTACAGAAACAGTATAGATGGTGACAATGTGAAGGCAATACATGGGATAAAACAAGATGTAATCTTCCCTGATTTTGGGGAGTTGCCACACAAGAGGACTTCACTCTATTGGTTAGGGAAATTCACGTTGATAAAAAGTACAGGATAAGTCATTTTATTTTTTATCCAATGTCCTATAGGTTGATCCGAAAATTATTAGGAATTGGCACCCCGTCGCAGAAGTAGACTTTTTAGTTCTTTAATTGAACTTAGTACAATAAAGAATTTAGTTGGCATGCATCATTAGTACGGTCTTCGCTAAAGAGGCCGCCCATCAATTACCCTAAATAATATACCAGGTGAAATCCGCGTAATCCGTTTAAATCCGCGTAATCTTTTTATCGCAGCTCGAAGTTCTGCCCCAGGTACACTCTTCTTACCTCTTCATCCGAGGCCAGTTCTTCGGCAGAGCCTGCCTTCATGATCGATCCTTCGTAAAGCAGGTACGAGCGGTCGGTGATGGTTAAGGTCTCGTAAACATTGTGGTCGGTGATCAGTACCCCGATATTCTTTTCTCTGAGTGTTTTTACAATATGCTGGATATCTTCTACGGCGATAGGGTCTACCCCTGCGAAAGGTTCATCGAGCAAAATAAACTTGGGGTCAATGGCCAGGGCCCGTGCAATTTCTGTACGGCGTCGCTCGCCTCCCGAAAGCTGGTAGCCTTTGCTTTTACGGATGTGCTGAAGGCCAAACTCGTTGAGCAGCGTTTCTACCTTCTGATGCTGCACATCCTTGGGCAGCTTGGTCATCTCCAAAACCGACAGGATATTGTCCTCCACGCTCATCTGGCGAAAAACGGAGGCTTCCTGGGCCAGGTAGCCGATGCCTTTCTGGGCCCTGCGGTAAACCGGGAGTCGGGTAATCTCCTCATCGTCCAGCCATATCTTGCCGGTTAAAGGCTTGATCAACCCCACGATCATGTAAAAGGAAGTGGTCTTGCCTGCCCCGTTGGGACCCAACAGCCCTACAATCTCTCCCTGGTTGACTTCAAACGATACGCCCTTTACAACGGTACGCTTGCGATATTTCTTGACAATGTTATCTGCTCTGAGTTTCATAGACACTTATTTGCGAAGAATTATATCTGTTCAAGTCTGCGTAAATGGGCCTTTTCCACCCTTGAAGAGATAAAAATACTGATTTCGTATAATAGTATTAATGGAATACTTACGATCATCTGGCTTAACACGTCTGGTGGCGTGATAATGGCGGCAATGATCAGTAAAATTACATAGGAATGGCGCCGATATTTACGTAAAAAACGGGGAGTGAGCAATCCTACCTTGGATAAAAAATAAATCACAACAGGAAGCTCAAAGGCTACTCCTCCGGCAATTACTATGGAAGTTACCGAACTGATATACGATTGAATGTTGATTTGGTTGGATACTGACGGGTTGATGCTGTAACTGCCCAACCAGTCAATCGAAAAGGGTACAATCAGGTAATAGCCAAACAGTACACCGATGAAAAACAATCCGGACATTACCATTACAGCCCCCGAGGCATATTTTCTTTCGTTTTCATAAAGGGCAGGCTTGATAAAGCTCCAGAACTGGTAGACCACATATGGGAAAGAGATAATAAACCCGGCAATGATAGCCATCCATACATCCACCATAAACTGGCCCGACATGTCAAAGTTGATCAGCTGCAGCGGATGCTTGTTCAGTCCGTCTGAATGCACCCCAAAATATTCATTGATCTTTATAATCATGCGGCTGGTCCAGAAATCATTGCTATTGGGGGCAAAAATAATCTTACCCCATATGAAATCGCTGAAAATATAGGCCAGGATGCCAAATATGACGATTGAAAGGACGGATTTGATAATGTGCCATCTTAAGGCCTCCAAATGATCCAGAAACGACATTTCTGTCTTCTCCTCTTTTATCTTTTTCTTCTTGTCGGTCTGTTCGCCCGAGATCGATGCTTCTGCCATACCTTCACAAAATAATTAGGTCTGATTGGTTTTTTTTAAAACCCCACAAATATAGATTATATTCCTCATCCATTAAGGGGGCATTTCTTAAATTTACTTAAAGGAAGAGCAAAAGTATTTAAAATCAATTATCCTGATTACTTTTGAAATGATATTTTATCTACCTTCGGGGAAACTAAAAAAATAGCATTTATATTTTGAGTTGAAAAGAGGTCTTTTAATATGGGAAGAGAAAATATATTATCTGAAGCACTTCAGAAACATTTCGGGTTTGATCGGTTTAAAGGCCAACAGGAAGATGTAATCAATAGTATACTTGAGGGCAACGATACTTTTGTACTGATGCCAACAGGTGGTGGAAAATCATTGTGCTACCAGTTGCCGGCCCTTATGATGGAAGGAACTGCCATTATCATATCTCCATTAATCGCTTTAATGAAAAACCAGGTGGATTCCATCCGCAGCTTCGGCACAGAGGACGGAATTGCCCATTTTTTAAATTCTTCGCTTAACAAGGCGGCCGCCCAGAAAGTGCGCGACGATGTGTTGAGCGGCAAAACCAAGTTGCTCTATGTGGCTCCGGAAAGCCTTACCAAAGAAGACAACATCGAATTTTTGAAAAATGTAAAAATCTCATTTTATGCCATTGATGAGGCACACTGTATCTCGGAATGGGGCCATGATTTCCGTCCTGAATACCGGCGGATTAAACCCATCGTTTCCGAAATAGGCAACGCGCCATTAATGGCCCTTACCGCCACGGCTACGGCCAAGGTGCAGCACGATATCCAGAAAACCCTGGGCATGCTCAGCGCCAACGTGTTTAAGGCATCGTTTAACCGGCCTAACCTTTATTACGAGGTAAAGCCCAAATCGAAGCCCGAATCACAGATCATCAAGTTTATCAAGGAAAACCAGGGTAAATCGGGTATCATCTACTGTCTTTCTCGAAAGAAAGTGGAAGAGATCGCAGAAGCCCTGGTAGTAAACGGTATCAAGGCACTTCCATACCATGCCGGGATGGACTCGGCCACCCGTTCGGGCAACCAGGATA
>DATGYU010000334.1:0-6442 GCA_035297625.1 Prolixibacteraceae bacterium
CCGATGAGTTCAAGAAAGATGAAGGAATTGACCTTCGCCAGGATCCAATGGCTTTGCAGCGTTTGAAAGAAGCTGCCGAAAAAGCCAAGATTGAACTGTCAAGTTCTACCCAGACAGAAATCAACCTGCCATATATCATGCCGGTAAACGGTATTCCAAAACACTTGGTGAAAACCCTTACCCGTGCCAAATTTGAACAACTGTGCGATCGTTTGATCAATGCTACTATGGAGCCTTGCCGTAAAGCGCTTCAGAATGCAGGATTAAAAGCCAGCGATATTGACGAAGTAATTCTGGTGGGTGGATCAACCCGTATCCCTGCCGTTCAGGATAAAGTACAGCAGTTGTTTGGAAAAACTCCTTCCAAAGGGGTAAATCCTGATGAAGTAGTGGCTATTGGTGCTGCTATCCAAGGTGGGGTATTAACCGGTGAAGTAAAAGACGTCCTATTGCTTGACGTAACTCCTCTTTCATTGGGTATTGAAACAATGGGTGGAGTAATGACTCGTCTGATTGAAGCCAATACGACCATTCCTACCAAGAAATCAGAAACATTTACAACCGCTTCAGATAATCAGCCATCGGTTGAAATTCATGTGCTGCAGGGCGAACGTCCTATGGCCAGCGGAAACAAAACCATTGGTCGTTTCCACCTGGATGGACTACCACCTGCAATGCGCGGAATTCCTCAAATTGAAGTAACCTTCGATATTGATGCCAACGGTATTTTACACGTGGCTGCCAAAGATAAGGCAACCGGTAAGACCCAGTCAATCCGTATTGAAGCTTCATCTGGTTTAAGTGACAGTGAAATTCAAAGAATGCGTGAAGAGGCTAAAGCAAACGAAGCTGCCGATAAAGCAGCTCGTGAAAAAGTGGACAAACTGAACCAGGCCGACAGCCTGATCTTCCAGACTGAAAAACAGCTGAAAGAGTTTGGTGATAAACTGCCATCCGACAAAAAAGCACCTATCGAGGCTGCTTTGGCTAAGCTGAAAACAGCTCACCAGTCACAGGACGTAGCCGCAATTGATGCTGCTACCGCCGAACTGAACAATGTATTCCAGGCTGCTTCTCAGGAAATGTATAACGCCCAGGCCCAGGCCAATGGTGGCCAACAGCAACCTCATGAACAACAAGCCAACGCCGGTGGTGACAAACAACAAGATGGCCAGGTAACGGATGTTGACTTCGAAGAAGTAAAATAATACCTCAAAGAAAAGTACAAGCACGCATGACAAGCACGCTTTGAAACTATACGAATAATTAAAAAGCCCTGTTGGAAATATTCCTGCAGGGCTTTTTTTTACTTTTCATTCCTGGATTTTGCTTAGGATAATAATGATTGATAAAACTTTAATATCGTTACTTATTTAACTTATTACCTCCTTGCAAACGATGAATAGCCCTGATCATGGAGTTGAATTATGCATGATCAACAAAAGCAAAATATATTTTCAGTAGGTAACCATGAGATCTTTTAAATGAAGAAATAATACCTATTTTTGAAACCCATAAAACCAACAAAAAACTCTTACCGATGGAAAAAATACTGCTGATTATTTTGTTTTTAGTGTCATTGGCAGCAGCGAAAGCACAAGATAAAATCATTACTACTAAGCAAGATACAATTGATTGCCGGATCTTGTCAGTTAATGCGGATCGAATAAGCTACGAACAAAAAACTTCTGACCAACACTTTGTCGGAAAGTCAATTTCAACTTCAGAAGTATTGCAATATTTTCGTACAGGGAAGCCTGACAATTTTGGCGATTTTAGTAATTATGGAAAAGCCAAACGCGAACGCCCTGAGCATCGCTGGCTGTTTTCGCTGCAAGGCGGGTTGGCTCATTCGTATACCGACTACAGCGACTTTGAAAAATACCTGATCAGCGCAGGTAATTCAGCATCGGTAACCGACAATTATTTCAATAAGCTCGAAAACGGATATTACATCAATACAGGTCTTCATTATTTGCTGACCTCTTTTATCGGATTTGGTGTTGACTACAATTTATTCTATTCTGCCTCTAAAGCTGAGTTTTTGTCCCAGGGATATGTATCGACCAACCTCCCGCTTTACACCAATTTAGCAATGGATGAAAGGCTGTATTCCCATTTTGCCGGTGCCTCGGTTTTGTTTCAGCAATTTCCTGA
This sequence comes from Prolixibacteraceae bacterium, assembly GCA_035297625.1. Taxonomy (GTDB): domain Bacteria; phylum Bacteroidota; class Bacteroidia; order Bacteroidales; family Prolixibacteraceae; genus Aquipluma. Next base: position 2,158 of record DATGYU010000334.1, read on the forward strand.
CAAGAAAAGAAAAATAAAAATTTCGGAAACAATATCTCCCGGAATTGTTCTGTTGCGCAATGAAAGCAGAGACAACCAATATCAGGTGTATTGGGGCAACCATGATTCATACAGCGGACAACCCCCACAATATTATGAACAGGCCAACAGCCTAACCACAGGCACCACCTTTGGGGCAAAAGGCGGCTTGTCGTTGGAATATGCCCTTACCCGGCAACTCTCCGCAGGCCTTGCCGGAAATTTTATGTGGGCCAAACTTCATAAAATATCGGTCAAGAGTTCGACTTCTGAGACAAAGGATCAGAAACTCGAAAATCCTATCAGCCTTTCACAAATCGACTACGGTTTTATAGTTCGCTATAATTTTTAAACAACACTAACCTGGAAAATAAAAAATGATCCGTATGAACCACTTTTTAAAAACCATCATACTACTCTCGTCCACTATCGCATTTTTTTCATGCAGCGATGATTTTGTAAACGATAAACTTACTATTTCAGGGGTAGCCACATCAGCCGTTATCATTTCGCCGGAATGGGAAGCCGACGATTACGAGTTCAAATGCGAAGGGGTGAAAGATGCCGATTTCACCATCAGCAGCAAACCCGAATGGCTGATCCTGGACAGCCAATCCGGAAAATTTACAGATAGTATTGCAACCATCCATGGTTCTGCCAATACGGATCCGCTTTTTTCAAAAGTAGGCATTTATATCGATCAGATGATTGTAAATACAAACGGGAAAACATATGCTGTTCCGGTGTATTATATCACCGAAGGGAACCCTTCCGTAAGGGTAAACCGCACATTTGAAATAGCTTACAATAGCAACAGTCAGTTGTCGATTTCCAATACGGGTGATGGTGTTTTACTCTGGGACATCGTCAGTATGCCCGACTGGCTAACGGTCAACTTAAGCCAGATCAGCCCGACATCGGTCATTCTGGGAAATGGGGCAGTGGCTTCCGTTCCTTTCATTCTAGATGCCAAGGCGGCCGTGCAAAACGGTTTAACTGGAACCATCGTCCTGAAAACCAACGATAAAAACAACCCGCTGATCGAAATCGCCGTATCTGCCAGTTTAGGGACGCCGAACATTTACTATTATTCTAACCAAATTGATTTTGGGGCTACAGAAACCAGCAAAAACCTGGAAATTAATAATAACGGAAATGGAATACTGATCTGGAGCATAGAAGGATTGCCCGAATGGTTATCGGTTACGTATGCCAGCGGAGTATTTCCGCCCTATTCTTCCCCGGGCGATGTTATCCTCACTTGCGACCGCAGCAAACTTCAACCCGGATTTTACTCGGCAACGTTCAACCTGAAGTCCAACACTCCCAATAAATCGTTGGTTCCTATCACGGTAACTTTACGGGTACCCGGTTATAATCCTAACGTGCACGCACTGGAAGGAAACATTATTGACGCAAGGTTTGACAAAACAACCAATACATTGTATTATGTCACCGGCCAGCCCAATAAACTGGTGACCTATGATGTGACAACCAAAACTATTTTGCACGAGGTGGCTTTAAGCAAAGCCCCTACTTGCCTGGCAATTTCCGAAGACTTTACAAAAGCGGCTGTTGGTCATGGCGGACTGATCAGTGCGATCGACCTGAATAATTATACGGTGACAAGAACGGTGGAATACGGCTATTCTATTTATGACATGGAATGGACCAAAGATGACTGGTTCTGCTATACGAAAGCCGGTACTTATATGAACAATTTGCTCTGGGTGAACCTTTCGACTTTGCAAACTGCCGAAAGCGATGACCAGGAAATGGACGAAGGCTCCAATGTGAAGAAGGTGCCTCAACAATCCTATGTTGTTGCAGCAAGAAGGTACACCAGCCCCTCAGGAATAACTGTTATTGATACCAATACAAAACTGGAAAAAAACTATCGGCACCAGAGTATCGGAAATTATTGGTTTTCACCAACGGGTCAATATATGATTGATTCCAATGGAAATGTATACTCAACAAATGAAATGGTTACTCCTTTCGGAAGAAACCCGGAAAATCTTGCTGCCATCGGGAAACTCCAAATTCCCGGTATCTCTTACGTTAACAATATCCCCTGGATAGACTTTTCATCAGCATCGAAAAGTTTATGGGCCATATCCCCTGAATCGGCATTAATTTACCAGTTTGAAGACAATGATTATACGCTCGTAAAAACCTTCGCCTACGACGATATGTACCAGCCCAACACCCAAACTGCCGCGTACGCAGTAAAGGCAAAATATGTTTTCTCAAATAGTTCGGGATCTGAATTGTCGGTTTTGCGTAAGGGAACAAACAATAGTAGCTGGTCTTTAGAATTTATTCCAGTCAAATAAATACAAGTTGGTAAGAATTCATATAAAGAAGAAAAATAATACAACAAAAGGTTCATAAGCACGCATGACAAGCACACTTTGAAACTTTTCGAACCACCATTGAATTTAAAAGCCCTGTTGGAAATATTCCGGCAGGGCTTTTTTATACTTGAAAAATGTAAAAGGTTTGAATAATTATTAATTGCACTATTGTAGTGCATATGGATTTTTTTGCAGGAAATAAACTGCAGGGAATTATTTTTATAGCCCCCCGGTGTAGTCTGACTTTAAGTACCTTAAGGTCTTTGGTGAAGGTTTAGCTATTCAGCTCTTTCTGGTAGCAAAGGCTATCGGCCATCCCTACATACTGGTCGTAATTTTCGATAAGCTGATACCCGGAATTGGAATATAACCGGATAGCTTCCACCTGCCTGACCCCGGTTTCAAGAATGGCCTTCTGATAACCTTCTTCTACAGCCCATCTTTCGAGTTCCTGCAACAGTTGGGCTGCCAGTTTTCTACCCCGCATTCCCGGCAGTACAAACATGCGTTTCATCTCCACGGTCTCATCGTTGTAATGCTTGAAGCAGCCACAGCCCACGGGCAGATCATCTGCATAGACCACCACGGCATGGGTGATATTATCCGTTTTGTTGTATTGATGATAAAGGTTTTGCGTTTCACCATTACGAATCATCAGATCTTCATCCAGGGCACCAACCATTTGTCTGAAATGGGGATGAGAACTGGTGGTGCGGTAAAGCGTGTACCGTTGATTGTGACCAATTACCATTGTTATGTCTTATTGTTTTATAACTAGTTTTCCTGGCGGCGAAAATAGAAAATATTTCAGGAATGGTTGGTCATAGTGGTATTTGCGTTGTTTATATTAATAAACAAGAAACAATGAAATGCTATTAGCGCAAAATAAATCTTTAATTTAGAGGTTTATAAAAATAAAAGATATGCGAATACTGATCATTGTGTTAATGCTGATTGTTTCAAGTAGTTTGATGGCCCAAAACGGAGTCAATCAACTGGATGCGCAGGGAAGAAAACAAGGCTACTGGACTAAAAAAGATGCACATGGCAGGCTTTTGTACCAGGCCACTTTTAAGGACGATCAGCCCGTTGGTGAAATGAAACGCTTTCATCCCAATGGAAAGATAAAAGCAATTATGAATTTTCCTGAAGGAAGTAAGGTATCTGAAGCTAAGCTTTTTGATGAATCGGGCCATAAGATTGCTGAGGGTAAATACCTGGATCAGAAAAAAACAGGTCAATGGAACTATTTCTCTGACGATAAAATAGTAAGTACCGAGAATTTCGAGAACGGCGAAAAGAATGGGCTGGCGAAGCGATGGTTTTCAACGGGTGAGCTACTGGAAGAGGCTAATTGGAAAAACGGCCAATTGGACGGAATCTACCGCTCTTATTTTCAGAATGGCAAAGTATACCTTGAGTGTAAATATGACAAGGGCAAAAAAAATGGTATTTTTAAAACATGGTTTCCTTCCGGGACTTTGGAACTGGATGCCTTTTATACCAATGACCGGCAGGATAAAAGCTGGCTGTATTACAATGAAAAAGGTGATTTGTTATATACCCTTAAATATGACAAGGGAATTTTGCTGAACCCGGAAGTGCAGGACAGTATCAACGCAGCCCGGGTGGATGCTTTCAAAACTAAAGAGGATAATATTCCTGACCCGGAAAAGTTCAGGCAGAATCCGGAAGAATATATGAGGCTGATGGAAGAGAGAAAGGGAAAATGACTTTAAGTTTAAAGTTTAAAGTTCAAAGTTCATCCCGAGTACTCGGAACAAATTGGGGTGCGTTTGTTGGATGGTTAGGTTGTTAAATTGTTTCCTGCAGGACTTTAAGGCCCTTAAGGATTTTAAACTCCTTAAAGCAAGCTTGTGTGAAGGATAAACAGTAAATAGGAATAAACC
>DATGYU010000335.1:0-3361 GCA_035297625.1 Prolixibacteraceae bacterium
TTCAATACAATCAGGGGCCCACATGCTGTAGCCTTTTGGGTTGGCCCAGGGAACAGTTGTCTGACTAAGAATCATTCCATGATCTTTCCAGTCGGTAAGGTTTTCAGAAGAGAACACATGGTAGTCCTCCATGCAAAACCAGTTAGGACGACCCTGTCCCGGTTTTCCCAATATATCATGGTAAGGATAGAGATATACCTTGCCATTGAAAACTCTTGCAGTCGGATCGGCACTGTACTGATCACGGATTACCGGGTTTTGAGCAAAAGTTGCAGCAGCCAGAATGGCTAGCAATAAAATTAGTGAGTACTTTTTCATGGTATGTGTATGATTAGCGATTAACGATTAACGATTTTCAGATTTAAGGGACAAAGTGCCAAAATAACAAAGAGCCTTTCTTATTCCTTATTCCTTATTTTTTATTTCTTATTTCTTATTTAAGCTGATGGACTGATGGATTGTGCACACTGACGACTGATCACTGACTACTGCTTGCTTGCCTCCTTATTCAACTCATTCACGGCATTTGCAAGAAAAACATACCATGCCCCCCCGTCGATGATACATTCATTTTCTCCCCAAAGGAAGGGCCAGTCATCTTTATTTTCCAAATAGTCAGGTTTCAATAAAATCAATCCGGGAACAACGCCACCGGCTATGGTGGTAAAATCTGCCCGGTTGTTTCCATAGGCCACTTTCTTTGAATGGGCACCAACTGCATTTACGAAAGACAAATTAGAATAAGGGTGACATCCGAAAATATAATTAAGTCCCTGGAAAACATACTCCTTATCCATGATATCGGGATATGCCTTGTGAATATGATAATTGGTGATTGCCCAATTGATCACATTGGAGGTTCCACCCCATCCCCTGATGGCCATTGGAACTCCATAAGGATTATCCTTATTGTTGTTGTCAATAAATCCCTTGTATTTCATTACATAGTCTTTCAGCTTTGTTTTGTAAGCCGCATTCATATACGGAATTGCTAATAATGCAGTATTAATGCTGTTTATTCCACCAAAGCCGGTGCTGTTACCACCTGATGAGGCCAGACGATCCAATGAAGGCCAGATGATTTCCTGGAACAGATCACCATACTGCTTATCTTTCGTGGTAATATAAAGTTGAAGAACCGTATTAATATTGGCATCACGGCCAAACCTGCGCATTGGATTGGCTGACTGATCTTTTTCGGCATCTTTGGTTGCTTGCGTTGCTTCTTCAAAGAGTCTTTTTGCACAAGCCAGACTTCTGTCAGCAAGATCATTATTGTAACCCCTCAGTGTACGGCTGGCAGCTGCCAAAGTAGCAGCAGTCTGGAAATCCAAAAATGGACTGCGGTTGGTAAATGCCCAGCGGTCGTCCAATGTTCCGCTGGAACGGCCATCCGATTCATAAGGTTTTAAGTCCGGATTATAAGGTAAGTTATCTGTTTCGTTAATGGCATCTCCAAGATGATGATATTGATGCAGATTGGGTACAATAATCCCCCGGACCGGATGCCCAATATTTTCGCATTGGGCCACCAGGTTTAAAGTACCATGTTCAATTTGCTGGAGCATATCGGGTTTTCCATCAGGGCGATGAATGTCGACATAGTGGGTTTTCTGATCAATAAAGGTCTCATCCCTGTTCACTTTAAAGTTTTCCCATGATTCAACAAAACTTGAAATGACACTGTTGTGGGAACCTGTCTGAATATCAAAATCCCCGGCATCGAACCAACCGCCAACCGCCATATTGGGAATACGTTCCAACGATTTGTATTTGGTATCGGTAGTCGGGCCTTGGGTATACCCATCAAAATGCTGATGATTGACAGGAGCCTGCAGGCAATCGTCCATATAAGGGGCTCCATGCCAAACACGATAAGCCTCATTTACCAGCATATGATCCATTTGTACAGGAAACCATACATCCATGGTAGGATGCCAGATTGCATCATATACATTGGGGTCAATAGTGAAGGTATTTGTTTTCTGATCGCCATATTGAATACAATAAACACCCGGTTCGGTGATTGTGCTGAAATCAAATTTAGCGTAGTTGTATCTCAGGTATTTTCCCCATACGTTTACTTCACCCTTAAATTTCTCTATCAGTTTGCCTTGCGGGGTAATTTGCCAAACAGAGGCTGTTTTTAAAGGGCTGTCATTTTTATCCAGTTCGATCACTGCCACCTTTTTCTGGGCAGGAGTATAGCCTACCTGAGAAAATTCAATAATGGGTTGCCGTTTCCAATTAGCAATGGCATTGGGTTCAAGATACCAGGTTAATACTTTTCCTGTTTTATTGACAGGGAGTAAACTACGGACGATAAACCATCCGTTTTGGCCTTGATTGCGCCCGTCGAACAACATTAAATCAGTATCTGCCGCTTTAATGGTTACCATTCTTTCAGGATCTTCCGGCGCCAAAACAATCATTTTTCCGGTAGCCAAAGATTCCGTGCTAATGAATTCACCCCTTCCCCGATCATCGAAGGTAGTATGGCCCCCAAACTGAGGGATTTTTTGACTGACGGGTTTTACTACAGTATTGCTGGCGGGATACCTTGGAAAGATACCGGGTTTCCCATCTATTAAATAATTCTTCTCAAAATAAGCGGAGGGCAGAAATTCCTGGTTATATCCCACCCTTCCTTCCAGTTCTTTGGGAATGGGCTTATCCAAAAAAACATTGATTTCAACGCCATTCCCCGTACTTGTAACTTTGACCCGTGAATCAAAACTATACTCTGTATAGCGCAAAGTAACCTCTATGCTATTATTTTCCTTGTCTACTTTACGGTCAATCATCTTGGGAATCAAATCCCACTGCTCGGGTGTGTTCTGTAATCTGATGGCACCACCGGTTGATGTACGAACTTCATGATGAATGATTTCAACTCCGGCAGTCTTTTCATCGAAAAACATCCCGTTATACTGATTGCTAAAGACCAGTACATTTACCCCCTGAGCCTCGAAATAATCAAGGTCATTTATCTTTAATTTCTGCCCGTAAGAGACATTTGCCAGCAGAATGATCATTCCACTCATCATTACTGCAATTATGGCTTTAATAAAGGCCTGTTTGCTCCACTTAAATAAATATTTCATGCTTTTATTTCTATTCATAAATTAGGTTCCAAGTTTCAAATTCCAGGTTTCATGATTGACGATGCGAAGGATTCAAGGGGTTGAGAAGATGAGAAAAATCACTCATTGGCCCTTTCTCATTTTCTCACTTTCTCATTGTCCGTGATATGAAAATAATCAAAATCAACAAACCCTCCCGGAGTTTTTGTACTATAATTAAACAATCCAAAACGATAGCCCATAAAATGTTCCATCAGGGTATACTCCATTTTCAGGGG
>DATGYU010000336.1:0-24710 GCA_035297625.1 Prolixibacteraceae bacterium
CTTGCCCGTAACTATCCTGCGTAAAAGCGCCTCAGCCGACAGCCGATAGCGTGCGGGGTCCTTGCCGCAAGCCCTGTATCCTTTGCGCGAAGCTTCAATGGCCGGCAATTTACTAATGTCCTCAATTACTAACGACTGCTGCAATGATTCCAACTTTTTATCAATCTCCGCCAATAGCGCGGCATTTGATTCCTCCACCTTTACGGATGCTTCAATACAACCCAGCCGCAGCTTTGGACAAATTCTCTTAATTTCTTCGCTGATAGAAATCTTAGGCATTGAATAGGTTTCTAAATGTTTAATCATTTATAGGGAAGGCAAAAATAAGCATTTACCCTAGAGTAACTCCATGGTCATTCAATTATGCGGGAAAAAGTAATAAGTAAGAAGTATATTTCATTGTCGTATTTATTGAATATTTATTCTTTGACCAATAGAATCCTTGGAGACAGTTGATTGAGGAAACCTTATTGATTGCTGCAACCTTCGTAGCCTCAGGAATCCCCATACTCTTCAACCGTATCAACATTATTACAAATCCCTGTATAGGAGAAGGTTGATAAGGTTGGGGGTAGTAGACTTTTGTCCTGGCTACGAAGGTTTATTAAACCATAAGGTTTTATGCAAGAGGCGAAAATGCCTATTTACAACAAGGGAATTTGCAAGTCAATCAACTAAGTTTTCCTTTTATAAAAAATTTCTTTAGCAATAGAAATACGACATTATTTTATTTCTATTACTTAAATGAAAAAGGTACAGGTTGGCATAAGATTTTTCAACCAGCTAGAAGGTCAAAAAAAATGCACGCCAGGAAGTCCTGACATGCATTTATATAGGTTGAAATAAGGTAAAATTAAATTCCCATGGCTGTCATTGCCAGGTACACCAGCCCCGCGATGAACATACTAACGGGTATGGTCAGCACCCAGGCGACCAGCAAATTGGAAGCCACGCCCCAACGTACAGCCGAGAGTCTTTTGGTCATTCCAACGCCCATGATAGCCCCTGAAATGGTATGGGTGGTACTTACCGGAATACCCAATCCCTGGGAAACGCCAAACAGGGTAATTGCGCCTGCAGTTTCAGCAGCTACGCCTTCAACGGGGGTAACTTTGGTGATCTTTGATCCCATTGTTTTTACAATTCTCCAGCCGCCCATCATGGTACCCACCGAAATGGCCGTATAACATGAAATAGGTATCCAGGCTGGTACGTGAAGATGTTTATGACCCAATGCGTCCACTGTTTCCGAAACATGAGCCCATCCCGGAATTGGCAGGCCTTTTGCATTTAAATGGGCGATATACACCATCATGGCAGCGCTGATAATACCCACCACTTTTTGTGAATCGCTACCTCCATGGCCCAAACTGAAAGCTCCAGATGATACCAACTGAAGTCTTTTAAACCATTTATTAGCATGATGAGGGTTCACTTTTCTGCAAACCCAAAGAATCATTATCGTGATTAGATAAGAAATAAGCATCCCAATGATAGGAGCCAGGAATATAAACCCGATTGTTTTAAAAATTACCGCCTGATTGATAACCGTAAAGCTTCCGGTATGGGCAACTGCCGCACCGGCAAAGCCGCCGATTAATGTATGTGAGGAGGAAGAAGGAATACCAAAATACCAGGTCAACAGGTTCCAGATAATGGCAGCAATGATACCGGCCAGGATTACCTGCAGACTGATAACACTGCCATCCACTGTTTTTGCCACTGTATTGGCCACTTTAAGGTCGAAAATCCAGTAGGCCATAAAGTTGAAGAAAGCGGCCCACAAAACAGCGGGGAGGGGGGCAAGCACTTTGGTGGAAACAACAGTTGCAATGGAATTGGCCGCATCATGAAATCCGTTGATCAGATCAAAGATGAATGCCAAAACAATAATAACGATCAATATAGTAAGCATAGCGCCTTGAATTAAGAGTTTAGAAATTAAAATCTGACACTAATAAATCAGGCATATTTTACCAGTATGGTTTTTACAACATCTGATACATCTTCTATTTTGTTGGCTATCTTCTCAATGTTCTGAATGATTTCCTTTTGCTTGATCAGCTCGATAGGATCTTTTTCATTCTCAAAAAGGCTGGAGATGGCCATGTGATAATACTCATCAATACGACTTTCCAGTTTGTTAAGCTCTTTGCATGATTTTAATACCTTACTCGAATGTTTAAAATCATCCAATCCTCCAACAGCAATTTTAATTTGTAAGCATCCCTGGTGAATCAAGGCGACCATTTCTTTCATAAAAGAGCTGAACTGAGTAAGTCGATAGATTTCAACTTTACCCGAAACTCCGTAGATTAAATCGACCACATCATCAATTTTGGAAGTCAGTTCATTGATATCTTCCCTGTCAAAGGGGGTAATAAATGATTGATTTAATACTTCAAAAATCTGGTTGGTAAATTCATCGCCTTTTTTCTCAATGGCTTTAATAGATAGTCCAAGCGTTCTGCGTTCTTCGAGTGAGGTCGAGTTGAAAAGTTTTTCCAGAGCGGCTGACGCTTCAATGGTATTTTCAGCGGCCTGGTTAAACATGGCATAGAACTTCTTTTCTTTAGGAATAAAATACTTAAGTAACCCTGCAAAATTCATATCGTTTGTTTTAAGTAATTCCGGATGTTTGGGAAAAGAATGAAAATACTGAGCTTTTTTCATTCCTAATTTGGGCGCAAAGATGCAAATAAGTATCTTTGGTCCTAACGGAATTGTTAAAATTTACTAACACCTTATTCACAATTTAATATTGGTGAGTGAGAAATCAAATTTGCACATTTTTTGTTATAATGACATATATCAATTGGGTAAAATCAAACGTTTGGTTGATTATTACTACATTTGCCGTACTCTATAACCCCACAATGAGGCATTAGAGGGATTCATTAAATTAAATATCAGGCATTTACCTAATTTTTAACTACTGTGTTTCTAATTGGAATTTTATCAAGTCCGCTCCCTTATATACTCATGGCCGCATTTTATATTTTCGGCTTTGTGGCTGGTATGTTCCAGAAGGAAACTGCTGACTTGGATTCACAGCTGCAAATTCAGGTAAATAATATTCAGGTACAGCCTGTTGCAAATGCCACGGATAAGGCCGAAAACAACTTTCATTTTAACAATTACAAGGCACAGCAGAAGGTTCAGGGCTGTGTAAAGATTACCCTTCCCCTTCCCCCGAGCAGCAAGGAAAAATTGATTTATTTTGTCCACGACATAAAGATACCTCACACTTCGATTTCGGACTTCTATTTTTGCAGGCCCCCTCCCGTACATAGCTATTTGGGATAAGCACTTTTTCCATTCAAAGGAACAGAATTACCTTTTCATTTAAGGGTTATAGATCTGTTTAAAAGTGCATTTATTGAATTTCGCTTTAGCTATACTGATAAAGAAAAAATTATGATTGGGCTGATAGGAATTAGCTATAAAACGGCACCTGTTGATGTGCGTGAAAAGTTTTCATTTTCGAAAGAAGAAATCGTTCCTTTCTCTGAAATGCTTCAGCAGGAAACAGAGATCTCTGACCTGGTATTGATTTCAACATGTAACCGTACAGAGATTTATTTTTCACAGGATATACACGATAACCAGACCGCCTTCGAGTTGGTCTATGAAGTAATCCGAAAGTTCAAATCGGTCAATGAACATCTGTGGCATTACTTTTACCATCGTTCCAATGCAGGGGCTGTCAGGCATTTGTTTGAAGTCAGTTCTGGATTGGATTCACTGATAATCGGGGAAGATCAGATCATTGGTCAGGTTAAGGAAGCCTATGTGCGATGCACCGAAGCGGCTTTAACAGATGCCGTGTTGATGCGTATGTTCCAGAAATCGTTTGAAGCGGGCAAAAGAGTACGCACCGAAACAGGCATTAAATTAGGCATCACCTCTGTGAGTGTGGCAGCTGTTGAAATGTGTTCCTGCCTGTTAAACGGGGTAAGCAGCAAAAGTGTACTGCTCGTTGGCGCAGGAGAAACGGGCAATCTGGCCCTTCAAAACATAGTAAAGAAAGGGGTTGGCAAGGTTACCGTCACAAACCGCACCCTGGATAAAGCGGTAAAGACGGCTGCCAAATACAACGGATCGACCATTGACTTTGTGAATTTTGATGCCCATTTACATGAAAGCGACATTGTGATTATCGCTACTTCATCCACTACCCCATTAATCACAAAAGAAATGGTAAGGCAGGCTGCCGAAAAAAGAGGGTGTAAAAAACAAGTGTATGTCGATTTATCGGTACCCAGAAATATTGAAAAAGAAGCAGGCGAAATAGAAAATACCCACTTATTGGGAGTGGACGACCTGCAGGAAATTGTAAGGCAGACCACAGAAAAGAAAAAAGAAGCGGCCGCCAAGGCAGCGGTCATTATAGATGAAGTGGTGGCTGACTTTACCGAATGGCTTGCCAGCCGCTCATTAAGGCCTGCTATCAACACCATCATCACTAACCTGCAGGCTATCAACGTGGAAGAATTAACCACCTACCGAAAATTAAGCACCCCCGAAATGCAGGAAGTGGTGGATGATTATGCAAAACATCTCACCCAGCGTTATACCCGATTGCTGATAAAAAATCTAAAAGATTTAACAGATAACGGAAAAAATATCGATTCGTTAAAAACGATCAATGATTTATTTAAATTCGTATAATTTATTTTGACCTCAAACCTGCGGGTTTGTTATTGAAAGGATTCAATGAAAAAACATATAAAAATTGGCACTCGCGGTAGCCAACTAGCACTGTATCAAGCAAAAAAAGTTAAGGCTACCTTAGAGAGCATGTTCCCTGAGTTATTGGTTGAACTGGATATTATCAAGACCAAAGGAGATAAAATTCTCGATGTCGCGCTTTCAAAAATTGGCGACAAGGGCTTATTCACCAAAGAAATTGAGAATGCCTTAATAGATGGTTCGGTTGATATCGCCGTACATAGTTTAAAAGATTTGCCCACCAAGCTGCCCGAAGGTTTAAAACTGGGCGCTGTGCTGGAGCGCGGAGAATTCAGGGACGCCCTGGTCAGTAAAAACGGTAAAAAGCTGTCCGAGCTGGGTGCCGGTGACGTAGTGGCAACTTCCAGTCTTCGCCGTCAGGCCGGGCTGATGAAAATGAATGATCAGATTGTTATTAAAGATATCCGTGGAAATGTAAATTCGCGGCTCCAGAAAATGGAAGAAGGCTATTGTGATGCCATGATCATGGCTGCTGCCGGATTGCAGCGACTGGGCCTTGAAAACTACATCACCGAGATCATAGACCCTCAAATCATAGTGCCGGCCGTAAGCCAGGGAGCTATTGCCATAGAAACACGCATGGATGACCCTGAAGTAGAATTTTTAATGCAGCAAATCAATCATACCGACACCTGGAATGCCATCATCGCGGAGCGGGCTTTTCTGTCCCATCTGGAAGGCGGATGCCAGGTACCACTGGGATGTTATACCAAAGTGAACGATGGCCAGCTGACAATGCATGGCTTTGTGGCTTCATTGGATGGCACTCAATTTATCAACGAGACGATCTCCGGAGAGATCAGTAAGGGTGCAGAACTGGGCGTTGAGATGGCAGAAAAGATGCTCAGCCTGGGAGCACTGGAAATTTTAAATCACATTAAAAACAAATAAACCACCTAATCGAAACCATGGGTAAGCTACTGGAAAACAAAGTATTCATTTCTACCCGACCTGCTGGTCAGTCATCTGAACTTGAAAACCTGTTAGCAGAAGAATCGGCAACATTGATTTCGATGCCTACCATAGAAATCAGGCCCCTTCCTCTGGATGAATTTTCCTGGCAACAGCTAAAGAATCTGGACTCCTTCAACTGGATAGTGTTTACCAGTCCAAACGGGCTTAAGTATTTCTTTGCCCGGTTATTCGATCTGCAGAATCATTATGGACTGCCCGAGCATTTAAAAATTGGGGTGGTAGGGAAAAAGACTGCCGCTCAACTGGAATGTTACGGCACATCGGCCGAGTTTATCAACCTTGGCAATACCGCTGAAGAATTTGCAACAGACTTTTTTCACAGGGTAAGTTTAGGGGAAAGGGTATTGTTTCCCATCGGCAACCTGGCACGCTCGGTTATTGAAGACAAGATTTCAATTAAGGCGATCTGTACCCGTGTGCTCTTTTATGAAACCATCATGCCCTCGGAAATCAACAATGAGGCCCTGCCCAAGATTCTCAATGACCAGTATGACATGATAATACTGACCAGTCCTTCCGGCTGCACCAATTTGCTTCAGCTGGTATCGGATAAAATGGATACATCCACCCTTCGTGTGGTTTGTATTGGACAGACCACCGCGGCTGAGGTAATCAGAAGTGGTATTGAACCGCTTATCACGGCAGGAATGGCCAACTCGCAAGGCATCGCCTCGTCCATCATCAATTATTTTCAAAAGAAACAACTTATAAACAATTAATATGTCTTTCCCAATTACACGACTCAGAAGATTAAGACAAACACCTGTCTTAAGGAATTTGGTACGCGAAACAGTACTTACGCGCGATGACCTGATTATGCCGCTTTTTGTATGTCCGGGAACAGGATATAAGAAAGAAATTTCTTCCATGCCGAACAACTATAATTTTTCAGTTGATCTATTGGTGGAAGAATGCCGTCGTTTATATGACCTCGGCATCCAGGCCATTTTATTGTTTGGAATCCCTGAGCACAAAGACGAACACGGGCTTGTGGCCTGTGAACACAACGGGATTGTGCAACAGGCTACGCGTGCCCTTAAAAGCGCATTGCCCGATTTATACCTGATAGCCGATATCTGCAACTGTGAATATACCGTTCATGGTCATTGCGGAACCATCGTCAACGGGGATGTACACAATGACCTTACCCTGGAAACGCTGGCCAAGCAGTCAGTTTCTCTGGCCCAGGAAGGCATTGACATGGTAGCGCCCAGTGATATGATGGACGGACGTGTGGGAGCTATCCGCAGGGCCCTTGATGCCAACGGATTCTATAACCTTCCCATCATGGCCTATTCCGCCAAGTATGCATCCAGCTTTTACGGACCATTCCGCGAAGCTGCCGACAGTGCCCCCAAATTTGGAAACCGTGCCACCTACCAGATGGACCCGGCCAATGGCAATGAGGCCTTGCGCGAAGTGGCCCTCGACATTGAAGAAGGAGCCGATATTGTAATGGTGAAACCTGCTTTAAGCTACATGGATATCATCCAAAGGGTAAAAACAACCTATAACATTCCACTGGCCGCCTATAACGTAAGTGGCGAATATTCAATGGTAAAAGCAGCTGCTGCCAATGGATGGATCGACGAAAAAAGAATGGTTCGCGAGATCCTTACCTCTTTAAAACGGGCAGGAACTGACATCATCATTTCTTATCACTCACAGGATATCGTAAAAGAACTTTAAGATGAAACAATATACCCAGAGCATCGCGGCATTTAAGGAAGCCCAAAAACACATACCCGGTGGAGTGAATTCCCCGGTACGTTCATTTAAAAGCGTGGGCAGTGATCCTTTATTTATTGCCAGCGCCAAAGGAGCCAAAGTTGTTGACATCGACGGCCATGAATATATTGATTATGTAGGTTCATGGGGTCCCATGATCTTAGGACATGCGCATCCGGATGTGATCATGGCCATTCAGAAAACGGCAGCCAAGGGAACCAGTTTTGGAGCCCCTACCCTTTTGGAAACTGAAATGGCCCAGCAGATAAAAAAGATGGTCCCTTCGGTTGACAGTGTCAGGATGGTTAATTCAGGAACAGAAGCCACCATGAGCGCTTTACGCCTTGCCCGCGGGTATACCAACCGCTCGCTGGTCATCAAATTTGAAGGCTGCTACCACGGCCATAACGATAGCTTTTTGATAAAGGCAGGCTCAGGAGCACTGACTTTTGGAACACCCAATTCGCCCGGCGTTACTTCAGGAACAGCAAAAGATACCCTTTTGGCACGCTTTAATGACCTGGAATCGGTAAAAGAACTGTTTGACCAATACACAGACCAGATTGCCGCCCTCATTATAGAACCCGTTACCGGCAATATGGGAGTTGTGATTCCTGAAAAACAATTTATGCAGGGAGTAAGGGATTTGTGCAGCCAATACGGGACGGTACTGATCTTTGATGAAGTGATGACTGGCTTTAGGCTATCCAAGGGAGGCGCTCAGCAAATCCTGGGCATTACGCCCGATCTGACCTGTTTTGGAAAGATCATTGGTGGTGGTCTTCCCGTAGGAGCCTATGGAGGCAAACAGGAGATCATGGATCAGCTGGCGCCCAAAGGTCCCGTTTATCAGGCAGGCACCCTTTCAGGAAATCCGTTGGCCATGTCGGCCGGGATCACTACCCTAAGGATTCTGGATGAAACCGATGGCTTCTATGAGATGCTGGAAGAAAAATCAGCCCGTCTGGGTGATGGAATCAACCAATGCCTTAAAGATTTGAATTTCCCGGCAGTTATTAACCGGGTAGGATCGATGTTTACCCTGTTCTTTACAAAAGAAGAAAAGGTGAATTCATTTGCAGATGCCTGCCTGTGTGATACTACCCAGTATGCCACATACTTTAAAATGGCTTTGGAAAGTGGTATTTACCTGGCGCCTTCACAATTTGAAGCAGCTTTCATGTCGGCGGCCCATACCACCAAGAAAATTGACCGGACCATTGAAGCTACCTATGAGGCTTTAAAGGCTTTAAAAAACCAATAGTTGATATGATGAAAACGGTTTCCTGTTTTATACCGGCTAAAAAAGTGGGTTTAATCATTGAATAAAATTTATTTAATTGACATTCAATACAAACCGCAAAGCCAGTATTTTTTGGCAGACTTTTTGATTTAGCAGAGATAAGCTGATTGAAACGGTGGGATTTCAGCACAACAGGAAACAATTAAAATTAACATCATGAAAACAAAAATTGGACTTTTACTTTTAGCGTTATGCATCACTTTGCTGAATGTTAATGCACAACGACGTGTGGTTACAACGACCCGTGCGATGAGTTACGATATTAGCGATAACCTGGATCTGGATGCTGTGGCTTCCATTTTCGGGGATTCGAAGGATCTGGAAGATTTTGAATATCGTCTGAATGATCCGGATAACCGTATCTCCAACCTTGATTTGAACGGAGATGGTTATATTGACTATTTAAGGGTGGTGGAGAATTCATCGGACCGCAATTCCCTGGTAGTAATTCAGGCAGTGCTGGATGAAGACGTCTACCAGGATGTTGCCACTATAGAAATTGAAAAAGTACGTGACGGACGTTTACGCGTCCAGGTGGTGGGAGATGCCTATATCTATGGCGACAACTATATCATTGAACCGGTATATGTTGGCTCTCCTGTAATATTTTCATTCTTTTGGGGTCCCCGTTACAGGCCCTATTATTCACCTTATTACTGGAATTATTACCCAAGATGGTACAGTTATTACAGGCCCTATCCGACGTATAAATATCACAGACATGTCTATCATCATATCAATACCCATTATGAATATCATCATACGACAGACAGGTTTATTCATTTCTCTAATGACCGTTACAATCAAATCAGGAGAAGTGATTACGCCTCAAGGTATCCTGACAGGGCTTTCTCCAGCAGGAATGAAGGGGTAAAAAACAGATATGAGCTGGAAAGAAGAAGACCAACGAACAACAATATTTCCGGAAGAAGCCGTAATGGGAATTCTGATAGAGTAAACTCAGGTGGTTCGTATGAGAATAAAAGAGGCAGGATTAATGGGAATACCCGGAACTACGATGATATCTATGATAACAGTCGCCGCCCTTCAACGGTGAAATCAGGAGGGACTGAGCGTGAACGGACAAGAACAAACGGTAATTCAGAATACAATGGCAGCAGGGGAAATTCTACCAACGAAAGGCCATACGTTAAACCAGAAAGCCGTACAGGTTCTGATATCAATAGAAGCGAACAAAACAGCAGAATCGACAATAACAGAAGATCCAGATCTTCAGAAGCGCCGGTACAGATTAAATCTGGCAACATCAATGAATCAGGCGGTTCAGGTTCAGTATCCAGAAGTCGTACCATGCCTTCTTCGGGGCAAAACAGGTCGGGCAATCAGATTGATTCCAGGACCTCAACCCCAAGAGAAAAATCCGGGTCTGTCATGAGCCGCAGCAACAGGGTGAACAGTGAAGTAAAACAAAATCAACAAAATAACAGAAGACAAGAAGCTCCTAAAAAGGAGGAAAATAAAGAATCCGGAAACGGAAGAAGAAGGTAATCCTTTAATAAAGACAAGTTGCCTGTAATAGTAAGCAGGCAACTTGCTTATTGAGAGTAAAAAGCAAAAAAGGCTGCAGGCTGCTAGTGGCTGGCAATAGGTGCTTCGATTAGCGGCAATGTAAAATGACAGTTGCATTGTCTTTTCCCTGGGTAACTCGGGGCCAGCAGCAAGTAGCCAGTAATGTTAATTAAATAACTGAAATTTAAACTATATCCATTGACAACAAATTCGATACTACTTAAGACACTTCGTGGAGAGAAAACCGAGCGGCCACCCGTTTGGTTTATGAGACAGGCAGGCAGGGTGTTGCCATCCTATATGAAAATTAAAGAGAATTATACCTTCTGGCAGATGATGCGCCATCCGGAAATAGCAGCAAAAGTGACCCTTCTGCCTGTAGGGGATCTGGGTGTGGATGCCGGTATTTTATTCTCCGACATTTTGGTCATTCCCCATGCCCTTGGAATGGGTCTTGAATTTAATGACAATGGACCTTTGTTTGATCAGCCTTTGGCATTTCGTGACCATCCGCTTGAAGGGTTGAAACCAGATCCGGATAAACTGAATTATATCTATTCGGTGATCGATGAGATTCAGCGTACAAAAGAGGAAAACATTCCTTTAATAGGCTTCTGCGGTGCTCCCTTAACTGTTTTGCTTTTTATGCTTCAGGGATTGGGCCGTAAAGGAGAATTTCCCGAGGCTACCCGTTTTATGTATCAGCATAAGGAAGTAACAAAAAAACTGATAGAGATCGTAACAGATCTTTCTGTTATATATGCACAAAAACAAATTGAACACGGGGTGGAGGTCTTCCAGTTGTTTGACACCCATGCCGGATTGATTCCTTTTGAATTATACGATGAACTGTTTATGCCCTCTGTACGTAAGATTGCAAATGCAGTGAGAGAGAAGAACATTCCTTTTATCTTCTTTCCCAAAGGATTAGGTACTGGAATTGCGCATATTTCACCTGAGGACTGCGATTTTTTAAGCATTGACTGGCAAACACCGCTGGATACAGCACGCAAATTGGTGGATCCGAAAATAGGCTTGCAGGGAAATGTAGATCCTCGTTTGTTATACGCCTCTCAGCCTGAAATAGAAAAGGCGCTGGAACCGTATATCGAATTTGGCAAAAATAACCAGAATTGGATATTTAATTTAGGCCATGGCTTTATGCCGGGTATTTCTTTTGAGAATGCCCTCTTTTTGGCCGATTGGGTAAAACGGACCGACTGGAAACGATAAAGAAGTTCAAAGTTTCAGGTTTCAAATTTCAAGTTTACCAGATAGACAGTGTATAGAAGTAATCAATGATTTGAAACCTTGAAATACAAACAATATACATATGAGCCCAAGGCAGATTTTAACCTACAAGGATGAAATTTGTCAACAGGCAGAGTAGGATGCCCTTTTAAGAGCGAAACTTGAAATTTGGAATTTGAAACTTGAAACTTAAGTTGCTATGATTAACAGAGAATTACTTGAAAAATATAATAACCCGGTACCGAGGTATACCAGTTATCCTCCTGCTAATTTCTTTACTGAAGAATTCAGTGCCAAGAATTATTTGGATGCTGTAGATCAGTCGAATGGATGGAGACCGCAAAATATTTCCATTTATATCCATATTCCCTTTTGCCTGAAGATGTGTTATTTCTGCGGATGTAATTCCTATGCATTAAGGAAAGCGGATGTAGTGGAAGCTTACCATCAGGCCTTGCTAAAAGAGATCAAAATGATCACCGCAAGGTTGGATAAAAGCCGTTTTGTTTCCCAGATCCATTATGGAGGCGGAACGCCCAATGCCATTCCGGTAGAATATCTTCAGGAAATAAACGAACTGTTGTTTTCAACCTTTAACTTTATTCCTGATCCGGAGATTGCCATTGAAGTAAATCCGGCCTACCTGACTTTTGAACAGATGACCGGATTGAAAAAGGCCGGGTTCAACAGGTTCAGCTTAGGCATACAGGATTTTGACACGGAAGTGCTGGATGCGGTGAATCGTGACAGGCCCGGAATGCCTGTTCAGGATATCATGGCATTTTTAAAACAGGATTCCCCTCAAACGGCGGTAAACCTTGATTTTATATATGGACTGCCAAAACAGACAGCCGTGCATTTTGCCGATACCATCAGTAAGGCCATTGAGCTAAGACCTGACAGGTTGGTTACCTTTTCCTATGCCCATGTACCTTGGGTAAGCAAAATTCAAAAGAAGCTGGAGAAAGAAGGACTTCCTGCTGCGGATGAAAAAATTAAGATGTATGAAGCTGCCTTTTCTCTAATGACTCAAAATGGGTACGAGGCCATCGGAATGGACCATTATGCCAATGAAAGTGATGAGTTGACATCAGCCAGACGAAACAAACAGTTGCATCGTAATTTCCAGGGATACTGTACACGCCGGACCACGGGACAGGTATATGCTTTCGGAGTAACCGGAATCAGTCAGCTGAACGGGGTATATGCCCAAAACACAAAGTCAATCGATCAGTATATTGCTAAAATTAACCAGGATGAACTGACTACCATTAAAGGTTATGCCCTAACGGACCAGCAAGTCGTGGTGAGGGAAGTCATCAACGAATTAATGTGCAACGAGCAGATCGTATGGAATGAAATTGGACAACAGCTAGGCGTCTCTGCTGAGGACATTAAGAAAAATACGACTTATAATCCTGATTTAATGAAACAGTTTCAGGAAGATGGATTAATTGACCTTTCAGAAGAAAAGATTCAGATCACTGCTGACGGGCAATTGTTTATCCGCACTGTTGCTGCTTCCCTGGATCCTTTAACCCAGGCCGGACAGACCAACTTCTCTAAACCCGTATAATTCATGGCAGATTCAGTAAAAACCGAAGTTATTATTATTGGTGCAGGGTTAACCGGACTTACATTGGCCTTTTACCTGAAAAGAGCAGGTATCAAGTTTAAAATCATTGAAAAGTTACCACGAACAGGCGGTGTAATACAGACCATCAGCGAAAAAGGTTTTGTATACGAGACCGGGCCCAATACAGGCGTTATTTCACATCCTGAGATGGCCGAACTATTTGAGGATCTTTCAGACAAATGTACTCTGGAAATAGCGGACCCTAATGCCAAGCGCCGCCTGATCTGGAAAAACCGGATGTGGCATGCCATCCCTTCAGGGTTGCTGTCGGCTATTAATACTCCACTATTTACCTGGCATGATAAATTCCGCATATTGGGAGAACCTTTTCGCCCCAAAGGGACCAATCCCAATGAGACATTGGCCGAGCTTGTTAAACGCCGGCTGGGCCAAAGTTTCCTGGATTATGCCGTCGACCCTTTTATCTCCGGAGTGTATGCCGGTGATCCCAATAGGCTTATCCCACGCTATGCCCTCCCAAAACTGTGGAAACTTGAACAGGAATACGGCAGTTTTATTGGCGGAACGATCAAAAAAGCAAAGCTTCCAAAATCTGACAGGGACAAGAAAGCTACCCGCGAAGTCTTTTCAGCCAAAGGAGGATTAAGCCGCCTGATTGAGGCTCTGACTGAAGCCATAGGCCAGGAGAATATTCTGTTGAACGTACAGAATATCATGGCCAAACCATCTGCTGAAGGTTTTCAGCTGCAGGTAACGGATGCTCAACAGATGATGGTCATTGAAACCAGGCATTTAATAACTACCTGTGGAGGGTATGCATTGGGCGGTTTATTACCTTTCTTAAGTGAAGAAGAAATTGCTCCCTTTAACGAACTGGAATATGCCGCAGTCACACAGGTATTACTTGGATTTAATAAGTGGAAGGGCATGTCATTAAAAGCTTTTGGCGGTCTTGTCCCATCAAGGGAAAAGAGAAACATTCTTGGGGTGTTGTTCACCTCTTCTTTTTTTGAAAACCGTGCACCAAAAGAAGGTGCTGTACTTTCCGTATTCATGGGGGGCATCAAACGTCCGGACATTATCAAAATGAATGACCAGGAAATTCAGTCCTTATTGGATAAAGAACTGCCCCGCATGATGGGTGACCGGAATCTTAGCCCGGATATGATAAGAATATGCCGGTATCCCAAAGCAATTCCACAATACCTGGAAAATACAGGTAAACGCTATGAAATGATAGAAATGCTCCAGCAAAAATATCCCGGTCTGATATTGGCCGGTAATATCCGCGATGGCATAGGCATGGCTGATCGTGTTAAGCAGGGCCGCACCATAGCAGAAGAGCTCATCAAAAGTTACTAATTAACGAAAGTTGCCAGCCTCAGAAAGTTTTGGAATATAAGCGAAAAGGGCGGCTGGCGGCTGGCCCCGAGTTACTTGGGGGCAAGAAATACTTTGATCAGCATTTGTCTATAATAATCGCAATAGTTTTGCCGGAAGCCAATTGCAAATAGCCAGCAGCTTGAATCATTTAGAATAAAAAGCCTTACCTTTATTGCCTTAATTATCGTTTTGAGTTATCATGGTAAAACTTACTATAGACAATTGTTCCGTTGAGGTTTCGGAAGGAACATCTGTTTTGCAGGCCGCCAAATCCATCGGCATCGATATCCCGACAATGTGTTATCTGGAAGGAACCGAGCACTTTACTTCCTGCATGATCTGCCTGGTAAAAGATGCCAAAAATGGACGGTTTTTTGCTTCCTGCTCCACGCCCGTATCGGAAGGCCAGGTACTCATCTCCAACGATGAAGAAACCAATGAATCCCGAAGAGTAGCCCTTGAACTATTGCTTAGCGAGCATGTGGGCGATTGTGAAGCGCCCTGCCAGCTGGTTTGCCCGGCCCATATGAACATTCCGTTGATGAACCGTCTGATTGCAAAAGGAGATTTTGCAAAGGCCCTGGAAGTGGTTAAACGAGATATTGCCCTTCCATCCATCCTTGGACGGATCTGTCCTGCTCCCTGTGAAGCGGGCTGCCGCAGAAAACAAGTAGATGAAGCTGTTTCAATTTGTCTTCTGAAAAGAGCTGCGGGAGATGATGATTTAGAAAAAAACACCCATTACCACCCTCAACTATTACCCTTGTCGGGTAAGAAGGTGGCCATTATAGGGGCTGGCCCCGCCGGACTGGCTGCCGCCTACTATTTACAGCTAAAAGGCCATCAGGCTGTTGTCTTCGATAAAAACGAACAGCCAGGTGGAGAATTACTTCAGATAGATAAAGAAACTTTGCCTTCAGAGATTATTGAACAGGAAGTGGCACAAATAGTGGCTACAGGTGTTCAGTTGAAGATGAATGAATTAATCGATCAAGATCGTTTTGCACTTTTGCAGACTGAATTTGATGCCGTAGTAGTGGCTATAGGAACTGTAGATGAACAAAACCTCGTCTTTGGCCTAAAAAAGGCTAAAACAGGCATTATTACCGATAAAACAAGCTATCTTACTTCTATCCCAAAAGTGTTTGCCATCGGCAATTCGCTCCGCGCTTCCAAATTAGCGGTGCGTTCCGTAGGCCAGGGCAAGGAGGCAGCCATTGTAATTGATTCTTATTTTAAATCAGGAGAAATCAATGCCCTTCCCGAGCGGTTTAACTCAAAGTTTGGCCGTTTGGGAGAAGCTGAGTTTATTCAGTATCAGAAAGACTCGGAAACTTCACCACGTCAGAAGGCCGGCAAAGAGGGTTTTACCCGTGAAGCTGCCATCCTGGAGGCCAAACGTTGCATGCACTGCGATTGCCGCAATCCGGAATCCTGCATATTGCGTGATTTGTCTGACAGGTACAATGCCGTTCAGAAACGATTCCAGAGCGACGAGCGCCAAAACGTGGTAAAGTTTATTCATCATGACGGGATTGTGTATGAGCCTGCCAAATGTATTAAATGTGGCATCTGTGTCCGTCTGACGAGACAGCATGAAGAAGAATTCGGTTTTACCTTTATAGGCCGGGGATTTGATGTAAAGGTGGGTGTGCCTTTTAACGAAAGCGTACAAAAAGGATTAGAAAAAACAGCTTCTCTTGTTGCAGAAGCTTGTCCCACAGGAGCCTTGTCCATGTTTGGAAAAGAAGAACAGCTATGAAAGCGATATTCTTTATACTATCCATTTTATTTATTCACCTAAATGATGTTACCGGCCAGACATGGCAGATATTCAGAGGCAATCAGCAACTCACAGGTTTTGTTTCCGCGAGCATTCCTGAAAAGCCTAAGCTGCTGGTATCTTTTCAGACAAAGGATGATATTAAAGCCTCTCCGGTGGTATCAGGGCAAACCATCTTTTGCGGTTCTACCGATGGAAGCATGTATGCCATTGGCTTTGATGGGAAACAAAAATGGAAATTCGATGCAGGGAATGCTATCGAAGCGCCTGCTTTATGCCTTGAAGGCTCGGTTGTATTTGGCTCCCTGGATGGCATGTTCTTCAAGCTGGATGAAAAAACAGGCAAGCAGTTATGGAAATACAAGACTGATAACCAGATCATGGGGTCTGCCAACTGGTTAAAAGTAGGCGGAAAGAATCGGCTGGTAGTAGGCAGCTATGACTATAACCTGCATGCCGTAGGCTTTGCAAAAGGAGACAGTATCTGGAGATATGAATCCGACAATTACATCAACGGGGCTCCTGCCATTTATGGAAAAAATGCTGTATTTGGCGGCTGTGACGGCTACGTCCATTTAGTAAATATTGAAACAGGAAAGGTTACCAGGAAAATAAAGCTGGATACGTATGTGGCCTCTTCGCCTGTCATTGAAGGAAAGTTTGCTTACGTGGGAGATTATGAAGGCCGTTTTTTTTGCATCGATCTGGAAGCAGGTAAAGTAGTATGGACTTATGATGACCCGGAAAAGAACCTTCCCTTTATTGCTTCCCCTTCCCTGAGTGGAAACCTGATTGTAATTGGAAATCAGGACAGGTTTATTTATTGCTTTGACAAAAGTACAGGCAAGGTGGTATGGAAAGTAAAGACCAGTAACCGCGTGGAATCATCCTCAGTAATTGCCTTAGAAAAAGTAGTTACTGGAACTATGGACGGAATGTTGTATATTCATGACCTTAAAACAGGTAAAGAGCTATGGAAATATGAACTGGGAAGCCCTATCACTGGCAGCCCGGCTGTTGTTTCCGGGAAAATAATTATAGGTGCAGGCGACGGAAGAATTTATGTGTTTGGGTAAACCTGCAAGGCACACGATATTTTTAGTCAGTCATCATATATGAAAATTGCACAAATCATTCCAGGTTCCGGAGGTAGTTTCTATTGCGGAAACTGCATGCGTGACAGTAAATACCTTAAAGCATTTAAAGATCTGGGGCACCAGGTTATTAAAGTGCCGTTGTATCTTCCCATTTTTGATGATGCTCACGATCTGGATGAAGTGCCAGTATTTTATGGCGCCGTAAACCTTTATCTAAAACAACAATTCCCGTTATTTCGTCATATGCCCACTTTTGTGGAACATGCCCTTGATTCCAAAAGCGTGCTGGAAATGGCTGCCCGCAAGGCAGGTTCCACCCGTGCAAAAGGCCTGGAGGAGATGACCATCTCCATGCTGCTGGGCGAAGATGGGGGACAAAAAGAAGAACTGGACAAACTGGTCCACTGGCTGGCCAATGATGCCCGGCCTGATATAGTGCATCTTTCCAATGCTCTTTTACTGGGTCTTGCCCGGCAAATCAAACAACAGCTGAATATCCCGGTCATCTGCTCCCTCCAGGATGAAGACGTTTGGGTGGATGCCATGAGTGAACCATACCGGCAAAAGGTCTGGGACTTGATGAGTGAACGGGGTAAGTATATTGACAAGTTTATATCTGTCAGTGATTTCTTTGCCGAGGAAATTCACCAACGCATGGCTGTCCCTGAAAGTAAGATGCAAACCGTTCATTTAGGCGTTGATATCAATGATTATTCACCCAAAAATATTATAGAGAAACAGCCTGTTATAGGTTATCTTTCCAGAATGTGTGAAGAAAACGGGCTGGCTGTTTTAGTTGATGCTTTCATTTTGCTAAAGAAAGATCCAGCGTATTCATCAGTAAAGCTAAAGATTACCGGAGGAAAGACTGGTGATGACCTTCACTTTATAAAAGAACAGAAGAAGAAAATAACCCATGCTGGATTGACAAACGATGTAGATTGGGCAGAAGAGTTTGAAGGCATTGAACGCCAAAAGTTCTTTGACTCTGTCAGGTTAGTTTCTGTACCGGTACTTCATGGTGAAGCATTTGGATTGTACCAGCTGGAAGCTATGGCATCGGGCATACCCATGGTGCAGCCTGCCCTGGGGGCATTTCCTGAAGTCATGCAAATCAGCGGAGGGGGAAGAACATACTCTCCCAATACCCCGCAAGAACTGGCCAAGGCGCTGGCTTTCCTTATTTTGAATGATGACCAGTTGCAGGAGTTAAGTACAGCTGCAATCCAAGGGGTGAATCAGCACTTTGACATTCACGCACAGGCAAAAAAGATGATGAGTGTATATGAAAGTACTTTGAAATAATACAGCCAGAATGACCTTAAACCTTAAAGAAATTACCAAGACGTATCAATCTGGAGAAAATTCAACCAGAAGGACCATTTTAAATCAACTCGACCTGCTGGTTAACCAAGGAGACCGCATTGCCATTGTCGGTCCATCAGGCTCAGGTAAAACAACATTGCTTAACCTGATGGGTACTTTAGACAGGCCTGATTCCGGGAAGATGCTGTTTGAGGAGCAGGACCTGTCCTACTTATCCGATCAGGAGCTGGCGGTGTTTCGCAATGAGAAAATAGGATTTGTTTTCCAGATGCATCATTTGCTGCCCCAGCTTACCTTGCTTGAAAATATCCTTTTACCAACGCTGACCAATAAGAAACTGCAAGGAAAAGAAACCCTTGACAGGGCAATGCATTTGATCTCAAGGATGGGCTTAGCCAACGTCTCGCACCAAAAGCCATCACAACTTTCAGGTGGAGAATGCCAGCGCACAGCTGTTGCCCGTGCACTGATCAACCGTCCCAAACTGATTCTGGCCGATGAGCCCACGGGCGCATTGGATCATCATTCGGCATTTAACCTTACTGATCTGCTGGTGGAACTAAATAAAGAAGAAGGACTTACCCTTATTGTGGTTACTCATTCAATGGATATTGCCCAAAAGATGAACCTCATTTATTCCCTGGAAGAAGGAAAGCTAATTCCCGTTCCTCATTGAAAACTGTCATGTATAATTATTCAATGAACTTTAGTTCAATATCTGAAATCTTTGGTCTAACGTCTAATATCTGAAATCTTTAATCTTTCTCCATGTCTTTTTTCAAGCTGATACTGAAATCCACCTGGTATTACCGCAGGCTCAACCTGACCATTGTACTGGGGATAGCCTTAAGCACCGCCATCCTGGTGGGTGCACTCATCATTGGTGATTCCGTAAAATTCAGCCTTCAGCAGATTACCTTTGAACGCCTGGGCAAGACCTCACAGGTGGTAACGGCTGGTGAACGACTGTTTCATCAACAACTGGCCCAACAAATAATCCAGAACAGTGAGTCAAAAGCTTCGGCTCTTTTGCGAGCCAATGGTTTTGCTGTTATTGAAGGTGGAGAACTGCGTGTCAATCAACTGGCGGTGTGGGGAGTAGACTCCACATTTAGCTATTTTGCAATTGATCCTGCAACTTTCAGTTTAAAAGACAATGAAGTTGCCATCAATGAAAACCTTGCTGAAATAGCAGGATTGAAAACAGGTGATGAATTCCTGCTTCGTATAAATAAACTAACTACGTTTCCTGCCAATACCCCTTTTGTAGCTGAAAAAGAGTCAACGCTTTCGTTTCGTGTAACAGTTGCCCAAATATTGAAACCTGGGCAATTGGGCAATTTCAATCTTCAGAATATACAATCCGCCCCTCGCAACGTGTTTGTCAACCTCTCGTGGCTCAACCAGCAAATGGGACTTACCGATAAAGCCAATGTACTGTTGCTGTCAGAAGGGATATCAAAAGAAGAGATAACCAGTCATCTGCAGGAAAGCTGGACATTGGATGATATTAACCTGCAGGTGCGGGAAAATGCAACATTGAATTATACAGAATTAATCTCGGACCGGGTATTTATAGAACCGGCAGTAGAACAGTTTTGCAAGGCCCAATTGCCAGGCTCGCGTACTGTGTTCAGCTATTTTGTTAATGATGTTTCTTTTGGCGAAAAGCAAACTCCCTATTCTTTTGTCTCCACTGATGAATCCTTATCAGGTGACAAGATAAGGGTAAGTGAATGGCTGGCTAATGACCTGAATCTAAAGGTAAAAGACACAATCAAACTTTCCTACTTTGAAATCGGGCCATTGCGTAAACTCATACAAAAAGATACGGTTTTTATTGTTGAGAATATATATCAACAGCAAGGTAAATTTGCCGATCAGAACCTGATGCCTGTCATTCCGGGTCTGTCGGATGCGGGCAGCTGTCGTGACTGGAAAACGGGCGTACCGGTCGATTTAAAGAAAATAAGGCCAAAAGATGAAGCCTACTGGAATGCATTAAAAGGAACTCCAAAAGCGTTTATTTCACTTAAAACTGCCCAAAAACTTTGGGCCAATCGCTTTGGTCAATCAACCGCCATTAGAATTGACGGATTAAAAAAAGCGGAGCTTGAGAAAACCTTGCTTTCCGCATTGCAGCCTTCACAAATGGGATATGATGTGAAAGATGTAAAAGCGGAAGGCATCTCGGCTGCTAGCAATGGAACCGATTTTGGCCAGCTGTTTATCGGGCTAAGTTTTTTTGTCCTTTTTGCCGCCGTGCTGTTGGTGATCCTGCTCTTCCAGCTATACCTAGGATTCCGCAAAACTGAAATAGGAAACTTTTCAGCAATGGGCTTTTCCATGAAAACCATCCGTAACCTTTTCCTTGCCGAATCATCCATTATCGTAATTGCCGGAATATTGTCAGGAATACCTCTTGCCATCTTGTACAATCAGTTGATATTAAAAGCTATCAACACCATCTGGGTGGATATTGTGCGCACTTCCATTGTCAACATTTACCTGCGTCCTATGTCTCTAATCGGGGGAAGCCTGATAATTGCCCTGCTGTCAGTAATCGTTAATTATTTCATACTAAAGCATTTTTTAAAAAAGCAGGTAATCGACATACAGCGCAATTCTTCTTCTAAAAAAGTAAAGAATGGCCGGTTTTCCCTTTGGCTGGGGCTTTCATTTATCATTCTTTCCCTGGCTTTGGTATTCGTTAAAGGAATCAGCAATGGGGAAACTGATCCTGAATTGTTTTTTATCAGTGGTTTTGGAATGTTGCCCGGGCTGATCTTGCTGTTCAATTATTCCTTACATAAATTATCGGCCTATGAATCGGCCTATACTTTTTCCCAAAGGTCATTACTGTTAAAACGAATAGCAGGCGACAGAAAACAAACGGTCATGATCGTAAGCTTCCTGTCGGTTGGCATCTTTATGGTGGTCTCAACAGGTCTAAACCGAAAAGATTTGAGCGCCCATGCTGATTTGCCTACCTCTGGAACAGGGGGATTTGACTATTTTGTTGAAACTTCCATGCCGGTGCTTTTTGATGTAAACACACCAAAAGGAAAAGAAACACTGGATCTGCCCCAAGAAGCAAAGGTTGTACAGTTTCAGGCTCAGACGGGCGATGATGCCAGCTGTCTGAACCTCAACCGGGTGGCCCGTCCACGCATTATTGCCTGTAACCCTGTGCAACTCAACGAGCGCTCAGCATTTACTTTCGCGGCCCGCACAGAGGATCTGGATACTCAAAACCAATGGCTGTCACTTAACAAAACCCTTGCCGATAGTGTTATTCCGGCTATTGCCGATCAAACAGTGATCCAATGGAGCTTGGGTAAAAAGATCGGGGATACCCTTGTTTATAAAGATGAAACAGGCAAAGTATTAAAGTTAAAGCTCATTGGCGGGCTTGCCAATTCAGTATTCCAGGGAAATGTCATCATTGGGGAAGATCATTTTGTAAAGGCATTCCCCTCGGTCAGCGGATCAGGGGTCTTTTTGATTGATGCCCCTGACAGTACGGTCACGACTGAAACTATTCAAAACGGGTGGCGCAATTACGGGCCTCAAATTACCCGCACAACCGATCGCCTACTGGCTTTCTACCAGATTGAAAACACTTACCTGAACATCTTCCTGATGCTGGGAGCTCTTGGCCTTTTGATTGGAACCATTGGACTGGGCATCCTTATTTTTAGAATCACCTTTGAGCAAATCCACGAATATGCCCTGATGCGGTCCATAGGTTTTCAAAAGTCTGGCATCTACAGCCTGCTTTTAAAAGAAAAACTGTTTTTAATGATCGTTTCAGTGCTAATTGGCATCGTTCCAGCAATCCTTAGCGGCTTGCCCTCATTGATGTCTTCCCTGTATGCCGGATTATGGATATGGCTTCCAATTATAGCCTTACTTGTTATTATCAGCGGAACCCTTTGGACTATTTTGGCGGTGCGCCTTGTCCTCAAACGGGATCTTATTCAGGCTTTGCGAAACGAATAAAATCAGGTCATAAGCAAAAAGTTCAATTTCTATTCCTTCTCATTCAGAAAGAAGATAAAACCATTGGTTGAAAAAAGAAATCAGGTAAAAATAATTGCTTGCAGCTTCTTTCGAACCTCAAAGTCATTCCTGGAAAAAGTAAAATGAGTCCTAACCCATATGGTTTCATAATACTATTTGAATACTATTGAAGTACTAAAACCGCCATTTTAGTACTTCAATAGTATTCAAATAGTACTTAAATACCAACTTTAATTACAATCCTTTGTTATTTAGATACAAGTTTTGATCTTAAATGTTGCCATTTGTTGGAAAGGCACACAATACAATACCCACAGGGCATAGTTTTTCAACTGACCCAAATAAAGCCAGTTTAAAATAGTAATACAGGTATTTTTTGGATCATGAAACTTACCACACCAGGTTTGAATTCAAAAGACTTTTTGGGTCCAGATGATTCTTTTCCACATCCTTGAAGTGCTTATAGGTACCAACTGTTAATTCATAGGTGGCAGGCTCATCGCACACGATCATTCCTTTGGGGTGAAGCTGCAAAGCGCTAATGGTCCACATATGATTTACCCCCTTCTCCACCGCGTGTTTTAAAGCACGAGCCTTGTTAAATCCATTCACAATGATTACCACTTCACGGGCATCCATAACAGTGCCCACACCAACGGTGAGTGAAGAATCGGGCACTTTGGAGACATCATTGTCAAAAAAGCGTGAATTGGCAATTTTGGTATCATAATTTAACTCTTTGTCCCTGGTGCGGGACGAGAGCGACGAACCGGGTTCGTTAAAGGCCAGGTGACCATCAGGGCCAATGCCACCCAGGAATAAATCAATGCCCCCCACGGCTTTTATCATGTCTTCATAGTCCTGACATTCTGCTTTGATATCCTGGGCATTGCCATTTAGTATGTTTACATTCTTTTCCTGAATATCGATATGGTCAAAAAGATTTTGCCACATGAACGAATGATAGCTTTGGGGATGGTTTTTGGGCAAACCTACATATTCGTCCATGTTAAAGGTGATCACATGCTTAAATGAAACAAAATCGGCCTTAAACAGCTTAATTAACTCAGTATAGGTGCCAAGAGGAGATGATCCGGTTGGCAACCCAAGTACAAAAGGTTTTTGCTCTGTAGGTGATGCCAGGTTTATTTTTCTGGCAATGTAATTGGCTACCCATTTAGAAGTCAATTCATGGTTTTCCTGAATGATAAGTCTCATAATAATTGGTTCGTAAGGGACAGCTGAATGTTTGCCAGTTTCTCAAGCATCAGATCGCCCAGTATTGTTTTTTTATGGATATGGTTTACTATTTCTTTCACAAAATCATTATTCTCAAAGTTACCCCTTACCTTTTCAAAATCAAGTTTTTTTGTGGTCTTGTTTCCATCCATACCAAAGCCAGTCATCGAATCCATGCCAAATTCCTTTTTGGCATCATCATAAAGCAGTTGATCCAGGCCAATCACACTTTCTTTCCACTTTTTGATAAGATGAATAATATCGGTTATTTTAAGATCTTCAATCTTCTTGCGGGTTATCTGGACCAGCAGTTCAGCGGCCCATGTCCATTCATATTCATAATAGTTGACATGCAGGTTTTTAAATTCCTGCTCTATATCAAGTAAGGTGGAGATTTCTCTCTTTTCTATCTTTTTAATCAAATTGCTGATCTCTGCCTTTGGGGCAATCAGCCCTGAAAGGTCGCTCCATTCTCCACGGCCTATGGTACGATGAGGTTTCAGACACATCTGAAGCTCTTCCCAGGTTTCTACATTGCATTTCTCAATTCTGGAAATAATGGAGTTCCCCAGAAACTTATAGATCGCCTTTTGATACAAATCAATTCCTTTTTCCAGTGCCCTTTTACTGATCAGCGTATTACGGTAAGCAAACACATCGGTTGTTTCCCCGGATATCTCTTTTAAGCTATTCAGGATATCCAGCCCCTTTTGCATTTTCTGA
>DATGYU010000337.1:0-23574 GCA_035297625.1 Prolixibacteraceae bacterium
ATGGTGATCTCTTCCTTGTTGGCCACAAAACCATGCATGCCGATACCCACCATGCGGATACCTTTCTGGATGGCCTCTTCAAAAGAACGACCGATGGCCATGATCTCGCCCACCGATTTCATGGAACTGCCCAGGTTCTTGGATACACCGGTAAATTTATTCAAGTCCCAGCGTGGTATCTTACAAACGATGTAATCCAAAGCGGGTTCAAAGGCTGCGGTGGTTACTTTGGTCACCTGGTTGTTCAACTGGTGCAATCCGTAGCCCAAGCCCAGTTTGGCAGCTACGAAGGCCAGCGGATAACCGGTAGCTTTGGATGCTAAAGCTGAAGAGCGAGACAGACGAGCGTTTACCTCAATCACGCGGTAATCTTCGGAATGAGGATCCAGTGCATACTGCACATTACATTCGCCCACGATGCCGATGTGGCGGATGATCTTGATGGCCAGGGCACGCAGTTTATGGTATTCAGAGTTGGAAAGCGTCTGTGAAGGAGCTACCACGATGCTCTCGCCGGTATGAATGCCCAGCGGGTCGAAGTTCTCCATGTTACAAACGGTGATACAGTTGTTGAAGCGGTCGCGTACCACTTCATATTCCACTTCTTTCCATCCTTTAATAGATTCCTCTACAAGGATCTGGGGTGAATAGGTAAATGCCTTGGATGCCAGTGCCTCCAGTTCCTGGTCGTTGGAGCAGAAACCGCTGCCCAATCCTCCGAGAGTATAAGCAGCACGGATAATAATTGGATAACCGACAATCTTCACCGCGTTGAAAGCCTCTTCCATGTTCAGACAAGCAATGCTGCGGGGTGTCTTGACATCAATCTCGGCAAGCTTACCAGCAAAGATCTCACGATCTTCTGTGTCGATGATTGACTGTACAGGAGTACCCAGCACCTTTACATTGTATTTTTCAAGGATACCATTTCTGAAGAGCGCCACTCCGCAGTTAAGGGCGGTCTGGCCTCCAAAGGCCAGCAATATGCCATCAGGCTTTTCCTTGATGATCACCTGTTCCACAAAGAAAGGAGTAACAGGCAGGAAATAGATCGTGTCTGCAATGTCTTCAGAGGTCTGAATGGTTGCGATATTGGGATTGATCAGGATGGTTTCAATCTTCTCTTCTTTCAGCGCTTTTAAGGCCTGTGAACCGGAATAGTCAAATTCGCCGGCTTCACCTATCTTCAGTGCTCCCGAGCCCAGGACGATTACCTTTTTAATGTCTTTATTTATCATTGTGCAAGTTTAAAGTTCAAAGTTTCAAATTTCAGGTTTCAAGTTGGCTTGGCTGGGGCCTACTTTAAGGTCCATAAAGTCATTAAGGTCCTTAAGGTCACCACTGAAAGGTAACCTAGCCCCCGACTCTTACCTTTTATTCTTCTTGTATTCAATTACATTATTCATGAAATCGTCAAACAAAAACTCTGTATCAACAGGGCCGCTGGCAGCTTCGGGGTGAAACTGGGTAGAGAAGAAAGGCTTGGTCTTGTGACGAATGCCTTCGTTGGTGTTGTCGTTCACATTGGTAAATAATGGTTCCCAGTCTGAAGGAAGGGTCTTGGTATCTACAGCAAACCCATGGTTCTGAGAGGTGATGAAACAACAGTCAGTACCTTGCAGCAAAACGGGTTGGTTATGACTGCGGTGCCCGAATTTCAGCTTGTAAGTCTCAGCACCTGCGGCACGTGCCAGTAACTGGTTTCCAAGACAGATGCCCATGATAGGTTTTTCCTGCTTCATGGTCTTTTTTATATTATCCACCGTAGCGTCACAAAGGGCAGGATCGCCGGGACCATTGGACAGGAAGACCCCATCATATTCTTCATTACTGAAATCATAGTCCCATGGAACGCGGATTACAGTTGCATTGCGGTTAAGCAGACAACGGATGATATTGTATTTTACACCACAATCGACCAGCACTACCCTGTGATCGCCATGGCCATAAACCTGCACTTTATCGCAACTGGCAATGGCAACCAGGTTTTCATGGTTGGGATCATAAAAGTCGATCATCTCATCCTCGAATTCTATCTTGCCAAGCAATGAGCCTTTGGTACGGATGATCTTTGTTAGGGCACGGGTATCGATACCAAACAGGCCCGGTATTTTCTGCTCCTTCAACCAGTCGCCGAGGCTTTTAATAGCATTCCAGTGGCTGTATTCAAATGAATAATCAGAGATGATAAGACCTGTGATATGAATCTTATTGGACTCATAAAAGGCATGTAAATCCTGATCCATTGAATCACTTGGCACCCCATAATTTCCAATCAAAGGGAAGGTGGATACGAGGATCTGCCCCGTATATGAAGGATCTGTTAAACTTTCGGGATATCCGGTCATCGCGGTATAAAATACCACCTCTCCGGCCACCGAGCGTTCGTATCCGAACGATTTTCCTTCAAATGTTGTTCCGTCTTCAAGAACCAATCTGACTTTTCTTAGTTGTGTCATTGTTGCAATGCTAAATATTAAAAAAAATGCGTTTGGCTACGGCTGTAGGGCAAACGCATGGTTGTTATCTCTTAAACAATCTATCCTTTGTATGTTATCTCGTAATTTCAACCTGCTTCTTCAAGTATCAATTCGTTTATGAAATGTTATATCGGGCACAAAAATATAAAAATATTCAGAAAAAATAGTGCTTTTATTTAATTAATGAATATTTTTGCACAGGAATTGTATATTTATTCAAAATGAAGAACAGGACAAAGAGACAGTTGGCGATCAAACAAATTATATTGGGAGGCAAGATCAGCAGTCAGGAAGAGCTATTGCACATCATGAAAGATCAGGGCCACGATTTGACTCAGGCCACCCTGTCGCGGGATCTGAAGATTTTGAAAGTGGCAAAAGTGTCAGATCCGGTTCTGGGATATATCTATGTGATTCCGGAAGGGGCAAACAATGATATTCACCGGGAGAATACGCGCATTAACTTTTTGGCCGATGGGTTTAGGGATTTACAGTTCTCAGGGAACCTGGCGGTAATAAAAACGATGCCCGGTTATGCCAGCTCTCTTGCCTCGGTAATAGACAATGCTGAACCATTTGAAATAATAGGGACCATTGCGGGTGACGACACCATTCTGATTGTAATGAGAGAAGGTGTCACACACAGTGATCTGGTTAACAGCCTGATACTAATCATGCCAAAACTGGAAGATAAGATAGCGTAGAGGAAGCATGACAGGATTAATAACAAGAGTTGAAATCTATTTTAAGAAGTAAAGATGAAAGAATTAAAAGATATCCAGGTACTTGTTGCTACTGAAGAGCATTTAAAGTATGTAGATCAGGTAAACGATGCCATTGATATTGCCTCTAAAGAGCGCGGTACAGGTATTGCACGTCGTACCTATGAATACATCGCTTCCAAAATGACGGAAGGAAAGGCAATCATTGCACTTGAAAACGGTGTGACCTTTGCAGGTTTCTGTTACATTGAGACATGGGGGGCCAAAAGCTTTGTTGCCAACTCCGGTTTGATCGTAGTGAAAGATTACCGTGGCATAGGCTTGGCTACTGAAATTAAGAGAAAAGCTTTTCAGTTGTCGAGACAAACGTATCCCAGTGCCAAGATCTTTGGTTTAACGACCGGATTGGCCGTCATGAAGATCAACCATGAACTGGGCTATCGTCCTGTGACCTTTTCTGAACTGACAGATGATGAAGAGTTCTGGAAGGGATGCCAAAGCTGTGTGAATTATGACATCTTAACACGTACAGGCAAAAGTAAATGCCTATGTACCGGTATGTTGTATGATCCTGCATGGGAACAGGAAAAGAAGGCTGATACTGAAGAAAAGAAGAAAAACAATGGATGGGCTATAAAAGACACCCTATTGGATATCATCAATAAGCTGAAGCCCAACAAGAATGGTACTCAACAGAAAAAAGAGGGCGTATTTTCTCTTTTTACAAAAAAATAGATAGAAAATGAAGGATAAAGTAGTTTTAGCATTCAGCGGAGGTTTGGATACTTCCTATTGTGCAAAATATTTGTCGGTTGAAAAGAACCTGGAAGTTTACACTGCCATTGCCAACACTGGTGGTTTTAGCCAGAGCGAACTGGAAGTGATTGAAAAGAAAGCTTACAACCTGGGGGCTGTAAAGCACGTCACGTTGGATGTGACCGACCAGTACTATGAAAAGAGCATTCGCTATATGGTATTCGGAAATATCCTGAGGAACAATACCTACCCTATTTCAGTAAGTTCTGAACGTGTATTCCAGGCCATTGCCATCATTGAATATGCCCGTCAGATCGGTGCCAAATATGTAGCCCATGGAAGTACAGGCGCCGGAAATGATCAGGTGCGTTTTGACCTTACCTTTCAGGTGCTGGCTCCCGAAATCAGTATCCTTACCCCTACCCGCGACCTGGAACTTAGCCGTCAGGAAGAGATTGACTATCTCAAACAGCATGGCGTAGAGGCAGATTGGAAAAAGATGGACTATTCCATTAACAAAGGGCTATGGGGCACCAGCATTGGTGGAAAGGAAACTTTGAAATCGAACAAGACCTTGCCCGAAGATGCCTATCCTTCACAATTAACAGCTACAGAAGAAAAAGATATTACGATTGATTTTGTGGAAGGTGAATTAAAAGGCGTTAACGGTAAGACTTTTGAAAACCCTGTGGATGCTATCCGCGCTTTGGAGACATTAGCTTCTCCCTATGCAGTTGGTCGTGATATGCACATTGGCGACACCATCATTGGCATCAAAGGACGTGTTGGATTTGAAGCAGCCGCTCCCCTTATCACCATCAAGGCCCATCAGATGCTTGAAAAGCATACGCTCACCAAATGGCAGCAGTACTGGAAAGAACAGCTGGGCAACTGGTACGGCATGTTCCTTCACGAAGCCTTGTATTTTGAGCCTGTAATGCGTGATATCGAGAAGTTCCTGGAGCATTCGCAAAAGACAGTAACCGGTAGGGTAATCGTGAAGCTGAAACCTTATACCTTCATCCTGGTAGGCGTTGAATCAGATCATGACCTGATGCGCTCAGAATTTGGGGAATACGGCGAAAAGAACTCTGCCTGGACAGCCGACGATGTGAAAGGCTTTACTAAAGTACTTTCGACTTCACTGAAGATACATAACTCAGTAAATAAATCATTTTAGGTATAAAAGGATTGAAGGATTGAAGGACTGAAGGATTGAAGGACTGATCACTAACCACGAAGGTGATCCTTCAATCCTTCAGTCCTTTCCTCGAAGAGTGCTATTTTAATAATTATTTGACAGATAAAATGATAAACGTTGGAATTATCGGCGGCGCAGGCTATACAGCCGGTGAACTGATACGTATTTTGCTGAACCATCCAGAGGCTGCAATTTCTTTTGTGCAGAGTTCAAGCAATGCAGGAAACCTTATTTCTGAGGTGCATACCGACCTGTTGGGCGATACCGATCTGCAGTTTGTTGCCGAGCCTGACTTCAGTGCTGTTGATGTAATCTTTTTCTGCATGGGACATGGCAAGTCAAAGGAATATCTACAAAAGAACACTTTGCCTGAGGGGGTTAAAATAATCGATTTAAGCCACGATTTCAGGTTAAAGAAAGAAGGAAACAGCTTTATCTACGGACTGCCAGAATTGAATCGTGAGGCCATTAAAAAAGCAACTAAAATTGCTAATCCCGGGTGCTTTGCTACCGGCATTCAGCTGGCCATTTTACCACTGGCAGCAGCTGGTTTGATTAAAGATGAGCTGCATGTAAATGCGATCACAGGCTCTACCGGTGCAGGACAATCACCAAGCGCAACTTCCCATTTTAGCTGGAGAAACAACAACCTGTCTGTTTACAAGGCTTTTGAGCATCAGCACCTGGGAGAGATTGGAGAAAGTCTGAAGCAATTGCAACCTGACTTTAACTTCGATATCAATTTTATCCCTGTAAGGGGAAATCACACCAGGGGCATCTTTGCATCGGTGTATACCAAATATGAGGGCTCTCTGGAAGATGCCATCAAATTATACGAGGATTACTATGCATCGCATCCATTTGTGGTGGTGAGCAAAACCAATCCTGACCTTAAGCAGGTAGTCAATACCAATAAAGCCATCGTTTACCTTGAAAAGCATGGCAATAAGCTAATGATTCTCTCTGTTAGCGATAACCTTTTAAAAGGCGCTTCAGGGCAAGCCATTCAAAACATGAACCTAATCTTTGGTCTGGAAGAAACTACCGGGCTTAAGCTGAAAGCAGGGGTATTTTAGGGCAGGGAGCAGGCCTATTTGGGCCATGTCCCCAATCCAGGGCTGACTTTAAGGACCTTAAGGACTTTAAAGACCTTAAAGTCAGCCCTTGCATAAGCCAACCTGGAACTTTAAACTTGAAATTTTAAACTCTTAGCAATGAATTTATTTGACGTATACCCTTTGATGGACATTACGCCCGTGAAAGGAGAAGGTTGTTATATTTGGGATGAAAACGGGGTAAAATACCTGGATCTGTATGGTGGTCATGCGGTAATTTCAGTTGGCCACTCCCATCCGCATTATATCAAGCGGTTGACAGATCAGCTAAATCAGATTGGCTTCTATTCCAATTCCGTGCAGATACCCCAGCAAAAAGAACTGGCCAGTAAGCTTGGTGAGCTGTCAGGATATGCCGACTACCAGTTATTTTTGGTTAATTCAGGTGCTGAGGCCAACGAGAACGCCCTAAAACTGGCATCCTTTGTGACCGGGCGCAGAAAGATTGTGAGCTTTAAAAAAGGCTTTCATGGACGTACCTCCGCAGCGGTGGCTGTTACCGATAATCCTAAGATTGTGGCCCCTGTCAATGAAACTGCCAACGCTGTCATCCTGCCATTCAACAATCTGGAACTGCTGGAAGAACAGTTAAAGACCAATGAAATTGCAGCTGTCATCATTGAAGGGATCCAGGGAATCGGGGGAATTCATGTTCCTGCGGAAGGGTTTCTTACTGCTGCCGAAAAACTGTGCAAGCAATACGGCGCCCTGTTGATACTGGATGAGATTCAATCAGGCTATGGACGCAGCGGAAAGTTCTTTGCCCACCAATATACAACTGTTAGGCCCGATATTATTACCGTTGCCAAAGGAATGGGAAATGGTTTTCCCGTGGGAGCAGTTCTTATCGCCCCAGAAATAAAGCCCTGGCATGGAATGCTGGGAACTACTTTTGGAGGCAATTACCTGGCTTGCGCAGCTAGCCTTGCTGTATTGGAGATTATGGAGAATGAGCAACTGACAGAAAATGCTTTTTCC
Organism: Prolixibacteraceae bacterium; assembly: GCA_035297625.1. GTDB lineage: Bacteria > Bacteroidota > Bacteroidia > Bacteroidales > Prolixibacteraceae > Aquipluma. The sequence continues at coordinate 7,253 of DATGYU010000337.1, forward strand.
GTAGGCTCTTATATGATAGAAAAGCTGAAGACATTCAAGGAAATCAAGGAAGTAAGAGGCCTTGGATTGATGATTGGATTGGAATTTGATCATCAAATTAATGACATTCGTCATGTTTTATTAAAAAAACATCATATTTTTACTGGTGTTAGCGGTACAAACACCATTCGATTGCTTTCTCCGCTAACTTTGAGCAAAGAACAGGCTGAGGTGTTTATAGATGCACTGGCTGAGGTTGTTAAAAGCAATTAGCAAAAAAGCGGCTGGCAGAAAATGCTTCAATCAGCATTCCAGTAAATTAATAGCAGCTGTTTTGCCAGAAGCTAGTAGCCAGAGGCCAGAAGCCGTCACTTTGAATTAATTTAATTCTAAAATAATATGATTGACCAGAAGATTACCATTATTGGGGGAGGAAACCTGGGTAGCGCCATCGCTTTTGGATTGATAAAGTCAAAGCAAATCCAGCCTTCAATGATCACTGTTACCCGTAGAAGGGTCAACATGCTGGAGAAACTTCAGGAACAGGGAGTAGCTGTTACCAGTGATAATATGGAGGCTTCACGAAATGCCGACATCATCATCCTGGCCATCAAACCCTACCAGGTACTGGCAATCATAGAAGAAATAAAACCTCTATTAAAGCCCAATCAGATACTCATATCCCTGGTGGCAGGGGTAGGCCTCGATAAGCTGGAAGAAACTGCCGGGCCAGATGTGCAGATATTCAGGGCTATGCCCAATACGGCCATTGCCATTCAGGAATCCATGACCTTGATCTCTACCAATGTGAAGTCCGAAGAGCTGCGCAACTTAGTGGTTCATATCTTTGATCAACTCGGACAGGCCATCATCATTGGCGAGGAGCTAATGGCTGCGGCTACTGTTTTGGCATCCTGCGGAATAGCGTTTGCCTTACGGTACATGCGCGCTGCAATGCAGGGCGGCATCGAGATAGGCTTCGGTGCTGAAATGGCCCAGTTTATCACTGCCCAGACTGTGAAAGGAGCTACCGGACTGATCCTTGAATCGGGCAGACATCCTGAGCAGGAAATCGACAAGGTGACCACACCGCGAGGTATTACCATCACCGGTCTTAACGAGATGGAACACAAAGGTTTCAGCTCTTCCCTCATCCAGGGATTAATAGCTTCTTTCAACAAAATCGAAAAAGGATAGATAAAACCTTCTGTTTTGAAATCACATTTGCGATATAAAAAGATCACTGTCAAGGTAGGCAGTAATGTTCTTACAAAGCCTGACGGTACTTTGAATGATGAAACCATTGCCCATCTGGTGGATCAGATTGCCTGGCTTCATCAGAAAGGAGTGGAAATAGTGCTTGTTTCCTCCGGAGCCGTTGCTGCCGGCAGAGGCGAAATAGGAAATGGCAAAAGACTGGATACCGTTGCTTCCCGACAGTTGTATTCTGCTGTGGGACAGGTTATCCTGATTAACAAGTATGCCGATGCCTTTAGAAAGTACAAGATGTCGTGCGCCCAGGTGCTCACCACCAAGGAGAATTTCTCGGACCGTGTGCATTACCTGAACATGAAGAATTGCATTTCTACCTTAATAGAGAATAAAGTCATTCCCATTGTCAATGAAAATGATACGATCTCGGTAACCGAGCTGATGTTTACCGATAATGATGAACTCTCCGGATTGATTGCATCAATGGAAGGCTCTGAAGCATTGATCATCTTAAGCAATATTGACGGTATTTACGATGGCTCTCCCGAACTGCCGGAATCAAAAGTCATCCGCGAGATCACCTCCAAAAGCAAATCCCTGAATGATGCAATTTCTACTACCAAATCGAACTTTGGACGTGGTGGAATGTTGACCAAATATCATATTGCCAAGAAGGTTTCCAAGGGGGGTATCAATGTTCATATTGCCAATGGCAAAAAGGAAAATACCCTGCTGCGTATCATGAACATGGAGGAAGATATTGAACACACCACCTTTATTTCAGACAACAGGAAATCATCCAATGTAAAGAAGTGGATATCCTATTCTGAAAGCTTTGCCAAAGGTGAACTGATCATCAATGAAGGGGCCCGTGAAGCGCTTTTATCCAGTAAGGCATCCAGTCTTTTACCTGTTGGCGTGGAATCAGTGGAGGGCACTTTTGAAAAAGGGGACCTTGTCAAGATAAAGGATAAAAAAGGCCATCTGATAGGCATAGGTAAAACAGAATATGGCGCTGAGATTGCCCTCAAGAATATAGGCAATAAGGGCAATAAACCGATTGTCCATTACGACTATCTCTATGTGATGGAGTAAGGGATAAGCATTCATTGGATATTGGTTATACCTATTAACCAAACAGTCAAAAGCAAAAGAAAATATCCAATAATCAATATTCAATCGTCGGTAGCCAGAAACATTTAAATCTTGAAAGTCATGACAGTAAAAGAGCAATTGAATCAGGTAGTAAAAGCCAGCCGTAAGCTGAACCTTGCGACCGTTGATAAGATCAATAGGGTACTGGAAGATGTCGCTGCTGCTGCCATAGATAACACACGGTATATCCTCCAGGAAAACAAAAAGGATCTGGATCGTATGGATTCCAATGATCCTAAATATGATCGTCTGATGCTAACAGAAGAGCGCATTGCGGGAATCGCTGCCGACATTCGAAATGTGGCCACCCTCCCCTCTCCTCTTGGCAAAATCCTAAGTGAAACAACCCGCCCCAATGGTCTTCGCATTCAAAAGATCACCGTTCCCTTTGGCGTGATTGGCATCATCTATGAGGCCCGTCCCAATGTAACTTTCGACGTCTTTGCCCTGTGCCTGAAATCAGGGAATGCTTGTGTGCTGAAAGGAGGAAGTGATGCCCATGATTCCAATGCCGCGATAGTAAAAGTGATCCGCGAGGTGCTTTCTATGCATGGGCTTGATGAAAATATCCTTTCCCTGCTTCCAGCCGATCGTGAAGCTACTTCAGAATTGCTGCATGCCCATGGGCTGGTTGACCTGATCATTCCCCGTGGTTCGCAAAGCCTGATTGATTTTGTACGCCAGAATTCCTCTATACCGGTCATCGAAACGGGAGCAGGTATCTGTCATACTTATTTTGATCAGTCAGGCGATACCAATAAAGGGAAAGCGATTGTTTACAATGCCAAGACCCGCCGGCCCAGCGTGTGCAATGCCCTGGACTGTTTAATTATCCACAAAAGCAGGCTGACAGATCTTCCTGCCCTCACTGATTTGTTGCCTCAAAGCAACGTGATTATTTATGCTGACCAGCCTGCTTTCGAGGCACTTAAAGGTAAATATCCCTCAATATTGCTTCAGCCTGCCAATGAAGAATCCTTTGGTACTGAATTCCTGTCCTACAAGATGTCGGTTAAGACAGTTAACGATTTTGATGAAGCTTTAGACCATATTGCCAGGTATAGCTCTAAGCACTCCGAAGCTATTATTGCAGAAAATACAGAAGTGCAGGAGATATTTAAAAAGTCAGTGGATGCCGCCGCCGTTTATTGCAATGCATCTACTGCCTTTACCGATGGCGCCCAATTTGGCCTTGGTGCTGAGATAGGCATTTCTACCCAGAAATTACATGCCCGTGGTCCTATGGCTCTGGAAGAACTGACCAGCTATAAATGGATCATCGAAGGCGATGGTCAGGTTAGGCCTAAGTAAGTAGGCAGTGATCAGTAGGCAGTGGTCAGCAGGCAGTAATTAGTAGGCAGTGATCAGTAACCAGTACGCAGTAGCCAGTAGCCAGTAGCCAGAAGCCAATGCCCGAAAACACTGAACACTGATCACTGAACACTGAACACTGACCACTGATCACTGATCACTTTTCATCCCTTTCAGGTTTAACAAAGTCACAAAAAGTCATTTCCTCAATTGAAATTTACAGTATCTTTAAACAATTGATCTACACAATCAACCTTTGATATAAACAACACCAAATGAGACATTTCACATCTGTAAAAGACCTTAATGATTTAGATTCAGCATTAAAACTTGCTTTTGAGCTTAAAAAATCACCCTATAAATACCAGGAATTAGGTAAGAATAAGACCTTGCTGCTGGTATTTTTCAATTCAAGCCTTCGCACGCGTTTAAGCACACAGAAAGCCGGGTTAAATCTTGGCATGAATGTGATTGTTTTTGATATCAATGAGGGAGGATGGAAACTGGAAACCGAACTGGGCGTGATCATGGATGGCGACAAGCCCGAACACATCCGTGAAGCGGTGCCTGTAATTGGCCGTTACTGCGATATTATAGGAGTACGTTCCTTTGCCAAGTTTGAAAATAAGGCCGATGACTATGAGGAAAAGATCCTTCAGCAGTTTATCGATTTCTCAGGCGTTCCGGTTGTAAGCATGGAAGCTGCCACCCGTCACCCTTTGCAATCATTTGCAGATCAGCTTACCATTGAGGAGTTCAAAACCAAGGAACGCCCAAAGGTGGTATTGAGTTGGGCTCCTCACCCCCGCGCATTGCCTCAGGCTGTTCCCAATTCTTTTGTCGAATGGATGCGCCATACCGATTATGAGCTGGTAGTTACTCATCCTGAAGGATATGAGCTGGCCCCGGAATTTATGGGTGATCTCAAACCTGAATATGATCAGATGAAAGCCTTTGAGGGGGCTGATTTCATCTATGCCAAGAACTGGGCCTCTTATACCGACTATGGTAAAATCCTGTCTAAGGATCGTTCATGGACCGTCTCCGAACGCCAGATGGCCGTTACCAACAATGCTAAATTCATGCATTGCCTGCCTGTTCGCCGAAATATGATTGTAACCGATGAAGTGATTGATGGTCCCAATTCTATTGTGATCCAGGAAGCTGAAAATCGCTTGTTTTCTGCTCAGGCAGTTTTAAAGATGATGCTGGATGAATTGGTAAAAAAGTAACAAAGTTACAAAGTGCCTGAGTAACAAAGCATTTTCTTTGGCACTCAGGCACTTTGTAACTTTGGCACTTTGGCACTTAATAATTGATTAACCTGATATAATACAAACATTTTTATGGAAAGATTGACCATTGTAAAAGTTGGTGGTAAGGTAGTAGAGGATAAAGATTCGCTGGAGGAATTGCTCAAACAGTTCTCTATGATACGGGGGAAGCGTATCCTTGTTCATGGAGGCGGTAAGCTGGCAACCAGTCTGGCCGAAAAACTGGGAATCGAAACCCAGATGGTTGAAGGCCGTCGTATAACTGATGCCGCCACTCTGGAAGTGGTTACAATGGTCTATGCAGGGCTTGTCAATAAAAGTATTATTGCCGGATTGCAATCTAAAGGATGTAATTCAATTGGCTTAACCGGTGCAGACCTCGACATGATACGTGCAGTGAAACGCCCCGTAAAGACCATTGACTATGGCTTTGTAGGCGACATTTTAGGCGTGAATACTTCTGAGTTGCGCATCCTTTTGAACGAGGAGGTAGTCCCTGTGGTAGCTCCCATTACCCATGATGGCAAAGGACAATTGCTCAATACCAATGCCGACACCATTGCAGCCGATCTGGCCATCGAGTTGTCCAATTACTACACCGTCAATTTGTTCTACTGCTTTGAAAAGAAGGGAGTATTGCTCAATCCGGAGGATGACAATTCCGTTATTTCTGAACTGAATTACGATTACTTTAAGCAATTGCAGTTGAACGGGACCATCAAGGAAGGTATGATCCCCAAATTGGACAACGGTTTCAGTGCCATGAAAAATGGCGTCAGCCAGGTGTTGATCACCAATCCTTTTATGATTTCCATGGCTCGTGGCACCCGTTTAAGCTTACGCAATGACTAAGTACCGCTAATAATTGAAAGGCCCTCATACAGCCTAAAAACAGATAGATATTTTTAAATCCGCTTTCATAAACGAAGCGGATTTTTTATTTAAACTACATCCCACAATCACATTTGTTTTATTGATAATCAATTGATAGCTAATGAACTTATTCCGATGGGACAATACTATTTTCATTTTCCAGGAATAAAAAAATGATAAAAAAATGACTGCTATTGAAAACAACTTTCTAAAAAATGCGTTTAATAAGCAGGGTAAAAAGAGAAAAGGATTTATTTATGAGAAAGATTGCAGGGGTTGATAAATAAATCAGCTCACGCAATATTGTGGTGATTGAATGTATAGGGTGGATTGATTGTGTGAAGTAGAAGAGCCGTTCCAGCATTCGTGCTGGGGCGGCTTGTCTGTTTTAAATGAGTTTAAAGTTCCAATTCCAAAATCCGGAAGTTTAAGGATTGGACAATGAATACAGACCACACTTCACGGATCAGGGGGAAATGTTGGGGAATTAAATCAATAAAGAAATAATCAGGAATTAGGAACAAGGAATAAAGAATAAGGAAGTACCTCAGGGCCAGGCCATACTTTTACATTTATTATTTCATGTGTTTATAATTGTTTTTTAATTGCCACATGGAACTCGCCTATAATCATCCTGCTGTGCCCCGATTTATCGGGGTGGCTCGTTTCTTATTCGATATTCCTTATTTATTTTATCCACAGCATTTCTGATTGATCCCACTTCACTATGCTTTCGCCTTAGTTATTGTCTCCAACAACATTTCCGCCTGATGTGTTTAAAGTTTCAAGTACAAATCCCGGAGCAGGTGCATTGTTGTTATGCAAGGCATCCCTCATACTTTTGTTGCTTCTGATACCTTTCTGATACTTTTCTGATACCTTTCTGTAACCTCAGGTTACAGAAAGGTATCAGAAAAGTTACTAATGAGTTACAGATGATGGCAAAGTCTGAGGGATGCCTTGCAAATCTGCTAAGAAAAAAAATGAATAGACGAGAAGTTCTTATAAACAGGTAAGCACTGAACACTGAACACTGATTCTACAATATTTTCTTTGATAAACTGGACTTTAATTCATCAGAAAATTATAGATTTGCATCACCAATCATCGGGGTGTAGCGCAGCTTGGTAGCGCGCGTCGTTCGGGACGACGAGGTCGTCGGTTCAAATCCGGCTACCCCGACTTTAAGCAATAAAAAAGCTATTACAATGGACTGTTGTAATGGCTTTTTTTTTGAAGGCTTTGCTTAATAACTTATCCCTGAGTTGTATTCCGTTAATCCCTTTTATTACTTAAAACGTAAATCTGAATGCTGAATTATTGAAATTCCTTACACTATTTGCTCTCAGATGGTTCCATCCGAATCAACCTGTAACCTAAAAATCTTTTCTTAAATGGTTATTTTGATACTTAATGTGTATACTGCTGGAAGCGAGATTTTTGATATATCTATATTCAACCACTTATTGGTTATCTCTGTTTCAGGATTTAAACCACTATATTTTGAATAGGTATACAATCTTTGACCGCTCAAGTCCAGGGAAAGATCTTTAACATTAATTTTATGGCAGAAAGCCGGATTGAAAGCATAACCAAGGTCCAGGTAATTCATTCTCACGAAGCTGCCCGATTCGACATACCTGTCAGAAGGAAGACTATAAACGGTATTAACCATGAAAGCTCGCGGCATGAGTTCCGGCCCTTGTTGGCCCTGTACGCGCCAGCGGTTCAGCACTGTTTTGCTCTTATTATCAAAACCATACAACCCTTCGGCATCCATGGCTGTTTGATTAATGATTTCATTACCGGTTTGGTAATGGAAATTACAGGTGAACACAAGGTTCTTAAACCGAATTGTACTTCCAAATCCTCCTGTATAGTCAGGCTTCGAATTGCCAAGGTAAACCAGATCAGCATTATCAATCATTCCATCATAATTGATGTCCTTATATTTGGTATCACCTCCCCTAAAAATGTAGGATTCATATTTCATCGGCAGTGGTTGACCATCATTGTAATATATATTGCCCCTTTTGTCCTTGGCATACGCATCCTGATCTGAGGCATAAACTCCTTCTCGCTGGAACCCATAGATCAAACCCAGTGGTTTACCTTCTGCCATATAGGTTCCATAGCCGGAATCTCCCATAATAAATGGCTCTCCGTTTAAACCTTTTAATGTTTTCTCCAATATCTGTTCGTTGTGAGCCACATTGAAGTGCAGTGACCATGTAAGGTTTTTCCTGCTTATTATGGTATAGTCAACCGCCCACTCCCATCCATTTGTTTTCATTTTTAATGGTAAGGGTAAATCAAAGAAATAATAGTTTATTTCCGGTTTCATATAATAATAATTGGTACTAATATGAAGCCTGTTATCCAACAGCTCAAGCTCAATGCTTGCATCATAGGAAGGGGTATGATTTTTCCAATCTAAGGGAAAGTTGGATTTGAACGGATTCGAATTCGAAATATTGTAAGAGTATAAATAAAACAAAGAAGAACCGCCTTTGGATAGATATTCGGAATAACTATACCCGGCACTTATCAATCCATTATTCAATATATGATTCTTAAACAATGGCTCTTCTGAAAAACGCCATGCTAAAGAAGCTCCATAGAATTTATTTCTTTTATCAATATCCCTAACTCTTGGATTGGTTTCCTGTCTTATATTTGCCGTTAAAATATAGCGGTTATAGAATTTGGAATGAACGGCAAATACCAGCGCATTTATCTTTCTATCATAAGATTGACCTGATGAATCACGCAACTGGTCAATATAATATTTCTTGTCGTCATTCGAAAATTTGTCATTCCATCTGATCCATGTAACAGTGCCGGTGAGTGCATTTATTCGCTCATTTTTAAAGGGAACTTTAACAAGAGTTTGTATTTCGTTATGCAACCGCTCAAACTTTGTTGCGGAAGTTTTATGGGTATTTTCAACCAAAGTATCCTGTCCCATTGATGAATAATAAAAGTTTGATTTTGCTGTGTTGGACAAATTATTATAAGAAAGGGTTTCTCTTAATCTCAACCAATCAAAAATCTTATACTGAAGATGTGCTGTAGTCATTAAATCATTTGTTGTTATCAATGAATTGCTGGTTTCTGAAAGAGCGACAGGGTTGTAATATCTCTGGTAATCGTTATAAGGTGTAAAGTAGCTTCCTGTTTTATTACCTTCATTATCAAGCTTCCAAACACTCATATTGGGTGCTTTTTTAAAAGCCAGGCCCAGGATATCACTGCCATTGCCATCATCCTTAGTTGTCGCGTAACTAAGATTCAGAGCCAGGGTAAGATTCTTGGTAAAGTAATGTTCGAAATTCATCCGGTTCAAAAGCCGCTTGGTTCCGGTATTGATGACCGTGCCTTTTTCATCGTGGTAATTGATGGACCCATAGAGCCTGTTTTTTTCATTCCCACCTGATAAACTGAGTTGATGATTAGCAGCATTTCCTGGTTGAGTAACTTCTTTCATCCAATCAGTGTTCGCAGAATAATTATAATAATCTATACCATCAGGATCTAATGATATTTCAGGAGGAATAGGGATGTTACCGTTTCTATTGTACCAAGCTTCAGTTTGGTAGTGCACATATTCATTCCCGTTAAGCATGGGCATGTAGGAAGGTGAATTCACTATGCTCTGATTGAATTGGTAGGTCAAACTCATCTTTTGATTAGTCCCTTTCTTTGTCTCAATGAGGATTACCCCATTGGCACCTTCCGGCCCGTAAAGTAAGGTGGATGTTCCATCTTTCAATACTTCTATCGACTGGATATCTTCCAAAGGAACAGGGATTAAACTTTGTATTATTTTACTGCCATTATAGGTGGAATTGCTGAATCTTTTAAGTGATTGCCGGGGAATACCATCAATAACGATAAGTGGATTTTGATAGATATTAAACTTTTGGCCACGCAATATCACCTGTGCACTTTCACCCGGATCAGTGGAAAAATTACTAATATCCAGCCCGCTTACCCTCCCCTGCAGGAATTCGGGAACAGACAGTTCATTGGTACACTTTACTTTGGACAGATCAATTTTAACAGAGGAAACTGATTCCCTGGAATAAGACAAATCAGTATCAATTTCAGAATAGGCCGGAATCGTATCAACGGGCAGTTCTTTAAGCAAACCTGGCTGTTGGGCCTTTGAATGGATACCAATCAAAAGTAAAGCCGGAAGGATATAACAGCGAGACAATACTATCATATAGGTTGAACTAAATGGTTTAGAACGGGATAAGATGGATACCTGAATTTTCCAAAAGGTATGGTTCGTTAGGTTAAATTGAAATCCAAAAATAGCATAATTAGCGATTATTAATGTAACGAAATTAAGAATATCACATACGGACAGACCTGTTAGTTTGACAAGATTGGCATCGAAAGGATATTTCATAGAAATAAAAATGCTTATATTGTGAGAAAGGGACAAACACGAAGGATGCCTGTACGTGATAGGCTATCCGGATCAACGCTTGTTCTTTAAAATAATCCGGACGATCATTATAATTAGAAGGTCGGAAGGTCTTAGCAGGTGATTTAACTTTCCCACGCAACTATTTTATCCTTTTCATCATCTATACTGTTAAAAATCATTGTTATTAACAATAGATATTGTTACCTTTAACAAAAAACCGCCTATGAAAACACTTTTACCCAAATTAGAACAATGGCTGATTTCAATGTTGGTAATTTTTATAGTCTCAACACTTTCTTATGGAAAGCTGGCAGCCCAGGAGGCAGGAAACAATGATAAAACCATCTCCCCTTTCTTTTATGTAGAATGTAAAGACTCGACTGTTGAACAGCTTCCTCTAAAATCAACCAAGGTGGATGTCTCCATTGCCGGGGTGATTGCTGATGTCACCATCCGGCAGCGGTATGTCAATACTGGGAAAGTACCCATTGAATCGAAATATATTTTCCCGGCATCCACAAAAGCTGCGGTTTACCATCTAAAAATGATCATCGGCTCCAGGATTCTGACTGCCGTGATCAAGGAAAAGGAACAGGCTCAACAAGAATATGAAGAGGCCGTAGAGCAGGGTTATACGGCCACCTTGCTTGAACAGGACAGGCCCAATGTGCTTCAAATGAAAGTTGGAAACATTATGCCCTTGGATACCATTGACATTGTGTTGAAATACACAGAGTTGATTACCCCGTTGAAAGGTGTTTACGAATTTGTTTATCCAACAGTTGTAGGTCCAAGATATTTTAGCAATCAACATTCTGATCCAAAAGACAGTACCTGGGTTGAAATACCCTATACGCATGAAGGGGAAGCCCCGAAAAGTACTTTCAACATAAATGTTACCATTGATGGAGGCATGCCGGTTTCTGCCATCAACAGTCCTTCCCATGAGCTGATTGACATCCATTATGTGAATGAAAACCTGGCCGAATGCAAATTACCGGCAGCAGATTCACTTTCAGGAAACAGGGATTTCGTGTTAGACTATGTCTTGTCAGGAGAGAAAAACAGCACGGGGATGTTGTTGTATGAAGGTGCTGAGGAGAACTTCTTTTTATCAATGATTCAGCCTCCCGCAGCGCCAAAAACTGAGGATATCAGTCCAAGGGAGTATATTTTCATTTTGGATATCTCCGGTTCAATGTCTGGCATTCCCATTGAAACTTCAAAAAAGCTGGTCACAGATATTATTCAGAATTTAGGAACGAACGAGAAATTTAATATCCTTTGCTTTGCTGGGGGATCGAATTTCCTGTTTGATGAATCAAAGATGGCAACTGCTGAAAATATAACCAAAGCGACAGAGTTCATAAGCAAACTTGCAGGAGCAGGGGGAACAGAACTACTGCCTGCACTGCAAAAAGCCCTTTCCTATCCTAAAGACGAAAACTATTCAAGGATATTGATGATCGCTACCGATGGATATGTTACTGTTGAAAAACAAGCTTTTGATCTGGTAAAAAATAATTTGAACAAGGCCAATTTCTTTGCCTTTGGAATTGGTTCTGGTGTTAACCGATATATTATTGAAGGGCTTGCCCATGCAGGTATGGGAGAGCCTTTTATTGTGCTCAATGACAATGATGCGAAAGTAAAAGCCGAATTATTCAAAAGCTATATTTCAAGTCCGGTACTTACCAATATCAGCGCTACATTTAATGGTATTGAAGTTTCTGAGGTGGAGCCACAACTCATTCCTGATGTGTTTGCAGAACGGCCAATTTTGATCTTTGGAAAATGGAGCAAACCCTTACAAGGAAACATTTTACTGCAGGGAATGTCCGGAGGCAATACTCCTTTTTCGAAGGAAATGGCGTTCAGCAATTATTTGCCTTCTGAAAACAATAAAGCTTTAAGATATCTGTGGGCGCGGCAAAGAATACAACAGTTGAGCGACTATGGCCCTGAGAACATTGACCAGGATACCAAAAACAAAATCATTGAACTGGGATTAAAATACAACCTGCTGACTGAATATACATCCTTTATCGCCGTGGATTCAATCAAGAGAAATGAAGGTGGTGAAATGCAAACCGTTGTTGTTCCCAATCCAATGCCTCAGGGAGTTTCTGACAAGGCTATCGGTAATGGAAATACTTCTTATGGAACCACGGAAGCGAATTCCATTATTACAAATGAATACTTTTCTAAAATACAGGCAGCCTATCCAAATCCGTTTATTGATAACATTACACTGCTCATTTATCTGGATGAACTGGATGTTAATAAGGCTAAGGAGATCCAGCTATTCAACAGTTTAGGTAAAATGGTTACCTCGATAAATATCACCGAACAAAATCAATCGGTCAATAGCTATCAAATAGACCCTAAAGTTGTTGGTTCACTTAGCTCGGGTATCTATCTTGTCAAGCTAAGGATTGATGGAAAAGAAGCAGGCAGCTGCAAAATTGTAAAAAAGTAGCAGAAAAGAATAGGAACACGGATTAAACAGATATTAACGGATTCAAAAAAGATAAGAATTGCAAGTAGGTGACGAATGAATTATTGCCAAATATATCTTTTTTGAATCCGTTAATCTGCTCAATCTGTGTTCCTATTCTAATTAAACCGGAACAAGGGGTATTTCCATTTATTTCTGTTGAAGCCTGGACTCATATGAATTTCATTGGGTCAGATTCTAGATTTCGCCGATGACTAGCTATTACACTTAATCTTTTCCAATAATTGTTTTGTAGCACCGGGTAGTTGTCTTATTAACAAATGGGGGCTTACCTGATATAACGATCGTTTTTTATAATTACAAAGACAACGTTCCCGAAAATTACCCAAGACCATATCGCCAATATCTCTAATCTTCAATCTTGAAAAGTTCATCCGGCAATCATATAATCTAACCTAAATTTGTGAAATATGGCAAATTTATTTCGAGATATTTTAGGTGAATCTTCTGCAAAAGTTGGCAACATTGTCTGTTGAATATGGAAAGGTATTGTCGTTCATTCGGAGCATTCAGAGCCATCGGCTAGGTAGATATTATAGCCCGGATTTCAATCCGTTGTTGAATTGTTTTAGTTACCTTTAGACGTTTGCAATCTGGACGACAAAGGGGTATTATATTAACATTAGCAGGATATTATTTTATTTATTGATTATCATATATGGCAGCATAACTTTATTTTAAACCACTACCTAATTTTCAATTTTCAAATCAAACATGAAAAGACTTACATTTTTATCAATTGTAATGCTATTCCTGGTGGCATTCAATAGTGCTTCGGGCCAGGATTTGAAACTCAATGATCTTGAGTATTTCGAAAGGCAGGGTGTTAATTTTCTCATATACAACAACCTGTTTACCGGAGGTTTTAACGATGAGAAGAACGCCGGCATAGAATTAATTCACCATGGTGTCAGAACAGCGCAAGGCGGTGCTGTTAGACTTTCCAACACTCCCGAGCAGTGGGATCTTGTTCCTGCAATAACCAACCGAAAGGTAGACCGTGCCTCCAACACCATTGAGGCAACCTTAAGGTATGAAGATTACAATTTTGATTCAAGGGTGGTTGTTACTGCCAAGGGTAAAGGTGTTGAGATATCAGTTTATCTTGATAAGCCTGTTCCCGCCGCTCTTGAAGGGAAAGCAGGATTTAACCTGGAGTTTCTGCCCTCGCAGTACTGGGGAAAGACCTATGTGATGGATGGGCATATCAACCGTTTTCCACGCTATGCGGTCAGTAATACCATTACCAAGCCAAACAGTGAAAAAATAAAACAATTCAAGGGATATATAACTTCCGACGACAGAGGGACGGGTAAATTCATTGAGCCGCTGCCATTAGAAACCGGCCGAACCTTTCTGCTTGCACCTGATGCACCCGAACGTTTGGTTAAGATCACCTCAACGGATGCTGATCTAATGCTTTTCGACGGCCGTATGCTGGCACAAAACGGCTGGTTCGTTGTGCGCAGTTTACTTCCCGCAGGGAAAACTGGCAACGTTTTGACATGGACCGTAGAGCCAAATGCCATCAAAGGCTGGATCAGGGAGCCGAATATCGGCTTCTCGCAAGTAGGATACCTCCCTTCGCAACCAAAAGTGGCTGTCATTGAACTGGACAAGAAAGATAAACCACTTGTAAAAGGATCGATCTATAAAGTTAGTGAAGACGGCAATGCTACGAAAGTATTCAGCGGCAAAATCACTTCCTGGGGCGACTATTATAAATACCACTATGTGAAATTTGATTTTACTTCGGTTAATACTCCTGGTATTTACTATATTCAGTATGGCGACTTTAAAACAAATAACTTCTTAATAGAAAATAATGTTTACAATTGGATCACTGATGCCACCAGTGATATATGGATTCCAATACACATGAATCACATGTTCGTGAACGAGGCTTACCGGGTCTGGCACGGCGAGCCTTTCAAGGAAGGTTATCTCCAGGCTCCGCCAAACACTGATCATTTCGACATGCATGGTCAGGGACCTACCACTGATACTAAGTACAAAGCACTGGAACAGATTCCAGGATTAAATGTAGGCGGTTTCTTTGATGCCGGAGATTTTGATATTGAGACAGGAGCGAACATAGGTGTGGTGCAGAATTTTGTTCAAACGTGGGAATATTTCAAGCCCTTGCGGGATGAGACTTTCGTCGATGAGAAGCATCGCTATGTCGATCTTCACCGTCCGGATGGTACACCAGACGTGCTGCAGTTTATCGAGCATGGAACATTGAACCTGGTAGCTCAGGCAGAGATCATCGGGCACATGGCACAAACACTTTCCAACTCAGTTCTTGACAACTACCATCACCTTGGCGATGCGGCCGCCATCACTGACGGCCTTCCATACAATCCAAACCTGGGCCCGCATGAAGTCGCCATTGACGGTAAGTCGAGCGGAGTGAAGGATGATATGTGGGCATTTACAAGCCGTAATCCAGGCCTAGATCTAAGGGCAGCATCGATGTTTGCCGCGGCAAGCAGGGCCTTGAAAGGGTATAACGACGATCTGTCAGCGAGAGCATTGCAACAGTCAAAAAGACTTCTGAAAGAGGCTACCGAATTACTTGCCAATCAGCCAAAAGACCGCGTTGAGAGATTTGGCGGATCTGCAGATATGGCCACTAATCTTCAACTGTATATCTCAACGGGAGAAAAACAATATGTCGATAAATTTCAGGAACTTTTATGGCCGGCACTTGATCGCAATGTGAGCGGCAATCTGTTGACAGCAATGGATGCCATACCTCACATGGATGCATCCTACAAAGAAAAACTGCGTCCGTATGTTGTAAAGTACAAGGAATACATCGACGGGCTTGAAAAGGATAATCCTTACGGAGTGCCTATCGGCCTTCGTAACTGGGCAGGAAGCGGCGACGTGGTGAGCTTTGGCACCACCGTTTGTTTTGCCAGCAAGTATTTCCCCGATATTGTGGATGCTAACCAGGTTTTCAAACCCATCAACTATCTGTTTGGCTGCCATCCATACCACAATTATTCGCTGGTGGCAACAGTGGGCGCCTCACGTCCCAAGGCAGTCTTTTATGGAAATAACAGGGCTGATTTCTCATTTATCCCAGGCAATGTTGCTCCGGGGGTATTGTTCAGAAAACCTGACCACTTCGAAAACTATGACGACTGGCCCTTCCTGTGGGGAGAGAACGAGGGCACCATTGGTGGAAATACCGGCTATTTAATCTTTGGATCCGCATTTAAGAATCTGGTAAAATAAATAGATTAATTGATTTGAGGCTGTCCAAAAAGTTCATATTAGGACATTTCTGCTCTGCTTTTGGACAGCCTCATTCAACTTAAATGGATAGGCTGATACTTAACGTATAAACTTCAGGAGCAGTAATGAAGGATTGATCTACATTTAGCCGGTTGGTACTGATCCCTGTTTCAGGATTCATACCACTGTATTTTGAATAAGTATATAATCGTTGTCCACTTAAGTTCAAGGCAAGATCTTTCACATGTATTTTCTGGCAAAAAGTTGAGCCGAATTTGTATCCAAGGTTCAGGTAATCCATTCTTAGAAAGCTTCC
>DATGYU010000338.1:0-2682 GCA_035297625.1 Prolixibacteraceae bacterium
GACTAACAATGGCAAAGGTCCTTCTTCTTTGTATTTCTTTCTGATTACTCATTACTTGCAATTTTTCAGGCTGCAAAAGTAGGATTTTTAATGATACAAAGTTTAGAGGACTGACAATAGAGGTTTCCCAAAGACCTTAAAGACTTTAAGGACTTTAATCGACCTTAAAGCAAGCCCTTGGATGGCCCTGAGCCACTTACTTCTTTTCTCTGACTGAAGCTTTTATTGCTTTAGAAATGGCCTGCCAGTATTTAAGATGGAATTTCCTGTCGGCCTCTGAAAGGATATCGTAATACGATGTAGGCTGATCGGTAGGAGCGAACTTCAGCTTTTGGCCTTGCTCATACAATGAGGGCACCTCAGGATGAAACTGCACGGCAAACACGTTAGGATACAATCGGTGGTGTATGCCTTCAATAATTTGCCCGTCAAGGGATGTGGCCGTTACAATAAAGTCTTTGCCCAGCTTTTCAATGGCCTGATGATGGCTGCTCAGCACCATTGGATGCATTCCCTTATCCGCTTTTACCTTCTTTGTAAAGAATGGATGGGCTGTAAATTCTATGGGATGAAAGTTGATGCCCATTAAAAGGGTATCCTTTGAAACCTCTGGCCAATAGTTGCGGTGCAGCTGATCTTTCTTCAGCTTAAGAGTCTCTTCGGGAGTATTTTTGTTATACCTCTGTGCAGGGATATCCTGGATAAGCGTTCCTCCGGTAGCCACATTCATGCTCTGCAGGCCAAGGCAGAAGCCGGTCACAAAATAAGAAGGCCTTTTTTTCAGGAAAGGTACAAAAGCCTTGTTCTGGTAGCCACCCAGCAGGTGAAACAGGAAGCTGCACTCAAAGGCATGGCGGTTGGGATCGGTCACATAAGCATACAGGTTTTTCTGACCATACAGTTCCGGCTGAATGTCGGGACCTCCAAAGAAGAAGATACCATCGGAGTGGTCGAAAAGCTCTTGAAAGATCTTGCTCCAGCCGTTAAGGGTGTAAACCGTTGCTGTGTCTTCTCTGCCCTGAACTTCCTGCAGGTGAAAACGAGACATGCCGGGCTGGTGGATCAGGGCAACCGACTGGCTGTAATCGTAGCTTTCGGCAGCGGGATAAACTCCGATGAATTCAACATTCTTAACCTTTAGAATATCATGTTTCACCAGGAAATCAATGGTCTCTATATTCTGAACGGTGGGATGGGCCAGTAGTAAGTAGGTCTTGCCTTGTTTCCATCCATCCTTCAGGAAGTCCTGAGCATAGGTTGTTTGAAGGAATATCAGCAGTGAAACAGTCAGTATAATTCTTTGTATATATTTCATTGTGAGAATATTTATTACCATTAAAATAATGAGGTGAAATTAACGTTTTTCATCCAACAGTTAAAATAACTGAACTGTTTGTTTTATTTGCTATTTTTAGAACCTCGAATTCAAGATACAAAAAGATACCTTATGTCGTTTAAATTATTTCTTGCCACCACCTTTGGATGGATCAAGCCCACAGAGAAGGTAGAAGCTGCATACGATGCCCTGTTGGCCGACTATCGTATGTTTACCGCCTTTCAGCAGTCACAGGAAATGAAAGAGTACCACAAACTGGAAATGCTGATTAATTCACCCACCTTCAAACAGGAGAAGAAGAACCTCCAGAATTTGACCTTCAAGGGCAGCAAGGAAGCTGCACAAATGGCAGAGTACAGGAAACTTGAACACAACGGGCGCCTTCATAAGTTTTACGCTACCCTAAAATCTGAAGAACTAAAAAGATTTAATCAGATTGCAGGCTCCGAACAGATGAAAAAATACAAGGAGTTAAAGACGGCCGTTGAAAAACATTCGATAGAGGCCCTTAAGAAAATGGATAAACAATCCAAAGAATATGCTCTTTATACGGAATATCAGGGCTTGAAAGACTCGCACGACTTGACTTTCTTTCGCGACTTCAGGAAATCGGCAGCCTATAAAAACTATGAGCTAATGATGGATTCGCCCGAGCACAAGCGCTTTGAAGAACTGGAAAAGATCATCAACTCTGCGGAATATAAATCCAGGGTAGCTTATCTTGACGACAAGCATAAATGGGAAAAGACAGAAGGGGCCAAACAGGAAGCACAATTTGCAGAAATGCAGAAGTCACCCCAGGTGATCAATTACCTCAAATATAAGAACTCCAATGCCTTTGACTTTTTTAAGAAATGGGAACTGGCATTTGAAGACCGTTTTGATGCAGGCAGCCTGGATACCCAGAAATGGATGACCCAGAGCTATTGGGCCAGCCAGGCTTTGGGCCAGAACTTCTCGCAGATGGGCGATCTGCATGCCTTTACTGATGGCAGGAATATTTCGGTTAACGGCAACTCGCTGAAGCTGGAAGTGCGCAAGGAAAGGGCAAAATCGATGCAATGGCGTATTCCTTTTGGCTTTGTTGAACAGGAATTCGATTATACAACTGGCCTGGTATCCACGGCTGGTGGTGAATGGTGGAAACATGGTATCCTGGAAGCAAAGGTAAAGTATGACCCGGCACAAAACCTGGTGGATGTGATCTACCTGCTGGGAGAAGAAACTTCGCCGCAGGTCAACCTCATCGAGATGGGTGAGAAGAATAGAATGGGCCTTTTTACCCGCAACGGCGAGCATTTCCATGGGCACAGTGAAAGCCTATCGGGTTTAAAGGCAGGACAGTT
>DATGYU010000339.1:0-13360 GCA_035297625.1 Prolixibacteraceae bacterium
AATTATCTGAAACCCTCAGCAAAATATTCTGTAAGGGAAGCTGTTACAGGAAAGCTTATAGTGACAGCTACCGGGGATGAACTGAAATCCAAAGGCTTTATCGTCAAGCTTGAAAAGCCGGTAGATGCTGCGCTTTTCGAGGTAAGCCTTGTCAAATGATCACTATTTTTAAAACATTTTTTGAAGTGATTGGCATTCTTGGAAAAAATTTTTACTTTTGCACCCGCTGTGATGCAAATTACAGAATGTTCTTTACATAAAATTTTCATTCAGCCCAGATGGCGAAATTGGTAGACGCGCTAGTTTCAGGGACTAGTGTCAGCAATGATGTGCAGGTTCGAGTCCTGTTCTGGGCACTGAAGGAAAGACAAAAGACAAAAGTATATGGACAAAAGTTTAAGACGATACTTTTATCTTGTGACTTTTATCTTTTATCTTTTACCTTTGTACTCTCGCCCAGATGGTGAAATTGGTAGACACGCCAGCTTGAGGGGCTGGTGCCGGTTACGGTGTGCAAGTTCGAGTCTTGTTCTGGGCACTGAAAATGAAGTTAAATCATACCAAAAGCGCTTAAATCATCGATTTAAGCGCTTTTATTTTTTGACTGAATAAGTAAGAAATGTTATATAAATTGATCAGTCATCTATTTGGTTAAATACATTTTATTCTCCTGCTATTTTGCTGATTCATTTTTCTTTGGACTCGCACCCATCGTAAAACGTAATATTCCTCCGTTAAGAATATCTTGATGCAAGATCTGTTTTTTTGTGTACCGCTTTCCATTCAATTCTATCGACTGTACATAGATGTTTTCTTTTGAAAAATTGATTGCTTCAACGGTAAATGTTTTCCCATTCGCCAATTTGATAACTCCCTTTTCCAACTGTGGTGCTCCTAATACATATTCGCCCCCACATGGATTGACTGGATAAAAGCCCAAACTTGAGAAAATATACCAGGCTGACATTTGACCGCAGTCATCATTTCCACATAAGCCGTCAACAGCGTTGATGTACTTGGTCTTACAGATCTCGTTTATTAATTTTTGAGTTTGCCATGGCTTGTCAGCCAAAGCATATAGGTAAGCTACATGGTGGCTCGGTTCGTTCCCATGTGCGTATTGTCCAATCAGCCCTGTAACATCAGAAACAAAACCTGTACCTTTCTGAGAGCTTTCCATATTGAATAGTGAGTCAAGTTTGGCAGTAAAATACTCCTTATCGCCCATCAATTCAATCAAGCCCTTCACATCATGCTGCACATGCCAAGTGTATTGCCATGCATTTCCTTCGGTGTAATCACCTCCCGATGTACTTGCATGTGAAAGGGCCAAACGGTCAAATGGGGTCTTCCACTTACCCTGTGAATCCTTTGGCCGCATCAGTTTTGTTTCGGGATCAAACAGGTTCTTGTAGAAATTGGATCGGTCTGTAAAATATTTGTAATCTGCTGTTTTACCCAAAGCTTTAGCAAGTTGGGCGGCACAATAATCATCATAGACTGACTCGAGCGTTCGCGATACAGATTCAACTTTCACTGAATCATAGGGATAATATCCATTTTTCATATATACATCCCATGCCGAATTACGATGGTTTACTGTCAGTGAAGTTTTTATGGCCAGGTAAGCACGTTCTGCATCAAAGCCTCTGAATCCTTTAAGATAGGCATCAACAATAACAGGAACAGCGTGATTTCCAATCATACAATAGGTTTCTCCTCCCCATAATGCCCAAATCGGTAAAAAACCTTGATTGTCATACTGATGAAGCATGGAGTTTACGAACCCGTCAACACGCTCTGGACTAAGGAGGGTATATAAAGGATGGGCGGCACGATAGGTATCCCATATAGAAAGGGTCGAATAGAATGGATCCTTCCCTGCATCTGCAATATTGTTGGGCTGTAGAAACAATCGGTACATCGAAGTATAAAACATCGTTTTCCTGTCTTTATCTCCTTCTATATCCACCCTTGATAAGTAAGTGTTCCAGGCAGCTTTTGCTTCCTGATAAGTCTGGTCAAAATCCCATTTATTAAGTTCCGCGGAAAGGTTGGCTTTGGCACCCTCAACACTTGTTGAAGATATTGATACTTTCACCATCAACGGTTCGTTAGGTTTCAAATCAAAGTCCAATACATACCTTGGTGCCTTTTCATGTTCATCACGCTTTGGCAACAAGGTTTTTTTTATAAACGGCTTATTAAATTTAATCTCGTAATAATAGGTCCTTTCGAGCCATGCATAGGTCCGGCTAAAACCACTTATTGTTGTTTCATTTTCAATGTAAACTTCAGCATCCAAAACATGATTCTTAAACTGATTTTCGTCATTTGATAAGGCACTTTGAAAATCAATCATTAACCTAGCCGTTTTACCTTCAGGATAATTGTAACGATACAGTCCCACATGACTGGTTGCTGTCATTTCGGCTTTCACATCAAAAGTGCTTAATACTACTGAATAATAACCTGGCTTGGCTTGCTCGGTACGCTTGTCAAAGCGGCTTTTAAAATCCATACTTTCGGCATTGCCGGTAAAAGGTTGAATTAAAAGATCTCCAAGATCCATGCACCCAGTACCGTTTAATCGCGTTTGCGAAAAACCATTGATGATGGAATCACCAAACTGATAGCCAGCACAATATTTCCAATTGAAATTCCCTGTTTCCGGTCCTGCCTGAATGATTCCAAATGGGACGCTTGCCCCAGGAAAACAATGACCATACTCGGCTGTACCGACAAATGGGTTGACAAATTGGGTGTAGTCTTTAGTTTTTTCTTTTGCATTGCAAGAGAGGACGATAATAGTCATCAAAAAGTAAAATAGTTTTCTTTTATTCATTCTCTTTAATTGGTTTTGGATAATTGTGCGGCTAAAATATAAAGATTTCATTATCACTGCTCCATTATTCAAAAAAGAATAGATAGCAATAAAATTTGTTGCAATCGCATTTTTATAATATCAGAAATTGTTGAAAATAAGTATGTATTTACGAAATTTATTTGCGCCTATTTAAATATTGTACAATATATATTGTCATACTTATTTTCTTATTGAAATGGCGGCTGACGAATTGAGGGATTGACGGAGTGAAGGATTCCTAAAACCCAACCTGGCCGGACAACCAGGAAGTTCAGGATGACGTAAAGAAACAATCCTGAAAGCTATTCAGGACAGGATGATACCCTTAATCACTGATCACTGTCAATTGGCAAACTGCTCCTTATCCCTTGCTAACAGCATTTCTTATTACCACATTATTTTGTTCTTAGTACTTATGTTAACATATCCTGTCAATCCAATTGTTCCAAATCTATCTTTTTAAAGCTTTATATCAAAAGCTTTTATAAAACATTTGGTTGTGCATTATACATTCATATGGCTGGCGCGTATTTGCTATCCTCGCTCCCATATACTTTATTATTAGATAATTGATGGTTGTGAATAAAATCTCCAAGTGAAATGTTTACATATCTCTAACAATAATAGTCGTCTGTTCAGCTAATGTCCTTATCATATGTAATAATAAGCCCTTTCTTTATGGGAGAACGGATTGGTTCATGGATAGCTTTGTTTATTTGATCCTTCATGTAGCATTTTTAGGCTAAAGGGAATGAAACATTGATAATTAGACTGTTTTTGATCCTGTCTACCATCAGCTTTCATAGATTTAACTGACCATCCGGGCAAACCAATACCAATCCTATTGCTCTTCCATTCTACCACTAGGCATCTATTTGACATTGCCATCATTAGTAAATCATTCGTAATTTATCTGTAACCTTTCTGTAACTTATATTACAGAAAGGTTACAGAAACCTTACAGAAAGGTTACAGAAAGTGACTATTTTTAGGGAGTGTTAGAAGATCATCATTACCTTGGCAGGGAGATTCTTTTTAACGTTGGAAGTTAAATTTAAGGCCTGCAGAAACATTTTTGAATGACTAAAGACAGTCAAAAAAAAGTACAACAGGTAGAACTACTGATCATGCATTTTAATTTTCAATCAGCGGTAATGAGGGTTATACTTCGCCTATTAAATTTGATACTTGTTTAGGCAAAAGACCAGGCTGGGTTAAAAAAACCGGTGGCCTGAAATTGTTAATATAACAATATTATTACTTTTAACTTTTGGAATAACCTTTGGTTAGGTTATCTTTTGCCAATTACAGTAATTATCCAGTGATTTATATTACACATGATGGTAAGTCTGAATAATAACATAAAGGCTAATTTAAACCCTATCACTAATTTATAAAAACAATGAGAATATCCACTATTTTAGCAATTGCAGCAATGGCAATACCTCTGGCAGGTTTTTCTTCGGAAAAAACGCACAAGTCGTCTTTGCTCCAATACGACAAGCAGATTGACGGCATCATCAGTCAGATGACGCTGGAGGAAAAAGTGAACATGCTACATGCCAAACACATGTTTGTTTCGGCAGGTGTTGAACGGCTGGGCATTGCCGACATAAAATATGCCGACGGGCCTTTTGGCATTCGCGAGGAAATGCAGCCCAACGGATGGGCCGGTCTTGGCTGGGAAACGGATAAGGCTACCTTCTTTCCTACAGGATCAGCATTGGCCGCAACATGGAGTCCTGAACTGGCTTACAGCTATGGCACCGGCATGGCCCGTGAAGCCCGCCTTCGTGGAAAAGACATGATTCTTGGGCCGGCAATCAATATCCAGCGCATCCCCACCGGCGGGAGAACTTATGAATATTTAAGCGAAGACCCATTTTTAAGTTCCAGGCTGGCCGTTGGTTATACCAAAGGCGTCCAGGATAATGGTGCCGCTGTTTGCGTGAAACATTTCGCGCTGAACAACCAGGAAAATAACCGTGGAACGGTCAATGTAATTGTTGGCGAACGCGCCATGCGCGAGATTTACCTTCCACCTTTCAGGGCCACCGTTGAAGAAGGAGATGCCTATGGTTTTATGTCGGCCTATAATAAAATAGGAGGCAAATGGTGCGCTGAGAATGAAATGCTGCTTGATAAGATTCTTCGTAAGGATTGGGGATTTGCCGGAATGGTGATTTCCGACTGGGGCGGAACACACAGCACGGTGGGCTCCATCAAAAGCGGGCTAAATGTGGAGATGCCGGATAAAAAATACCTGGGAAAGGCTTTGATTGATTCAGTAAAAGCAGGGCTGGTTTCTGAAGACATCATCAATCAGCGTGTTCGTGAGATACTTCGCGTAAGACTGGCCATTAAAGCTGTTCCTGAAAATGAAGCCAACAAGGAAGTGACTTCTCAGCCTGCCCAGCAGAAGATCGCTTATGAGGTTGCCAGCAAATCAATTGTATTACTGAAGAATGATGGAATTCTGCCCTTACAGTTGAAAAACAAGCCCGTTATTGCCGTAATTGGTGCCAATGCCACCCAGATTATGGCAACAGGCGGATTGGGAGCCGGTGTGAAAACTTTATACGAGGTTACCCCGTTGGAAGGCTTGAAAAAGAAAATCGGTGACAAAGCGGAAATCGTATTTGCCAAGGGATATGATCCAGCTGAATTCAACCCATATAGAAGAAGAACCCCCGAGCAAATCGAAAAAGAAACGCAGGATAGAAAACTTAATGCCGTAAAACTGGAAAAAGAAGCCCTTGAAGCAGCTGCGAAAGCCAGTGTCGTGCTGTTTATCGGTGGCGACAATCGTTCGGTAGAAACAGAAGGAACCGACCGCAAAGACATCTTTTTACCCTCGGGGCAGGATGAATTAATCAAGAAGATCGCGCAGGTCAACCCGAATATTGTAACCGTTCTCACCAGCGGAGCACCGAATGACCTGAATGCTGTAAAGCCTGTTTCAAAGGCTTTACTGATTTCATGGTTCAATGGATCTGAAGGTGGAAATGCCCTGGCAGATGTGCTCACCGGAAATATTTCCCCAAGTGGACGTTTGCCATTTACGCTGCCCGTAAAACTGGAAGATTCGCCGGCTTATGCCCTTGGCAATTATCCGCAGGGAAAAAAGAATGCCGACGTGTTTGCCAACCTGGTAGCTGAGACCGATGCGGAAGCAAA
Organism: Prolixibacteraceae bacterium; assembly: GCA_035297625.1. Classification (GTDB taxonomy): domain Bacteria; phylum Bacteroidota; class Bacteroidia; order Bacteroidales; family Prolixibacteraceae; genus Aquipluma. The sequence continues at coordinate 6,044 of DATGYU010000339.1, forward strand.
AGCACAGGCCAAAAAGGAGGAAGCACAAAAAGTGGATGCCAATACTGCCATTTATTCAGAAGAGTCGCTGGTAGGCTATCGCTGGTTCGACACCAAGAATGTTCAGGTGATGTATCCTTTCGGCTACGGTTTGACATACACCACTTTTGCCTATGACAAGCTGAAGACCGATCAAAAAAAGTATGGAGCAAACGATGTGATCAGAGTTTCTGTTAAAGTGAAAAACACGGGAAAGGTTGCTGCTGATGAAGTGGTACAGGTTTATGTACACAGGATCAATCCATCGGTAGAATGGCCGGTAAAAGAGTTGAAGGCATTTTCAAGGGTACCGCTCAAGGCAGGGGAAAGCAAAAATGTAACACTTCAGATTCCTGTAAAAAGCTTGCAGTATTGGAATGAGAAAAAACAGGTATGGGATGATGATCTTTGCAATATCGAACTGCAGGTAGGTGCTTCGGCGGGTGATATCAAACTTAAAAAACAAGTTTTACTGAAATAAATCATCTCTTTCAATCATACCGGATACAGGTTGATTATTTAAAAGAGGCTGTATAAAAAAACTCGGTGGTACTCTGAATTTTCACTCTGAGTAACTCTGTGGTTAAAAAAATATTGAACCACAGAGTTAAAAAGAGTTATTCACAGAGTACCACAGAGTTTTTTTATACAGCCTCTTTTTTTAAGTATATACAATTAAAGAATTGCAATCTGCCAGGCCACCTAGAAAAACGCAAAGACGCCAAGGCGCTAAGAAAGGGTTCAATTTATATTTACTTCGTGTCTTAGTGCCTCTGCGTTTGGAATCTCATGAGACCAGGTTATAACAAACCAGTTGTTGTAAATACCGGAGATATAGTTTTCCATTGGCAATAACAGGGACTGTCCACGCAGGATGTTTTACATCCTTTATCGCATTTTTTATTTCACCAACCTTTATAAATTTAGAAGGATCAGGTTTTACCAGAAACAGGTTGCCTTTAATATCCAGGCAGATGATATGACCGTCGGCATATGTAGCAGTGCCCTGCCCTAATTCACCGGTACTCCAAACTTCTTTACCTGTAGCCAGTTCAACACATTTAAACTGACCGTCATTTCTAGAGCTTTCCCCTGAATAGCCATATAAATAGCCACCAATAAGAATTGGGTCCGAATGCTGAGCCTCTATCACATTGCTTTTCCAAAGCACGGTATAACCACTACCGGTTACTTTAAGGGCTTCGCAACCCATATTATATGCTGAGGTGTGAAAAACGATATCATTGGAAACAATTGGAGTGGTGGCATTAACGCCATAATCGGTAGCCCAGGGAGCAGTCCACAACAGCTTACCGTCAGAAGCATTCAGGCAGGAAAGCCCGGTGCCCTGATAGATCAGTAATTTCACATCATTGTCAATCGTCATTGGAATAGTGGCAGCATAACCGGCATTGCCTTCCATCGATTTCCACAATACATTTCCTGTCATCTTATCATAGGCGATTACGAGTGCTTTGCCCCCACCCTGGACGATCACCTTATTATCCAGCACCAGCGGAGTGGTGGAGTAACCCCATTGAGGTTCTTCCCCACCCTCATCCTTTACATTCTTACGCCAAAGCATCTTGCCACCTTCCAGTTGCCAGCATACCAAATCACCGCTACGTCCAAGGGTGTAAACCAAACCCTCGCTGATAAAGGGCGTGGCACGTGGCCCAGGCCCATGACTACTGGAAGCTTCCGCTGCATATTCCCCTTTCCAGATTAATTCCCCTGTTTCTGAATTAATGCAAAATATCAAATCATTCTTATCATCCCTGCCCGGTATCACCAGGCGGTTTCCCTGTATTACAGGAGAAGACCAGGCGGCAGTACCCTGATTCTGGCACAGATAATTGACTGCCCAAAGCTGTTTCAATCCGCCGGACCAGTCAGTCTTTATTCCTTTGACAGTGCTCTTTCCTTCAAAATTAGGGCCACGCCAATTGGTCCAGTCAGCCTCACCGGTTGTTAAAGGAGGAACAGAATTGACAGCAGCGGGAATGTCATCCAATTTACCTGATAAAGGTTCGCTTCCCATGATCGACTGATACATCTTATATCCCATGTAACCAATCACAGCAAACAGAATAACAACAATTAAGATGATTTTTGAAGAACGTTTCATATAACATGGTATTAATTATTTGAGTATAAATATAATTATTTGAAAATGTACTTCAATTATTTAACAGGAATTTAGAACTATTCTTTATAAATAAAATATTTATCACCTTATGTAAATCTCTTTTGTATTCATACTTTAATTATGAAATTTAAAGATTTAATCAATAAAATAGCTAGTTTAGCGGTACTTTCAACTAAACCGACTTTACAATGAAAGAACTTAACCGACGTGATTTTATAAAGCTATCGGGGGCCGTAGCAGCTTCAGCCATTATGGTGCCCACCATTATTTCTTCCTGTGCCAGGAGTAAAAAAGGCAGAACCGCTCCTTCCGACCGTATCAATATAGGCATCATTGGTTCCGGTAACCAGGCCATGAACGATATCAATGATTTTTTGCAGGATGACAGGGTTCAGATTACTGCTATTTGCGATGTCAACAAATACAGTACCGGCTACTGGGATGGCAAGCCAGGCGGAAGAGATGTTGGCATGAGATTCGTGGATGGTTATTACTCGAAAAGAGAGGGCAAAAGCTATCAATCCTGCCGGGGATATGAAGATTTCCGGGAAGTGATTGACAGAAAGGATATTGATGCCGTTGAAGTTGTTCTTCCTGATCACTGGCATTCCATTCCTGTGCTCATGGCCGCTAAAGCTGGTAAGGATATCTACTGCCAAAAACCCCTTGCCCTGACTATTCCGGAAGGAAGAGCCATGGCCAACGCGGTAAAGAAATATAATGTTGTATTCCAGACGGGAAGTCAGCAACGCTCCGACTGGAACTTTAGAAGAGTGTGCGAGCTGGTAAGAAATGGCCGTATCGGACAGCTTCAAACTGTAGAATGCGGACTTCCAGGGGGCACTCCTGACTTTGGAAAAACAGGACATCTAACCAATACAATTGCTGTACCAGCAGGATTCGACTATAAAACCTGGCTTGGCCCTGCTCCTGATGCACCCTACTGCCCTGCCCGCACACATGTAAACTTCCGTTGGGTACTGGACTATTCAGGCGGTCAGGTGACCGACTGGGGAGGCCATCATCCCGATATTGCACAATGGGGCATGGATACGGAACACACAGGACCAGTGAAAATACAAAATGTAAAAGCACAGTGGGCTCAGCACCCGGTGTGGAATACTGCGACTGAATATTATTTTGAATGTTTGTATGCCAATGGCGTCAAGCTTATTATTTCAAACAAATTAAGAGGCGGCGTTACTTTTAAAGGCACCGAAGGCTGGGTATATGCCAACAGGGGCACTCATGAGGTATTTCCTAAAAAGCTGAAAGATACGGTGATTGGTCCCAATGAGATCAACCTTTATAAAAGCGACAACCACTTCAGGAACTTTATCGACTGTGTGCTTTCACGCAAAGAAACCATAGCTCCTGCAGAAATAAGCCATCATTCCATTGCCATGTCTCATCTGGGAAATATCGCCATGAGACTTCAGCAAGACCTTGACTGGGATCCGCAGGCAGAAAAGTTTCTCAACAACGACCAGGCCAATGCAATGCTCCACCGGACAATGAGGGAGCCTTGGGGAGGGATTTACCAATCGCTGGTAGCTGAATTATAAACTATGCTTCAAAGGACATGATATAGCATTAATAGGAACGCGGATTGGCCGGATCAATAAGAATTTTATTTATTAATTGACTTATAGCTGATAAACGATAGATTTAATTAATCCAACTAAAATCCGCTTAATTTATCAATTCCTTGTTCCTTTTCTTTCTTTGATTATGCATAAAAATAATCCATCATGTTAGGGGAATTGTGATTAAGTCTTGTTCCATAGCTAATGGCGCCTATTACATTATTCTAGCAGATTGGTATAACAACGAAGGCTTTGATTATGAATAAAGCTATTATTTGATGATTAAAATAGAAATAAGGTGCCGGATAAAATAAATTATTCTTGATTTTAAGGCTATTAGTGACAATTAAAGCCTAATTTTGACTGATATATTATATCACTTATCTTCATTAAAAGGTCAGAGATCTTTCTGTCACTGTTTAATAAATTGTAAGTGAAGGTAAAATAGACTAACTAAAAAAACAACATTAATGAAACTAAGGATTAAAAAGTTCTTTGAACCCATCAATTCCACTAAACTAGCATTTTTTGTTTTTGGTATTGGCTCCACCATCTGGTTTTTGATTCGTGTGATTCCAAAGCCTTCCCGGGCAGGTTATCCGTGTATGAAGGCAGCAGCTCCGCTCATGTCTGGTTTTGTATTATACCTTCTTGGACTGGGAGGTTCTGTCTTACTGTTTAAACGATCCTATCTCAAGCTGAAGCAAGCGAAATATATGGCAGCAGCTGTTGCCTTTATAGCATTTATCTCTCTGATTATGGTTTTCAATTATAATGATGCCAGCAACAGTTTTGCCAATGACAATTTGGTTTACGATGTATTGCCTGATGGACCAAACAATCCAATGGGTTTAGGTCAGGGAATTCATCCAGGACGAGTGGTATGGGAATGGAATAAGTATGCCACTGATGAAAACTGCCCCAATACCAGCCTTTCCAATTGTTTCTTTATGCAGAAGAACAATAATCAGGATACGATTAATAAGATGGCTAACAATACCATTAAAAAGCTTTCCGGCAAAAAGACTGTTAAGGAAGGATGGGATGCTATTTTCAAGAGTTTTAATAATAAGAAAACAGGTGAAGCTACAGGCTATCAAACTGGAGAAACCATTTTTATCAAAGTGAATAATGGTCAGGCTGGATGGGCTATTCGCAAATCAGACCTTTCCGAAGATGAGTGGACTCCAATTGCTGAAACCACCCCGGCCACAGTGTTGGCCTTTCTTACCCAATTAATTGATACCTGCGGTATTCCTCAGAATAAGATTTATGTAGGAGAGCCGATGACTCACCTTTATAAGCATTTATATGATGTGCTTCATGCAAAATATCCTAACGTAAAATACCTGGATAGAGATAATTATACTTCTTTAGGAAGAACCACCATAACAGGTTGGCGAAAAGATGCTATTGTTTATTCTGACAATGGAAGTGCAATGCCAACCGCCATTTCTGATGCTTTGTGTAATGAAATGGCTGACGCCAATTATTTAATTAATATGGCAGCTTTGAAAGCCCATGCAAGGGGTGGAATTACCTTATGTGCGAAATTACATTTCGGATCTCATGGTTTTCGTACAAATGAACAATGGGGATCGGGACATCTGCATGATGGATTGATTGCTACTGTAAACAATGATGTTTTGGATCAAGGGGTAAGGGGTGAATATGGCATGTATCGTGTACTGACAGATCTAATTGGTCATGAGAAGCTTGGCCGCAATACCGTATTGTTTATCGTCGATGGTCTTTGGGGAGGCGTAGAAGCTACCGACAGGGGCTATAAATGGAAATCTGCTCCTTTCAACAACGACTGGCCCAATTCACTGTTTGTTTCCCAGGACGAGGTTGCTGTAGAATCAGTCTGCCTGGATTTCTTAAGGGCCGAAGCATTGGTCAATACAGCCTTTAAAAACAGGCCTTTGTTTCCTGCTGTGGATGATTATCTGCATCAGGCAGCCGATAAAGCCAACTGGGCCTCAGGTATAACTTATGATCCTGAAGGCGATGGCACAGAAATGCCTGCAAGTCTTGGCGTGCATGAACATTGGAATAATGCCACAGACAAGCAGTACAGCCGTAACCTGGGCACTGGTAATGGTATTGAACTGATTTCCTATAAATCATTGACAACAGCTATCAATACAATGGATCAGACTTCTGATTACAAGGTATACCCCAACCCGTTTACAGATAATATCCGTATTGAAGCCAATAATAATCAATTCTTAAAACTGAATGTATATACCTTAAGTGGACAGTTGGTATTCCAGACAACAATGAGTAAAGCTTATTCCTGGAATGGCAAAACCCAAAGTGGCGCATCTCTTCAAAAAGGAATCTATCTCATGAAGTTATTGGATGAAAAGACCAACAGAGTGGTCATGAATCAAAAGGTAACCTTTGTCAACAGATAAGGTAGATAATCAATATCCAATAATTAATTAATCAAATAGCCAAACAAAGAATAAATGAAACTAATTAAACCTGTTAGCCTTGGGATGATTGCTATAATTGCGCTATCATTTCTTGGTTGTAATGATGACAAAGATCCCGTAAAGGAAGAATTTAAATTACCCTCACAAGTAATCCGAAAAATAGAAATAGACAATGATGGCGTTAAGTGGATTGCCACAGATAAAGGATTGGTAGCTCTAAATGGTGATGTTTGGTATGGTTTTACAGGTAATGATTTACTTACAAAAACTGCCATTGAGGAACTTGCCTTTAGCAATGCATCCGGTAAAAATGAGCTATGGCTGGGCTCCACTCTGGGTGCAGCATTCTTTGACTTTAATACTACCAAATTAGGAACCCTAACTATCTTTAATAAGCAGCAAAGCGGAATTCTGGCCGATAATATAAGTGCCATTGACATTGATAAAAACAACGTTAAATACATTGGTACTTCTGCCGGTTTATCTATTTTGAAAGGTACTTCATGGAACCAGTTTATGGGCCGCAATAGTGAAGAAATTCTTAAAGAATATAAGATAAGCGCTGTGGCAACAACTCAAGGGGGACGAATATATGCTGCCACGGAAGGTGGCGGAGTATCCAGCTTTAAATATACCGATGCCGTTTCTGGGGCTACTACTTTTCATCAGCCATGGTCAAGGGGGCTAATGTCTGATACAGTGTATACCGTCATTGTGGTCGAAAATGACAATCAGTGGTATGGTACCAACAAAGGAGCTGCTCTTCACACCAGTGAATATGCCAAAGCTAACTGGGAAAGCTACACCCGGGCAGAAGGACTTATTTGCGATACCGTTTATGCCATTGGAAAAGATCAAGCGGGCATCGTATGGTTTGGCACCCATAAAGGAATCAGCAAGTTCAATGGAACCAACTGGGTAAGCTATACCACCAAGGATGGCCTTATCGATAATAAGATCAATACCCTTGCCATCGATAAAGATGGATCGGTTTGGTTTGGCACTGATAAGGGCATTTCTCACTTTATAAATAACCAGTGGATTAATTACTAACGCAAGTTGCCACCATGTGAAAGCATGTCTGCTTAATTTTGGAAGTATAATAAAAGAAGCTACTGTATAC
>DATGYU010000340.1:0-4084 GCA_035297625.1 Prolixibacteraceae bacterium
CCCGATCAACCCAAGGGCTTTCTTTGTTAATGTATTCCTGTTAAAAAAAAGAAAACATTTTTTCCAACAGAAGCGTGATTTTATGGGTGCTAATGTATAAAAGTAAAAAATACTTTTATACATTAGCACCCATTGTTTTTAATTTAATTCATGGAGTTTTACAAAGGACATCCCCGGCATTACGTATCGGTGGATTGTGTGATTTTGGGTTACCAGGAGGATGAAATCAAGCTGTTGTTATATCCCCGGAGCTTTGAGCCCTATAAAGGGAAATGGTCATTGCTGGGTGGTTTTGTGCAGGATAACGAGTCAGCCGATGAGGCCGCTGCCCGTATCTTAAAGCAGACCACCGGACTGGAAAAGATCTTTCTGGAACAGGTGGGTACTTTTTCTGATCCTAACCGTGATCCGGAGGCACGGGTGATCAGTGTGGCCTATTATGCCCTGATCCGAATTGACCTTCATGATGAAGAAAGGGTGAAAGAAAACGGGGCATATTGGGTGCCGGTGCGCAAACTTCCCCATTTGATATTCGACCATCAGCAGATGTATGAAAAAGCATTGATCAGACTTCAGCAAAAAGCCTCCTACAGCTTGTGCGGAAGTGAATTGCTGCCCGAGAAGTTTACCCTTATCCAGTTGAGAAAACTCTATGAGGCGATCTTCCAAAAGGAATTTGATCCGGGCAATTTCAGAAAAAAGATGTTGTCGCTAGGCGTGCTTGAAAGATTAAATGACAAGGATGCTTCAGAGTCGAGAAAAGGCGCTTTTTATTACAAGGTGAAAAGTGATGAGATAGAAAAAGAAGTAGATAGAATCGTGAAATTTTAGTATTGCACAGATATCAATTAATTAATACTAACTAATAAAACTATGAATTGGAACTCACATGAATTTATTTGGCTCGATTGGGTCATTATTGCAGTCGGGATCATAGCTGTAGGATGGGCTGTATGGCGTTCGATACAAAAACACAAACGGATGCAGCAGGGGGCTGACAGCGAAGATTACCTGTTCGGAAAAGGCGAGCCCTGGTACATCATTGGTGCAGCTATTTTTGCTGCAAATATTGGTTCTGAGCACCTTGTCGGGCTTGCCGGCACAGGAGCAAAGGCAGGAGTAGGGATGGCGCACTGGGAAATGCAAGGCTGGATGATTCTCATCCTGGGCTGGTTGTTTGTGCCCTTCTACCAACTTATGAACGTTAAATTAGGGAAAATCATCACCATGCCCGACTTCCTTAAAAATCGCTACACGCCTGCTACAGGTTCATGGCTGTCAATCATCACTCTTATCGCATACGTGCTGACTAAAGTGAGTGTAACAGCATTTACCGGCGGTATCTTTATGGAGAGTCTTCTTGGTTTGCCTTTTTGGTACGGAGCCATTGGCCTGATTGTATTAACAGGTATTTTTACTGTTTTAGGAGGTATGAAGGGTGTGATGACCCTGTCGGCCATTCAAACGCCTATTCTTATCATAGGTTCATTCCTTGTGCTTTTCCTGGGACTATCTGCCCTTGGAGGCGGCAGTATTGGCGATGGCTGGACAGCAATGATTGACTATTCCAAAACGCTGAGTGTAGGTGCAGACGGCGTTGCACACGGTACCAACCACATGTTCCACTTTGAGACAGGTGACCCGCTGTATGATGAGTATCCCGGTTTTTGGGTATTTATCGGGGCCTCAATTATCGGCTTTTGGTACTGGTGTACTGACCAGCATATCGTTCAGCGTGTGCTCGGACAAAGCAAAGGCGAATCCAGCGACGTAGTGATGAAACGTGCGCGCAGAGGGACTATCGCTGCTGGTTATTTTAAATTATTACCCGTATTTATGTTCCTGATACCCGGTATGGTCGCAGCTGCATTGGCGGCACGTCCCGGTAGTGGCTTTACCTTGGAAAACCCGGATACGGCCTTTGGCTCAATGGTCAAGTTTGTTTTGCCCGCAGGTGTGAAAGGTATTGTTACCATAGGCTTTATTTCCGCATTGGTTGCCTCTTTGGCGGCATTCTTTAACTCTTGCGCTACCCTGTTTACAGAAGATTTTTATAAGCCGATGTTTAAAGGCAAGAGTGAAGCTAAATACGTAATGGTAGGCCGTGTTGCAACAATTGTAGTTGTTCTGCTTGGTATTGGATGGATACCGGTCATGATGAGCCTGGGCAGCCTTTACAGCTATTTGCAGGGCATTCAATCGCTGCTCGCTCCCGCGATGGTAGCCGTATTCGTAATGGGTATATTTTCCAAAAGAATTACCCCCAAGGCCGGTGAAGCAGGTATGATCGTTGGCTTTGCTATTGGTATGGTACGCTTGCTGACCAACATCCTCACCAATACAGGCCTTAATGAAATGACCGGCTGGTACTGGGAATCAACCCGTTGGTTTTGGCATACCAACTGGCTTATCTTTGAGATATGGCTGCTTGTGTTCATCATGCTGATGATGGTGATAGTATCGTTTTTTACTCCAAAACCCACGGCTCAGCAGATAGAGTTTATCACCTTCAATGGCGACTACAAATCCCTTATCCGAAATAGTTGGAACAAATGGGATGTTATCGCTTCGTTAGGTGTTGTTTTAGCTTGTTCTTTGTTCTACATGTATTTCTGGTAGCCAAGAAACTGTTTGGATTTTATAGATAGCTTCAAACATATTCTGCGAAAAAATCTTTAAATTGCCCGAATAAACCATTCGGGCAATTTTTGTATGTACGATATTATTGGAGATATACACGGACATGCTGACCAGCTAAAGAACTTGTTGAAGAAGCTGGGTTATAAGATCAATGATGGCTGTTATGCCCATGAAACGCGCAAGGCCGTTTTTGTGGGAGATATGATCAACCGGGGACCAAAAATCAGGGAAGCACTCTCTATTGTGCGCAAAATGGTGGATAAAGGTGCCGCTTATGCCATCCTGGGAAATCATGAGATGTATGCAGTACTCTATTACCTTCGCGATATTGAAGGGAAATACTATAAAAAACGCATCCCCAAATATCAGTTGCAAATCAACCAAACCCTGAGTGAGTTTGCACCTTTTAAGGAAGAATTAAAAAGCTATTTAAAATGGATGAGAACATTGCCCATGTTCCTGGATTTTGGGGATATAAGAATTGTGCATGCCTGCTGGGACGATGAAAACATACAACTGATCAAAGAGACCGTAACGGGAAATAAGCTAAGCAAAGCAAACCTTCGCGACATTGCATTAAACGGAACCAAGTTCTCCAAAGCTTTTTGGCAGACCTGTAAAGGCATAGAGTTTCAGGTGCCCAAAGACCTGCTGGTATTTGATAATAACGGAAGGCCGCATCGATCATTTCGTATGAAATGGTGGGATACTGCTGAAAGTAAAACTTTTAAAGAGGTGTCGCTGGAAAGCAGGTTCGATTTGCCTGAGTATACCATTCCCAAAGAAATTGTTCCGACAGTAAAACCATATCCCAATGAAGATCCTATTGTATTTTTTGGTCATTATTGCTTAAAAGAATGCTGCGGAATCATGGCCGACAACCTTTGTTGTGTGGATTCATGCATTACCCGAACCGGCAAATTGGTTGCTTACAGGTGGGATGGAGAGAAAAAATTGAACCAATCTAACTTTGTTTCCTCCGATGTGCTTGGTTAAATATTTTATAATGAGATTATTATATGATATTTAAATAGGAAACAATAATTCTTGGATTTTTTGAATTACCCCTATTGCAAGGACAAAAAGAAAGGCTATATTTGCAATGCCTTTTCAGAAACGCATTTGCAAAGGAAAGTTCTAATAAAAGTGTTGTAAGTTGATATAAAAAATAATACTCTGGTGCGGTAGTTCAGTCGGTTAGAATATCGGCCTGTCACGCCGAGGGTCGCGGGTTCGAGTCCCGTCCGCACCGCCCTCTTAGACTTATGACATTAAGAATATAAAAAACACTGAAAAATGGTGCGGTAGTTCAGTCGGTTAGAATATCGGCCTGTCACGCCGAGGGTCGCGGGTTCGAGTCCCGTCCGCACCGCCTAAAAAAGCTTCAAGAGATTGAGGCTTTTTTTTGTTTGTAGTGATATCGGCCTATCACGCCGAGGGTCGC
>DATGYU010000341.1:0-26985 GCA_035297625.1 Prolixibacteraceae bacterium
AATCCTGGGGATTGATCGTTTGAAAAGCCTTGTAAAACATTCCCAGATCATAGCCTTCATTTTGAACAAAAAGTGTTTTCATTCCCAAATTCACCAACTCGCTTTCATTGTTTATCGCTCTTTCATTGGTGACAAGCATAACTTCGTCCAAATGGCCGGCTAACTCTCTTAAATAGAGCAGCACATAATGGGGGATATATTCAAAATTACTGAAATGTAAAAATATACCCAGTTTTCTTTTTGGACTTTCCATTGAATGATTAAAACTCAGGTTTACCGGAATTTATAAACAGTTTTGGGAGTTAACAATCCGGAATAAATAAAACTGTCTTTTTAATTTGAGGCACAAAAGTACAAATTATATTTTAAGCAACAGTAAATAATTCAAGTTGCTGGCTATTGGCCATTGGCATCTTGCAAGGCCCTACTGTTATCATCTTACATTAATGCCGATAAAAGCATTTCTTGCCAGCTACCAATTGCCAGTAACACTTTTTGCTTATCTCGCTAAATAATCAAATTGACAAACTTTCTATTGAATGCAACTTGCGTTAAATAGGTAATGTGAAACAGATATCAAAAGCTTTCATAACGGGTTTCACATTATTTGTTACATTTGCCGGATAATTGAAAAAGCTAAAAATCTAGATTATGAAACTTCTTGAAGGAAAAACTGCCATCGTAACCGGCGCATCAAGGGGAATTGGAAAAGCAATTGCCATCAGGTTTGCTGAAGAAGGTTGCAACATTGCCTTTACCGATCTTTTTGAAGATGAAAACATGAAAAATACGGAAGCCGAATTGGTTGCTTTGGGAGTAAAAGCCAAAGGCTATGCTTCAAATGCTGCTAATTTTGAAGATACCGACCGTGTGGTTACTGAAATTGTTGCCGATTTTGGCGGTGTAGACGTATTAGTCAACAATGCAGGTATTACAAAAGATACTTTGCTGATGCGTATGACTGAAGATCAATGGGATGCTGTTATCAACGTCAACCTGAAATCTGTGTTCAACTTTACAAAGGCTGCCCAGAAGGTAATGTTAAAACAAAAATCAGGATCTATCATCAACATGAGTTCTGTAGTTGGGGTAAGCGGAAATGCAGGCCAGGCAAACTACTCTGCCTCTAAAGCCGGTATTATTGGTTTCACCAAATCAATCGCCAAAGAGCTGGGAAGCCGCGGTATCCGTTCAAATGCCATCGCTCCCGGATTTATCATCACCGAGATGACTGCAAAAATTCCTGAAGATGCCCGTAAAGCATGGGAAGCCAGCATTCCAATGAAACGCGGCGGTACACCAGACGAAGTTGCGAAGGTGTGTCTTTTCCTTGCTTCGGATTTATCTTCGTATGTAAGCGGACAGGTTATCAACGTTTGCGGTGCCATGAACACCTAAGATCATCCTAAAATATTATTAAGCCGGTTGCCTTTAGCGCCGGCTTTTTTATTGCCCCATCTGTAAATGTAACAGAATATGGTTTTAACGGATGGAATGCCCGCCTGACTTGTCGGGCAGGGTTAAAAACGGATTATCATTTGTTCTTTCGATTCACCTGATTCAATTCTTCTTCTAACCTGCTTCTAACCATTCTCAAATATAATACATATATAATTCGAATATAATACATATATAATACGTATTTATTCGAATTATATATGTATTATATTCGAATTTGATTGGTATTATATTCGAATTATATTAGAGTATGGTTAGAAGCAGGTTAGAAGAAGATTAGAACCAAACCTATTAGATTTGCAGCTTGCCTAAAGTATTATATTTTACAAATTGAATATGTGAGCCATTTTTGAAAGGAAGTTTTTGTCAAATTCCTCCAGTAATTTCATTAATCCATATTTTTACTACCTTCGGGAAGCCAAATATGAAGGATGAATAAAAAGGGAATTTCATATCGCCTAAACTCAACGATCACCAGTATTGCAATTATCATTATTGCAATTCTTGGATTTATAAATCTCCGCTTTAGCGATCAGCTGCTGAGGTCAAAAATTGAGGAAGGAGCCATTCATCAAAGCAACCTTGTAATTTCGAAGATTTCGCGCATTACCGTTGGAACGGAGGAAATTACCCGAAACATAGCTTATCAGACCTTGTATTTTTACCAGCACCAGGAAGTCGACAAGTTGCTCAACCAGGAGCTATCGACCAATAAAACGCTGGAAAGTGTTCAGGTCGAACTGCTTGACAATGCGCAGCATGATGTCTTGAAATTTTCCGCATTCCGTAATGATGATTCTATTTGCAAACCCGGACTTGTGGTTGATGATGAATATATCCAAAATTTAAAGCAGGGCCATATCGTTCCAGAAACAGGGGAGTGGTCAGATCCTTACTTCTGCCATAATGACACTGCCAATCCCTATGTATCTTACCGGTTTCCCATCCATAAGCCCGGATCAAATGACATTGCAGGAATTGTTTCCTGCGAGATCTCTCTACGCAAGATTGGGCGGATGCTTTCTGAAATTAAGCTGGGAGAGGAAGGTTTCTCCTATATTATCGACAGGGCCGGATGGTTTATCACCCATCCCAGTGATAAATATATTCTTAAAAGGAATTTTTTTGAACAATCTTCTCCTCTGAAAAACGCGAATTTAAAGGATTATGAATTTAAAATACGAAGTGGTAGGAGAGGGGTTGGCAATGGCAATTCTGAATATCTGAATTACAGGAGATGCTGGTTTTTTTATGCCCCACTGTCCAACTCAAACTGGACCGTCATCATTGTAATTCCAGAGGAGGAATTGTTCCGCGAACGCAATGTATATCTTTATAAGATTATAACAGTATCTGTAATCGGAATCATCCTGCTTTTCCTTTTGAATATGATCATTTTCAAACGGGTGCTTGATCCGCTGGCCCGCGTTACCAATGCCATTCATGGTTTCACCTTCGTACCCGGTAAAGGCAGGAAAGCAAAAAATGAAATTGTTCTGCTGGCCCAAAGTCTGGAAGACTGGCAGGCCAAGTATGGCCGGTTGATGAGAGAAAAGATGAAGACTGCCCAGGAAAAACAGAAGTTTGAAAATGACTTAAAGTCGGCCCAGGAGATCCAGCAAAACATCATTCCTTCGGGATATCCTGCCTTTAAGGATCATCCTGAAATAGACATTTATGCCATACTAAAACCGGCAGAATTAATCGGTGGCGACCTGTATGATTATTATTTTATCGACAAAGAGCATCTGCTGATTGCCATTGGTGATGTCTCGGGAAAAGGAATACCGGCCTCACTGTTTATGGCCATTGCCAGTACTTTGATAAAAAACAACGCGACTGTCTTATCCTCTCATGAGATTGTAGAAAATGTAAATAATGAATTGGGTGACCGTAATCCCAATCAATATTTTTTGACCCTATTCATAGGTGTTTTGAATATCTCAACAGGTGTAATGGATTATTGCAATGCGGCCCATAATTACCCCTACATTTTGCATGCCGATGGAACCATACGAACCCTTTCAAAAAGCCATGGCATCCCGTTGGGCATCTATCGAAATAAGATTTATAAGAGCAATACCATCGAGTTGAGCAAAGGGGATCTGATGGTCCTTTATACGGATGGCATCATCAACTCAAGAGATAAAAACGGAACACTCTACGGGACGGAGAAATTGAAAGATAACTTATTGACGATGAATGACCTAAACTCAAAAGAAGTCGTTAACCGTTTAATGGGAAGTATAAAGAACTATGAGGCCGAGCATCCCCAATCGGATGACATTTCAATAGTCGCGTTAAGGTATCTATAGAAATACATCAAGTTGCTGGCTCCTTACAACTAGTTCCGATTATATCAGGATCACTTTACTGGATGAAGTCATTGGATTTAAAAGCCAATCCGCCTGCAAAATCAAACCTTATCGATTAATAAACCTTCGTAGCCTTGATAACACACATAGTTCAACAACCTTATCCACCTTATTAATATCAATGATTTAGGATAAGATTGATAAGGTTGGATTTAGGAATATTTCATTTTGGCTACGAAGGTTATGGTCGAAAAATAAGGTTCCCATAATGATGTATCCTCCATTCTTAAAATACTTTTGCCATCGTATAACTTCATTTAGTTATCCACCGTCTTTTGCATTTGAGACATTGTCAATCTCTCTATATATTCAAGTCGGCAAACTTTCTGATGCCGGCAACTGGCATTAAATAAAAAAACCAGGCCTAAACCTGGTTTTGTATTTATTATTCTCCTTGCTCTTTTTCTTCATGTTCTTTCTCCTTTTGTCCGGAGGAGATAATCTTTATCTTGATCTTTTCCGTTTTCTTTTCGAAGCCAACCGATATGGTATCTCCTTCCGTTACAGAAGCTTTAATGATCACTTCGGCCATTTCATCTTCAAGATACTTTTGAATAGCTCTTTTCAGAGGACGTGCCCCAAACTGAGCATCATATCCCTTTTCTGCAATAAAGTCCTTTGCAGCGGTGGATATTTTAAGCTTGTAATTCAAAGAATTTACTCTTTCATACAATCCTTTCAGCTCAATATCAATGATCTTATAGATATCATCTTTTGACAATGGGTTGAACATGATCACATCATCAATACGGTTCAGGAATTCAGGAGCAAATGCTTTTTTCAAAGCTTTTTCAACAATGTATTTAGCATGTTCGCCTTCGTCAACTGCCCCTCTGTTGGTGTTAAAACCTACTCCCTGGCCAAATTCGCTCAATTGACGTGAACCAATGTTGGAGGTCATGATAATGATCGTATTCTTAAAGTCAATGCTGCGACCCAGACTATCGGTCAAACGGCCTTCATCCAGCACCTGCAGTAGCAGATGGAACACATCAGGGTGAGCTTTTTCTATTTCATCCAACAGGATGACGGCATAAGGTTTACGTCTTACTTTTTCTGTAAGCTGTCCGCCTTCTTCATAACCCACATATCCGGGAGGCGCACCTACCAGTCGGGAAACGGAGAATTTCTCCATGTATTCACTCATATCGATACGGATGAGCGAATCGTAGCTGTCAAACAGGTATTTGGCCAATACTTTGGCAAGCTGGGTTTTACCTACCCCTGTAGGCCCAAGGAAAATAAAGGTTCCGATAGGCTTATTGGGATCTTTTAACCCTGCCCGGTTACGCTGAATGGCTTTAACGATTTTACTGATCGCTTCATTTTGGCCGATAACGCTGCCGGTTAACTGTTTACCCATGTCCATAAGCCTCTTTCCTTCAGCCTGAGCTATTCGTTGAATAGGAACGCCTGACATCATGGCAACAACCTCGGCAACCTTTTCTTCAGTTACCACTTCACGGTGGTTGATCAATTCTTTTTCCCAGTCTTCTTTTTCCTGTTCCAGCAGTTGCAACAGGTTTTTTTCTTTATCCCGATGATTAGCTGCCAGTTCAAAGTTCTGACTCTTAACCGCTTTTATTTTCTCTTCACGGGTTTTCTCAATCTTCTCTTCCAGTTTTACAATCCTGTCAGGTACATTGATATTTAATAGGTGAACACGTGAGCCTGCTTCATCAAGGGCATCAATTGCTTTATCGGGTAAGAACCTGTCGGTTATATACCTTGATGTGAGCTTAACGCAAGCCTCAATGGCTTCAGGGGTAAAGGTCACGTTATGATGATCTTCGTAACGCTGCTTGATGTTATTAAGGATTTCGATGGTCTCATCCATGGAAGTAGGCTCAACCATTACCTTCTGGAACCTTCTTTCCAGGGCGCCGTCTTTTTCTATTTGCTGGCGGTATTCATCCAGAGTGGTAGCACCGATGCACTGGATTTCTCCGCGTGCCAGAGCTGGTTTCAGCATATTGGCAGCATCCAGGGAACCTGTAGCTCCACCGGCTCCTACAATGGTGTGGATTTCGTCGATAAAAAGAATAACGTTGCTTACTTTAGAGAGCTCATTCAGAATGGCTTTCATTCTTTCTTCAAACTGACCGCGATATTTGGTACCGGCAACAATAGAAGCGATATCAAGGCTTACCACCCTTTTATCAAATAATACGCGTGATACTTTCTTCTGGACGATCCTCAGGGCAAGACCTTCAGCGATGGCCGATTTACCTACTCCGGGTTCTCCGATCAGTATCGGGTTGTTTTTCTTTCTCCTGGATAATATCTGTGCCAGACGTTCGATTTCTCTTTCACGGCCTATGATAGGGTCCAGGTTGTTTTCTTCTGCAGCCTTGGTGATATCCACCCCAAAGTTGTCCAGTACCGGGGTTTCCGATTTTGGATTAGCAGGCTTCTTTGCAGAGGATGATTGCGAGGCGCCTCCTCCTGAAGATTTGGAAAAACTATCGTCAGTATCATCATCCTCATCGCCAAACTCAGACTTGGCTTCAGGCTGTTTATAATCTTCCAGCCTTGACTTCAGAATATAGTAGTTAATATGATGATCCTCCATGATGTTACTTATTAAACTTTCTTTGTCTTTCAATAATGCAAGCATTAGATGTCCAGTGTTAATCGTTGAGCTGTTAAAAGCTCTTGCTTCCAAATAAACAAGTTTTAATGCTTTTTCTGCTGACTTCAGTAACTGAACAGATGCCTGGGAATCAATATCCTTTCCGGTCCTGAGTTTTTCTTCGACAGTTTGCTTTACCTCTGCCAGATTGACACCCAGGTTGGTAAGAATTTCAATGGCGATGCCTTCCCCATCTCTTAAGATTCCAAGAAAGATATGTTCTAATCCGATGCTTTCATTGCCCAGACGAATGGCTTCTTCGCGGCTGTAGGAAAGGACATCTTTAATTCGTGGTGAAAATTGTGAATCCATATTTCTTGTCTCCTTATTTAGTTCTGAAATCAAAATAACAAAAAGTATTCCTAAAAGTTGTTATACATTTTTGCTTGTTTATAAATTTTGAGAATAAATTTACACAATAAATCCATAGTAACACATTTAATTAATTGATTTTTTGAACATTGCATTGTTAAAATCTTCTTGTTAATTTACACACGAAAAGCCATAAAAAGGGTAGATTGACAAAGTATTTTTGTATTTTTGTCAGTCAAATTTTTTAAGAAATATTTAATTAAAATAAAATTAAATGGCTGAAGGTGAAAAAATTATCCAGATAAATATTGAAGAGCAAATGAAAACGGCATACATCGATTATTCGATGTCTGTTATTGTGGCCAGAGCACTTCCAGACGTGAGAGACGGGTTAAAGCCTGTCCACCGCCGCGTTTTATTTGGAATGAGTGAACTGGGAACGTTTTCCAATAAACCTTATAAAAAATCTGCCAGGATCGTAGGAGAGGTATTAGGAAAGTTCCATCCTCATGGGGATTCATCCGTATATTTTACGATGGTTCGTATGGCTCAGGAATGGTCGTTGCGCTACCCGCTGATCGACGGACAGGGTAACTTTGGTTCAATCGACGGAGACAGCCCGGCTGCAATGCGTTATACCGAGGCTCGTTTGTCAAAAATAGCCGAGGAAACACTATCAGATCTTGAAAAAAACACGGTAGATTTTCAACCCAACTTCGATGAGTCACTGAAAGAACCCACTGTACTGCCCACCCGTATACCAAACCTGTTGGTAAATGGTGGTTCAGGTATTGCCGTTGGTATGGCTACCAATATGCCCCCTCACAATCTTTCGGACACCATTGATGCAATTATTGCCTATATCAATGACCGGGAAATCAGCATTCAGGATTTGATACAAATTGTCAAAGCCCCTGATTTTCCAACAGGAGGAACGATCTATGGATACCGTGGTGTTCAGGAAGCTTTTGAAACGGGTAGGGGAAGAATTGTTTTAAGAGGTAAAGCCCATATCGAAGTATCTCCCAATGGACGTGAAAAGATCGTGGTAACCGAAATTCCTTACATGGTGAACAAGGCAGAATTAATCATGAAGACTGCCGAGTTAATCAACGATAAGAAAATCGAAGGGATATCGAACGCCAATGATGAGTCCGACAGGGATGGTATGCGTATAGTGTTTGATATTAAGAAAGATGAGATATCAAATGTTGTACTCAACAAGTTGTACAAATATACCCAACTCCAGAATAGCTTCAATGTTAACAACATTGCCCTGGTAAATGGTCGTCCAAAATTGCTTAACCTGAAGGAACTGATTCATTATTTTGTCGAACACCGGCATGATGTGGTTATCAGGAGAACACAGTTTGAGCTCGAACAGGCCGAAAAGCGTGCTCATATTTTGGAAGGGTTAATCATCGCAAGCGATAATATAGAAGAAGTAATCGCCATTATCCGTGCTTCCAAGAACCCGGACGAAGCCCGTATTACATTAATGGAAAGATTCAGCTTATCGGAAATACAGTCAAGGGCAATCGTCGAAATGCGTTTGCGTCAGCTGACAGGACTGGAACAGGATAAACTGCATCAGGAATACCAGGATATTTTGGCCCAGATAACTTATTTGAAAAGTGTACTGGCTGATATTAACCTTAGGATGGACATCATTAAGGAAGAGCTTATCGAGATTAAAGATAAATATGGTGATGCTCGTAAAACAGAAATAGTGCCCGATGCCGGAGAGTTTAATCCTGAAGATTTTTATGCAGACGATGAAATGGTGATTACCATTTCTCATTTGGGATATATTAAAAGGACTCCGCTATCTGATTTTAGAACCCAGGGAAGGGGAGGGACAGGATCCAAGGGAAGCAACACCAGGGATTCAGACTTCCTGGAACACATGTTTAATGCTTCCATGCACAATACCTTGCTGCTATTCTCTGAAAAAGGCAAGTGTTTCTGGATGAAAGTCTATGATATTCCTGAAGGAACCAAGACCTCCAAAGGAAGGGCCATACAGAATGTTATCAATATAGAACAGGACGATAAGATTTTAGCATATATCAATGTAAAAACTCTTACAGATGAGGAATATATTAATAACAATTTCATAATTTTATGTACCAAGCAAGGTACCATCAAAAAGACCTCACTGGAAGCCTATTCACGTCCGCGTCAAAATGGAGTAAATGCCATCACCATCAGGGAAGATGACAAGCTTCTGGAAGCAAGGATGACCAGCGGTAAAGGCCATATCATGATGGCTGTTCGTTCAGGAAAAGCCGTTCGATTCATGGATGAAGACATCAGGGCTATAGGAAGAACAGCCGCCGGAGTAAGGGGCATCAGGCTTAACACAGACCAGGATGAAGTTGTTGGCATGATTTGTGTCGAGGGAGAAAACGAAGATGTCCTTGTGGTTTCAGAGAATGGTTATGGCAAACGATCAAAAATTGAAGATTACAGATTAACAGCCAGAGGAGGGAAAGGTGTAAAAACCATCAACATAACAGAGAAAACCGGTCCTCTTATTTCCATTAAAAGCGTGGATGAAACGAATGATTTAATGATAATTACGCAATCTGGATTAACAATTAGGATGTCGATTTCTAACATGAGAATTATTGGTCGTACTGCACAGGGTGTGAGACTGATTAATTTAAAAGAAGGAGATAAGATTGCCTCTGTGGCAATAGTACCTGCTTCAGATGATCAGGAAGAAGAGCGGGAATCACCGGACATTAATGCAGAAGACCTATCAGATAGTTTAGAATCTAACGAATAGTATAATTTATTAATGCTTTTATATAAAATACTAAATTATTTTTTACAATGAAGAGAACGACAATTCTATTAGTTTTACTTTTTGCCTTTACCTGCGTATTCGCCCAGAAAGGCAAAGTAACCAGTGCGAAAAATTATAAGGATGCAGGCACGCTGGATAAAGCAGTCGCTACCATAGAGGAAGCGATTGATCCCAGTAATCCTAAAACTGAAAGCTCTATCTCTTGGCCAGGCACATGGGAAGCTCGTGGAGAAATTTATCAGGCAATCTTTAGAACAAAAGATGAAAATTTCAAAAAGCTTAGCAATGACCCATTGACTGTTGCCTATGATTCTTACATGAAAGCATTACAACTGGATGAAAAAGGTAAATTTTCTAATACTGTAAAAGTTAATCTTACCCTGTTAAGAACAGACTTAACCAATCAGGCTGTGAATGCATTCAATGAAGAAAACTACGAAAAAGCACTGAAATCTTTTGAACAGATCATGGCAATTGACAATACTCCAGTTTACAAAGCTGATGATCCAACTTCTGTAGATACAGTGATTATTTTTAATGCCGGTCTTGCAGCATATAATGCTCAGAACTACGATAAGGCTATCCAATATTACAAGGAAGCTGCTAAATATAAATATAGTGGCGCTCGTACGCATCAGTTAATTTCTTCTGCCTATATGCAAAAGAAAGATACCATTGGAGCTTTGGAAGCCTTGGAAGCCGGGTTGAAAGAATTCCCTGGAAACAGCACGCTTCTTGTTGAAGTCATTAACATTCACCTGAATGCAAACCATGTTGACAAAGCATTGGAATATTTAAATCTGGCCATTGCCCAGGATCCTAAAAATGCATCTTATTACTTTGCCAAAGGTGCATTATATGACAAGCTACAGAAGTATGATGAAGCTACAGAAAGCTACCTGAAGGCAATTGAATTCAAAGATGATTACTTTGATGCTTATTACAACCTTGGAGCTTTGTACTACAACAAAGGTGTGAAACAAATTGACGTAGCCAATGCGGTTCCCAGCAATCAGCCCGCTAAATATGAAGAAGAAAAAAACAAGGCTGATGCAGAATTCTCAAAAGCGCTTCCATACATGGAAAAAGCGCACGCCATTAATCCAACCGATAAATTTACAATGGAGTCTCTGAAGACTTTGTATTATCGTCTGAAGATGTTGGATAAACATGCAGAGATTGTAGAGAAGATGAAAAACCTTCAATAAATGAAATCAGAATAAGGAGCTTTTGCTCCTTATTTTTTTCACACATAAATATCATAATATTAATTCTAGGACCCAAAGATAGAAATTTCTATAACCAGGTATTTAAGCAATAATTAGCAATTTAAGCCCTGATATTTAGTTCCCCATACAAGTCGTACCCACAGGAAAATTAATCTAAGATATTTAATGCTGCTGATCGTTGGTCAGAAATTCTATTATAAGCAGAATCTAGAGGATTTTTATAGCTGCCGAGAATGCGCTAAATGAATTTAAAATTCAAATCGAAGAGAAATATAAGATTCTCAGCATTGAGATTAGAATTAAGAAAACAATCCATACTGCATACTGTGGAACTCATTTAAAGTCTTAGCGAGAATACGCTAAATGATTTTAAAGTTTAAATCCAATGGAAATATGCGATTCTGGCAATAGAACCTGAAACCGCGAAAATAACTCACACTACAAGCTTTCAGGATTATTCAAATTTGAAACAACAGTTATGGATATTTATCCTTTAAGGAAATGCACAACCTTTAAAAAAGCTGCAATCTACACCAACAGATACATTACACATTTGTAAACAGTCATTTTATGGTCTCCAAATAGACTTATAAATAACTAATTTTTAGTATTTTAACTGTTTACATTTGTAATGTATACATATTTGTACCCAAGATTTAACTGGGAACTTCTCTCTTTATATAGCTGCTGTAATCTTTTAAAATGGGCTCATATTGAAGATTGAACAGTTTTGAAGAGATTAGAAAATCGGCCGTTGAACGATTTGTTGCAGTGGGTATATTATATAAGGTTGAAATACGCAGCAAGGCCTTTACGTCAACATCGTGTGGCTGAGGCTGCATAGGATCCCAAAAGAAAATCAGCATATCTACCTTGCCTTCGCAAATAAGCGCTCCAAGTTGCTGATCTCCACCCAGGGGCCCTGATTTAAGCCTTACAATTTCAGGTGGAATAATATCATTCTCCTGGCATTTTTCCAGTAGTACATTGTTTACAAGCTTACCTGTTGTACCTGTACAAATCAGGCTGTGCGGGCATAATTCTTCCCAGTTCCACGCAACCCACTCCATCATATCCTTTTTACGGTTATCGTGGGCTACAATAGCAATTACCTTCTTCTTTTTCATTTTGGTCATTTTTTTAATATATGTGGTTAGTAATGTAATCTTCTACCATTTAGTTGATTCAAGCTGCTGGCTTCTGGCCTCCGGCAACTGGCAAAAATCTTTTGCTGTCAACTTATACCAGTTCTAATCGAAGCATTTCTTGCCAGTGGCTAGCTACCAGAAGCCCTTTTTTCTTTATCCTGCCAACAGAAATGCTGCCTATCTTTTTGATTCCTGCGATACGCATTCACCATCTTTAATTATTATTTACAAAGATACCAAAATAAAAAAGGCATGGTAAAATTACCATGCCTGTATTGATTAACCTTTGTTTAAATCTTAATTAACAAATTGTGTCTTTAAATTTTCCACCCACTTTGATATCCTTTCTTTGGATAACCTGGGCTGCGTTTCCTGATCCAGTAATAAACCGACAAATTCTCCATCTACCTCAGCTTTTGATGATTCATAATTATAGCCATCGATGGACGTATGCCCTATCACTTTTGCACCCCGCGATTTAACCAGTGAAGCCATAATTCCTACCGCATCTCCGAAATTTTCAGGATATTCAACCTGGTTTCCAAGCCCAAAGATGGCTATGGTCTTCTTTTTAAGGTTTAAATCCTCCATAGCCGGTACAAATTCATCCCAATAGTTGGGCAATTCACCATCAAACCATGTGGGTACCCCCATTATCAAATTGTCGAATGACAGAAAGACTTCTTCTGTTAATTCTTCTGCATTTACCGGTACAACTTTAAAATCTTCTCCAAATTCCTGTATGATCTTTTCCGCAGCCTTAGCGGTTTTCTTTGAATTAAAACTATAAAAAATCCCTGTTTTACTCATGGTTATCAGTTTGTTTGTTAATAAGCAAGTATTTCTTTGGCAGCATTGTAAACTTTATCTGTATTGGGTAAAATCATCCTTTCAAACGAGCGGTGGAAACCTACCGGTGTGAAGGAAGCTCCTAACCGTTTTACAGGACCATCCAGATATTCGAATGCTTCTTCCATGATCATGGAAGTTATTTCTGCTCCAAATCCTGAAAAGACCTTGTCTTCATGTACCACCAGGGCCTTCCCGATTCTCTTAATTGAATTTAGAATTGTTTCTTTATCCAGTGGTATAAGTGTCCGCAAATCAATAACTTCAACCGACTTATTCTCTTTTGACAACCGTTCTGCCGCTTCAAGACACATATGTGTAGTGTTTCCATAGGTAATCATAACCAAATCCTCCCCGCTCCTGCGTACCCTGGCTTTGCCAAAGGGCACTTCAAAATCATCAGGAATTACTGTGGCTGCCTTTGGATCATTGTACAGCGCCTTGGGTTCCATAAACATTGTCAGTCCTTTTGACCTGATGGCTGTCCTTAATAAACCTGCCGCATCATCTGCAAAGGATGGGTAAACAATCCTAACACCGGGAATGGAAGTCAAAGCTCCTTCAATGCTCTGCGAATGGTATATTCCGCCCCCAATATAACCCCCCGACGCAAGCCTAATGGTCACATTTGGAGCAAATTGGCCATTCGACCTCCAGTAGTCATGACTGGAGTCTACATATTGCTCCATGGCTGGCCAGAAGTAATCAGCAAACTCCGCTCCTTCGATTACGATCCTTATTTTCTCATTATAGCGCGACATCCCGTTGGCCGTACCAACAATGAAATCTTCTGCTATCGGGGCATTAAATATTCTTTTGGAACCAAACTCCTGCTGTAATCCCTTGGAGACATTAAAAATTCCACCCTTATCCTTGTTGGCCATGTCCTGGCCCCACATGAAAGTATCGGGATTGAGTCTGAATTCAGCTTTTAAAGTCTCATTAAGCGCAGTTATCAGTTTTTTCTTTTCTCCCTGCTCCTGATGGGTTCCATCGGCGTATTTCTGAGGCTTATAAGGCTCCGGAAGCACAAAGTCGAGATAAGTATTGGGATCAGGATCGGGTGCCTGTAACGCTTTCTTATGGGCCTCTTTTAGCTCATTGCGGGAATCGTTCTCTATGCTTTCCAATTCTTCCGGGGTAAACCGGTTGTATCGCAGCAACAATCGTTTGTACTTTGCCAGCGGGTCATATTCCTGTGCATAGTTTCTTTCTTCTTCTGAACGGTATAATTCATGACGGTCGGAATTGGAATGAGAATGCATACGGATACAGTTGGCCTGTACCATTACCGGCATCCCGGTTTCCAAAGCATGCCTTTTGGCCTCATACATGGCGTTCATTGAGTCGAATACATCCTTCCCGTTACAGTGGATGATTTTCAGGTTCTTGAAGCCTGTAAAGTTATTGGCCACCTTTCGGTTGGCTGTCTGGTCTTTTTTAGGTACCGAAATACCATACCCATTGTCCTGGATGGCAAATATTACCGGTAGCTTTTCTTTGGAAGCTCCGTTAATGGCTTCATAAACAAATCCTTCAGAGAGTGACGATTCTCCCTGAACACTTATGGCTACAGCCTTTTCCCCGTAGTATTTAATAGCCCTTGCCACCCCTACTGCATGTAAGGTATGGTTACCCGTTAAGGATGACACATTGTGGATATGCCAGGGGATCTTGGCAAAATGGTTGGACATATGCCTGCCACCGCTGGTCAGATCGGTAGCCTTGGATATCCCGTTCAAAATGATCTCCTCGGCAGTCAGTCCGCAGGACAATGCCGTCAGCAAATCCCGGTAGTAAAGGAATATATGATCTACCTGTTTTTCAAACGTTTGTCCTATGGCAAGCTGTATTCCGTCATGACCGGCATAAGGGGCATGATAAGACCACCCAATGGCCTGTTTCAGGTAATTTGGCGCCTTTTCATCAATAGCCCTTCCGAGGGTCATCAGATGATACCATTTGGCAAGCATTTCTTTTGAGGTGGTTTTTATCGAATAGACAGCCGGAGTCACCCCCTCCAAAACCTCTTTCTTTTCAGCTGATTTAATCGAATATAATGTTGCAGTTGTACTCATAAAGCAAATTTTAATATTTAGATATTTATACTTCGCGATTGATATTGAATTCTTCTAAAAGGTCTGCTATTCGCCTCAGGAAAGCCCCGCCAAGTGCACCATCAATGACTCTGTGGTCATATGATAAGGAAAGGAACATTTTATGGCGAACCACGATGGCATCGCCTGTTGGAGTTTCCATAACGGCAGGTTTTTTCTCAATGCTTCCGGTAGCAAGAATAGCAACCTGTGGTTGATTAATGATAGGGGTTCCAATTAAATTGCGGAAGGATCCGAAATTGGTAATTGTGAATGTACCTCCCTGGTAATCTTCCACTGAAAGTTTGTTTTTTCGTGCCGCATCTGCCAGTTGATTGATATTTTTTGCCAGACCTACCAGGTTCTTCTGTTCCGCATTTTTCACAACCGGCGCTACAAGGTTGCCATCGGGTTTAGCAACTGCTATCGCGATGTTAATGTCTTTATGAATAATGATCTTATAATCCTCAACAGATGAGTTTAATAATGGAAATTCAGAGATTGCCCGTGCCACTGCTTCGGTGAATACAGGCATGTAAGTTATT
Organism: Prolixibacteraceae bacterium; assembly: GCA_035297625.1. GTDB lineage: Bacteria > Bacteroidota > Bacteroidia > Bacteroidales > Prolixibacteraceae > Aquipluma. Next base: position 15,457 of record DATGYU010000341.1, read on the forward strand.
TTTTCTCCGTACCGGGCGCTAAACTGGTCTTTTATCTTTTCACGCCACAGTACCAGGTTGGTAACATCGGCTTCCACCACTGAAGTTACGTGTGGAGAGACTTTCTTCGACATCACCATATGGTCGGCAATGATCCGGCGCACACGGTCCATTTCCATGATCTGGTCGCTGCTTCCTATGGATACTGACACTTTCGCGGGCTGCTCTTGCTTTGGGGCAGCCTCTGCCTTTGGTTCTGCTGCCGGAGCTGATACGCTTGGTTCTTTTACCGGCTCAGCTTTCCCTGACTTTCTGTTTTCAATAAAGGTAAGAATATCATCCTTTTGGACCCTGCCATTCTGCCCTGATCCCCGGATCGATTCAAGTTCTCCCATACTCACATTTTCGGACTGCGCAATTGACAATACCAAAGGAGAATAAAACCTCGAAGTTTTGGTTTCATTACCTTCATTTACCTGTTTCTTTTCAACAACTTCAGGTTCTGGTTTAGCGATAGGCTTGCTTACAACTTGATCTTCTGATTTCACTGTCAACGGCTTTTCAGATGCCGCTTCAACCTGAGGTTTTTCTTCTTTGACCTCTTGTTCTTTCCCAGGTTCATCATCTCCCATACCAATTATTGCAACAATTTCCCCCACAGGCACCAAAGAATTTACCTCAAAAAGAATTTTCTTTACAATTCCATCAACGGGTGAAGGAATCTCTGAATCAACCTTATCGGTGGCAACTTCAAAAATAGATTGGTCCTCCTCTATCTTATCTCCCTCTTTTACAAACCATTTAGTGATGGTAGCTTCCTGAACGCTCTCACCCAATTTAGGCATCTGAATTTTAAATTCTGACATACTTCTTTATTTAACATTAAGAATTTCAAGTTTTCAATCTAACTAACAAGATTTGGGTAGAAATGTTCAGCAGAAATATGTCAAATTTATAGCAAACAGTAGTTCATATAGCAAATGTTAATGAAGTAAAGAAGACGTGATCTGCAGGCAGTGGCTCATGGGAAGTAATTCATTCCTTCAATCTTCCGGAAGTAATCAGTGGGCATTAATCAGGGATCAATCTCAAAAGACGGTGGATGATTATCCAAGGTAGTATTGGGGCAAAAGTATTTCTATCCATTAAAAGGATTGATCAGGTGAACCTTATATTATGCCATCACCTTCGTAGCCCTGATTAAATACCCCTTAGCCTAACCTTATCAGCCATTTTTTAAGCCATCGATATTGGTAAGGTTGATAATGTTAGTGATAGGTGGGTGATATTTTGGCTACGTAGTTTTTTTCATGGATAAGGTTGGAAGAAACAGGCAGGTTAGCTTTTAAATCCAGTAGCATCCCCCGGAAAAGGAATGAACTTTTCTATCCACCGCCTTTTGCACTTGATCCGTAAACAGTGCTCGGTATTTCAATCCTTCAATCCTTCAGTCCTATCCTCCATGGAAAGCAAAATGCAGGCCTTAAGAGGTGCAATGTCTCCAGCACCTCTTAAGGCCTGCATTTTAATCGATTTAAGACCGTTTCAGGGGTCGGCCTACTTGGATGCCTTGTATTTAAACAAGTCTTGATTAGGCCAGTTTTTAATGCGTTTTTCGATCCTTCCCATCATGGCGTTAATGTAGGCGGGAAGCCTGGGACCATTCCAACTGCTGGAGTTGATGATAACCACCCAGCAGAATCCATTGCTCTGCCGTTTTACCAAAGCTGAGGTTCCGGCCATACTTCCTGTTCTGATCCAGTCGCCGTTATCTTTTACAACTTTCCATCCAAGGGGACCTCTAAATAACTTGTTTTCTGTCATTTGACTAATCAGGCTGGCTGGTAATATATCCGGCACGCTGCCTAACCCGTCAACTACGGTCATCAACTTTGCCAACTCCATGGAAGAGGCGATCCAGCCTCCCGCGGGTCCCAGCAATTCAATTGGATTTCCTCCATAAGGTTTGGGAACCATCCTGCCAGATCCATCGAAACAGGAAACCATTTGATCATCATCAAGCTGATAGTACTTTACTTCGTTGAAACGACGATCTGCCAGGAAACTTTTACCGATGTGCATGTCGGTAATTCCTATAGGCTTAAGAACTTCATTTATAACGTATTTCTCGTATGGCTGACCGGATACATTTTCAATTACTTTGCGCAGAAACATATATCCCATGTTAGAATAGGAAGATCTTGTTCCCGGGTCAAAATGCAGCTTGCGTGAGGCAATAAACCGGCTGTAGGAGTCCATGGTAGCACCCCCTGTGCCTTTCTCCCCGTTAAGTTCAAGCACCAACAAAGAATTGAATGCCATATCCCCGTAATGAAGTGACCATCCTCCGGCATGGGCCAGCAAGTGCCTTACGGTTATTTTATAAAGACGAGGATCCTTCACATGATTGAATATCGGGTCTTTAATAATGGCATTAGGGCCAAACACCTTGGAATCAAGCGACAGAGACTTATGCTCAACCAGTTTCATAATGGCTACTGCAGTGATCAGCTTACTGACACTGGCTATCCTGAAAAGCTGACCGGGTTCTACGGTTTGTTTGGCTTCCAGATCCGAATAGCCAAATCCGTGGGCGTATACCAGCTTGCCGTTCTTTACGATAGACATGGTCATTCCGGCCAGTTTCCATTGCTGTAGAAAGGTTGTTGCTTCCTTTTCTATGTATTTGCTTCCCGGGAATTTGGAAAGGTCGTTGGTCACTCTGGAATTCAACCCTTTACTATCCATTTCTTCATAATTGGAAGGCAATTCATTGGGTTCTGTTACTTTGGTGCAATTGCCAACAATCAAAAGAAATACTAAACTGAACTTCAGGAATTTGATTGTATAGATATGTTTCTTTATATAATTCAGCATTGTAAACTACCTATTAATTCATTCATAGACAGAATATTGTGTCTTTCCATATAGGAAGACAGACCGTCTACTATCTGTATTGGAATGGTGGGGTCAATAAATATGGCCGTTCCCACCTGCACAGCCGAAGCACCTGCAATCATGAATTCAATGGCATCAGTAGCATTCATGATGCCCCCCATGCCAATCACAGGAATTTTTACCGCATTGTACACCTGCCAAACCATTCTAAGAGCTATAGGCTTGATGGCCGGTCCCGAAAGACCTCCGGTGATGGTTGAAAGCACAGGTTTACGGGTCTCGGCATTTACCGCCATTCCCAGCAGGGTATTGATAAGTGATACACTATCAGCCCCCTGGCCTTCCACGGCCTTTGCTATCTCAGCAATATTGGTAACATTGGGCGATAATTTGACGATCAGCGTCTTGCTATACACCTTACGTACCGCCCTGACCACCGCTTCTGCCGAGGGACAGCTGATCCCGAAAGCCATACCGCCTTCCTTTACATTGGGACAGCTAATATTAAGCTCGATGGCAGGTATCCCTTCCACTTCATTCAATTGTTCAGTTAATGCCACATAATCTTCAATGGTAGAACCATTTACATTAACAATGATATGAGTGTCTATATCCTTGATCCGAGGGTATATATTACCAAGGAAGTTATCCACACCTTTGTTCTGCAGCCCGACGGCGTTGAGCATCCCTGAGGGTGTCTCGGCCATTCTTGGGTAAGCGTTTCCTTCCCGGTGTTTAAGTGTAGTACCTTTAACTACAATCCCTCCCAGACGGGAAAGATCAATAAAGTCGGCTATCTCTTCGCCAAAACCACAGGTTCCCGAAGCTGTCATTACAGGATTTTTTAAATCCAGCTGATGAATCTTTACCCCTAAATTTACCATTTCAAATCGTTTACATTAAATACAGGTCCATCAGTACAAACGCATCTGTGGCCGGCTTTTGTATCTTCCACGCAGCAAAGACATACTCCAAAACCACAGGCCATCATGTTTTCAAGCGATACCTCGCAGAAGATGGAATTAGCCAGGGCAATGCGTCCAATGGCTTTCATCATCTGATCGGGGCCACAGGTGTATATTTTGTTGAAATCCTTCAGATTTTCTTTAAAAAGCGTATGATTGGTGACGTATCCTTTCTCGCCCAGCGAACCGTCCTCAGTAGTAAAATAGAATTGTCCGTAGGGCTTATAGTCTTCTATATCAATATGATCATGGACCGTCCTGGCACCGATCAGGATATGCACATTTTTAGGATCCAGGCCGCAGGTTTTGGCAAGAAACAACATGGGAGCTACCCCGCTGCCACCGCCAATGAGCAGTATTTGATCGTCCTTGTGCGGATAGGTGAATGATTTACCCAAAGGAAGCACTGTATTTATCTGCATGCCGGCTTTGGCCTCTGTCAACTTTTTCGAACCTCTTCCCAGGATTTTTACCAGTAAAGAAATGGTCTGATTCTTATAATCGACATCCAGAACAGAAAAAGGTCTGCGAAGAAAGATCTCCTTTGCTTCCTTTATTTCAACATTAACAAACTGACCGGGGTAAATATCAGAAACAGAAGCGGGCGATTGAAGTTTAAGAAGGAAATTATCCTTATTAAGTTGTTTATTTTCAAGTAGTAGCAAATCAATAACCGTCTTTTTCATGCAGATTAATTTGCCGGCAAATATACTTCAAAATATTTATCGTGAAGGATTATAGACTTTAAAAGTTTGGTCTTTATAAAATACGATGAGCCGTTCAATAGGCTTTTCAAAGCCAAATACAGCCTCAGCCAATTCATTTTCAGGCTCTTTTTTTTCTTTAGGCGACGGGGCAGTGAAAGTCTCTTTATTTACCGGCGGAGTCTCTTTAACAGGCTCCTGATCAACCTTTTCAGTTGGTTTGTTAAGAATTTTAGGTTCCAGGATGGTATCAAACAAGGTAGCCGACTTATTGGCAGCCCCTTCGATCATAGCGCCTTCACCCAGCAAAAGCCATTTGGCGTTTACAGTGGGATAAATCTGCAGCAATTTTTCTATAAACTGAAAACTGGGCTTATTCCTGCCTTTAAGCACATGGGTAACATTCGAACGTTGCACCCCTATGGAATCTGCAAGCTCCGAGGCTGTGATCCCCATATAGTCCATCAGTTTCTTAATCCTGTCTTCCATGAAAATGTAAATTTACGAATGCACAAATGTAATAAACATTTAGGAAATGTGAATTCATATCTGTAAATAGTAGGGTGTTACATTTGTGTATTTAGGGAACCATACAGGGATTATACAATTGTTAACACGTTGTAGTAATACTTTATTATTTTTTAATAAAAAACTAGCTTTTAGTGGATTATATCCATATAAATACGCATTTTATGCCAAAATGCAGATATATGAACCAATTATTCAATTATTGTTTAAAGTGATAGCCTATAAACTACTGTTTTTAAATGCGTTAAAGCATGTAGATTTAATAGCTTTTAGAATGAAGGAAAGTGTTTATGATTGTTAATTCTAAGGATCAATATTTTTAAAATAATGTGAATATTTAATATTGACATTTGTGTATTCGACGGATTGTTTACATTTATATATGGAAATTCACATTTATCCTCTGTTGTTATTTGTAAACAGTCCAAGTCTAAATAGGTAAAATGGTAAAAATTGAAGCAGCAGTGTTTTTACAGTAAGAGCAGGTCCCCACACATCACCCTCGCATCATCCTTCGTCACCGCCCTACCCCAGGAATCGTAATCATCTACTGACCAATCCCGGCCAGCTGATTTTATTTCTTCCTTAACCGCATTTAATATCCTTAATCCCTGATAAACCCTAATGCCCTTTTAAATATTCAATTCTAAAGCGGTTAAAGTTTAACATTTCGGGGTATAAATAATTGAAACTGGAAGGTTTAATCGTGTATTTTCAGCTTCCGATTTTTCGTACATCTAGCGCAAAACACCAATATTGGCGGGCTTCTTGTGATTTTTTATCTAAATAGCAAATTTTTTCTTCAGAAATTATAAAAATATTTTTTCCGGAAATTTTCTTTCCCTCGAAAACTTATATGTGATAGAAAAAAAATAATGTCGTCTATGACTTTTAAAATAAATCTCTTAAAAACGCGAAAATACACAATGGGTAAATTAACAAAGGCTCGATCAGAAAATAGGAATTTAGCTTTTTACATTACACCTTATTGATGAACCAACCTTCGTTGCCAAAAAGCCCCCCTCTGGACCCAATCTTATTAATCTTATCAAAATAGGGGATATCAAATAAGGTGGATAAGGTTGTGTTTTTGGGAGAACCATTCAGGCTACGAAGGTGATGGCAAAAAATAAGGTTGCAATGTTATGGCCAATTATTCCTATTAAAATGCATTGCAGTTGGTTTTTAAAACCTTGTCCCTTACCCAACCTTCGTAGCCTGTATGCCATCCATCCGATTACAACCTTATTAACTTGCTCTTAATCCTTGTAAATGACCAGGTTAATAAGGCAGGAGTAGTGCAGCTTTGGTCTTTGCTATGAAGGATGTAGCAAGGAATAAGGCTTCCTTGGCCAGCAGTTGCCTAAGGTTTATCAGTTCAAATATTAATTATTCAAAAAATGCGACAATGGATGTTTCTCATCACTTAAAAGCTATATCGCCTTCCTGACATGTCGATACCTGGCCCAATGTTTATTCGGAGCTTATTCGGAGCTTATTCGGATATTGTTCGGATATCATTCGCATAAATCCCTACAAGCTGCGTATAATATCCCTATTAGCTGCGTATAATATATGGGCCGGGTACCAGTTCAATATCAATGGTGCCTACTGAATTGTATTAGCTATTGAAATAAGAAAACAATTATTTGGTGAGCGCACGATAAATATTTTGCCGTTAAGTCAATAAACTGCCATAAATTGTGTATTTTTCTATTTTGATAAACACTATTCCCATGAGAGGCATTCCACCATCCTTTATACTTGTATTTTTTGTCATTGTTATCCTGGTAGAAGTAATTTCCTTGCTGAGCATACGTACTGTTGTAAAGGGTACAACCCGGAAAACAAAGCTGATATTTTATACGACATGGTTGATTATCAGCCTCACTACCATAGGCCTTCTGCTCTTCCTTTTTTCCAATCCTGAGAACATCAGGCATACCAGAAACTATTCGGCCTTTTACTTTGTGATCTCACTGGCTATTCTGACCTTACTGCCCAAAATGGTGTTTTCAATCTTTTCAATACTGTCTTATCCCATTCGGTGGCTGGGCGGCAAACGAATACACCAGCTTTGGCTCACAGGCTCCCTCATGCTCTGTATCGGCCTTTTCCTGACCTTTGCCAGCGGAATCTTCTTTGGCCGACAGGATGTTAGGGTTGAAAGAGTAGACCTGTATTTTGACAACCTGCCCGAACAGATGAATGGCTTTACCATTGCTCAACTGTCTGATATCCATCTTGGAAGCTATGGAAGGAATAAGAATGTAATGGATAAAACTGTTGAGTTAATCGGGCAGCTGCATCCCGATCTGATGCTTTTTACCGGAGATCTGGTAAACAACTTCAACAGTGAGATCCATGGGTTTGAAACTGACCTTAGCCGGCTGTCGGGCAAGTATGGGAAATACGCCATTTTGGGAAACCATGATTATGGCGATTATTCGACATGGCCCGACACTATTGCCAAGCGACAAAACCTGGATTCCACCAAGCAGGAAATCAGGGAGGCGGGCTTTGACCTGCTGCTGAATCAGTCGGTCAGAATAGCAGTAAAGGATACCTGCTTTTACCTTTTGGGGGTTCAGAACTGGGGCCATCGCCCATTCCCGCAATATGCTGATCTGGATGCTGCCACGAAGGGGGTTCCCTCTCATTCATTTCGCATTTTAATGTCGCACGATCCGGCGCACTGGAGCTCCGTTGTACTTCCGCAGACCGATATTCCCCTTACCCTTTCAGGTCATACCCATGGCGGGCAGATGGGGATAAGAATAGCAGGAATGGAATTCAGTCCGATGTACCTGATTGAAAAATACTGGGCAGGTCTGTATGAAGAAGATCACCAGCAGCTGTATGTCAACAGGGGGCTGGGTACGATTGGTTTTAAGGGGCGAATTGATATGCGCCCTGAAGTTACCTTTCTTACGCTATACCGCTCTAAAAACCGTTAAAATCGACCGAGAACAGGAATTCAAAAGCCATGGAACGGGATTGAGGAAGATAGATTGACCTTAATCCAGCCTGAAGGGGAATGACAGAGCGTAAAACATGGAAATCGGCCGTCAGATCCACACCCGTAGAATTCAACCCAAACTGTTTGTAATTAGAAATATAACGATGGTCATTGGATAAAGCCGGAACCGAAAGCCAGGCGTAGTCATAGAATAAAGTGGACCGAACGCGTTTCAGGTAAAGCAGCTTACCAAGGCTGGCATCGGGGTAAAGTAATGGCATCCGGTAATCGGCCGAAAATGAATACATCTTATTGTTTTCATATCCATGCATACCCCGGGGAAAACGGACAAAATTGGAAAAGCCCGAAGTCGCGCTGAAAGTCTTGATTTGGTATCCCTGGTAAATCTTTATTCCGTTGTTTTTCAACAGCCCCGGCAGATAAATATTGGATTGCAGGCCTTTGATCGTTCCCTGCTGATAAATGCCAAAGGGCGTATGCCTGTAGATCATATCAAGCTGATAGCCCCATTTAGGCATCAAACTTTGCGCATATTGATGGATCAGGTTAAAATGATACAAACGGTAGGTTATGGCATGAAAATCGCCTGAATAGATATTATCGCCATAAAATTGCGAAGGCCTTAAATAGCTGAAGTTATATTCGATTTCAGGATAGAGGCCGATGGAATACTTTCCCCTGGAGAGATTCAAAGGCAGGCGCACCTTGATGTCGGCATCCAGTTCTTCCCATTTATAATTATTGAGGGTGGTATCCCTGCTGATTACATTGTGGTTACGGTCAACATTTTCAGTAATTTGGTAATGACTGCTTTTGCCATTGCCATACGAAAGGCTGGTATTAAGCTCAGGAAATAAACCGTAGTAGTTAAAGTCCATGATGTATTTACCGGTTTTGTTGGCCATATCATAGTCGTAGCCAATACGCGTATCGGCAGTTCCCAGCATATTTTGTGACAAGAGAGAGACCCCCGGCCTAATCTCATAGTTATCGATATCGATATATGCCGGGGCCCAGCTGTGAAAATTGAACAGATGCGCCGATTTTAAATACCGTGAAGAAGGGTAATGGATCGAATCAGTGTTCTGAAGATCAGGAATGCCCTTTTCCTGAGCCGTCAAATGATCGGCCAGTACATTGGGTTGCAGGCTCATATCGGTCACCGGCTGCCAGTCATCCTTATCCTTCATATTCAATGTTGAAAGCTCATAACCATGCGAGGTATAATTGCTGAAAAGAATTTTCCCTTGACTATTGATGGCTGAAGGATAATCGGCTCCAAAGGCTGGTGAGAAGATATGATATAGCTTGCCTGATCTGGTATCCAGGGCGTACAGTTCATCATTCCCTGAATAGTCTGCACTGAAGATCAACTGGTTATTCGTCAGTGCAGGGTTTTTAATATCTGCAAAAGTGGGAGAAGTAAGCGGACGATACTGGCCGGATAGCAGATCAAAGGAAGCCAGGTATTTGCCCTCTGGCGACAGGCCGGTAACATAAAGCCTCTCCCCTTTCTCATCCCAGCAGGGCGTAAAAAGATAATGGTTACCGGCTGACTTAAACTGATTCAGCAAATGTCCCGTATTCACATCATAGACCGAAAGGAAGAAGTTATTCTCCTTGTCTGTTTCAACGGCGGCAAAGGACTTTAAATCAGGAGAGACAACAGGGCTAAACAGTTTATTATCAAATGTGAGCCTTCTTTTCTGCCTGGATTCAATGTCATAGGTTGAGATAACAGTACGTTCGGCATGGGTCCAGCGGATATCAGGCTGCCGTTCTGACCATATAATCACAGGTCCGGTGACAGCTGCCGATTCTTCAAAGAGATAACCCGGTGTAAAAAGTACTTCTTCTCTCCCATTTGTATGTATCAAAACAAAACGGCCAATATCGTCCATGGATGTACGGTAAGCCACGATGAGCGAATCCTTGTAAAATGCCGGGTAATAGTAATTGGTATAGGCTTTTCGTTTAGGAGATACACTAAGTGGGGCATCAGACGATTCATTCATTTCCTGTTTCCAGTCACGGGCAAGGTCCGTAAATAGCTGCCGATACAGCTGTTGGCTGTTCAATCCCGTATGTTTTTTAACTACGGTATTTAACGGAGTCAATGAAAGAGGGTCACTGCCAGCGCGTTTCACCACATCGGTCCATAACTCAGGACCGTATTTTTCCCTGGCCTTGCCTACCATCAGGTAGCCCAGCTTATAATAGTCGGGAACAAAATCCCTGTAGGACCCCAGGTAGGCTTTACTGAATGAATAAGGAGCTTTCTCTGCCAGCAGGGCCCGGTATTCCATTGTAAAAGAAGCCTGGCGGCCTCGTCCTGTGTGAGAGAGCGCCGTTTCACTGACTACAGCGTCACCTTCCAGGAACCACAGCGGAAGATAGACCCCGGTAACCAGAGCAGTGGCTTGTTCTCCCATTATAAGTTTCAGAATAAATGGCAGCTCACTTTGAATCTTATCCATCTGCACCAGATGCCTGAATTCGTGCAAGGCCAACTGATTGAGCCAATCCTGGGAATACATCTGCTGATTGGGCGTGGTAAACAGCTCCATTCGCTTGGGAGCCCATGCCACCAGGCCGTTGGAATTGGCAGTACGTGTATGCAGCACAACAGATATTTTACGCGGGACATGATTCATCGACTGAGCGCTGTACTCATATACTTTTGACAAAACAAACGTCAGCCTTTGAGCTTCTTTTTCAAACTCTTGCGGATATATTACCTGGAAATTCTGTGTATTAATCTGGCTCCATTTGATACGCGAAGGGTCCTGCCCGGTCTGGTAGAACTGGGCATTCGTGCTATTGGTCAGCAAAAAAAACAGGAAGATTAGCGCGAAAATATACTTCATCGGAAAACTTAGAAAACCATAGGCCGAAGTTAAGAAGAAAAAAAGTGATCCATGGAAAAATTAACTGACATGCAGCCTTCAGAATAAAAAACAAAGTATTCTTAACAAAAAGCAAGCAGTTGAAAGCCCTTTATAGCTCAAGTTTGTTATTTTTGAATCATTATAATAAAAGTACCTTTGGAAATAAGCTTCGATCATACCTATGCAGTATTTTGGGTTTTTCTGATCCTACTGGTTTCAGCAGGCATCAGCTATTTGCTCTATTACCGAAACAGGGAAAATGCTGCCCTGTCGGGCCTTCAAAAGGGCATATTGGCAACCCTCCGATTTCTAACCCTTCTCATTGTATTCCTGTTTTTGCTATCCCCATTGATGCAAAAGGTAAAGAGGATTAAACAGTTACCCATACTGGCAGTAGCTATTGATAATTCCATATCTGTAAAAGATAAGGCCAATTCCTTGGCGGAAGTGAAAGAGGCTGTCAAAAAGCGTTTTGCAGAGGACTATCAGGTAGAGTTCTGGACCTTTGGAAAGGATGTTCAGCAAAGCGACCAGTTTACAGGAACTGAGAATGCCTCGGACTATGGACAAGCCATTAAAACTCTGAA
>DATGYU010000342.1:0-8412 GCA_035297625.1 Prolixibacteraceae bacterium
TTTCTCTGATATTTCAAGGGTTCTGCAATAATTGATTATACCAAATAGATAAACTTTGGAATATCTTTGCATTACCTTTATCCAGGGCGCTGATATTTCAAGGTTTCTGCAATAATTGATTATACCAATATAGATATTCCAAAGTTTTTTTTATTAAAAGTGTTTGAAAGACAATTATTATTTTGTTCTTTTGGAAAGCATATAATCGATAGTCAACTATAACCTATTAACAAGTCATATGAAAAAATTATCTGTATTAATTATCTCTTTGGTTCTCACTGTATCAGCTGTTTTTGCACAGGTGAATGTACTTCAGATTGATGCTGCGGGGGGTAAAAATCAAATCAACAAAAACATTTACGGACAGTTTGCCGAACACCTGGGCCGCTGTATTTATGACGGTATCTGGGTAGGCAAGGATTCTCCGATTCCCAATGTGAACGGCTACCGCAAGGATCTTCTGGAAGCCTTAAAAGCCCTGAAAGTACCGGTATTGCGCTGGCCGGGGGGCTGTTTTGCGGATACCTATCACTGGAAAAATGGTATTGGCCCATTGGCCGATCGTCCCAAGATCAAGAATGCCTTCTGGGGCGGAACCATTGAAGACAACAGCTTTGGCACCAACGAATTCCTCAACCTTTGCGAGATGATCGGCTGTGACCCATATATCTCTGCCAACGTGGGCAGCGGCAGCGTAAACGAAATGATTGACTGGATTCAATATATGACCTCGGATGATGATGTTCCGATGGCGAACCTTCGCCGGCAGAACGGCAGGGAAAAGGCCTGGGATGTGAAATTCATCGGTATTGGCAATGAAAGCTGGGGCTGCGGAGGCGAGATGACTCCTGAATACTATTCCAACTTGTTGAGACAGTATTCCAGCTATGCCCGTTTATACGGTGGCGACAAGTTTCAGCGTATCGGTTGCGGTTCCAATGGAGGCGATTTCAACTGGACCAAGGTGCTGATGGAGAATGCCAAAAACAACATGGACGGTTTATCACTTCATTACTATACCCTTCCAACGGGAAACTGGGGTGATAAAGGATCGGCCACTAACTTTGCGGAAGATCAGTATTTCAGCGCCTTGAAGAGCGCCTTGTACATGGATGAGTTGGTAAGCCGTCATTCGGCCATCATGGATCAGTATGACAAAAGCAAACGGGTAGACCTTTTGGTGGATGAATGGGGCGTGTGGACCAATGTAGAGCCAGGAACCAATCCTGGTCATCTGTTCCAGCAGAACTCCATGCGCGATGCCCTGATAGCTTCTTCCACACTGGACATCCTGAACAAACATTGCGACCGTGTAAAGATGGCCAACATCGCCCAGATTGTAAATGTTTTGCAATCGATGATCTTAACCAAGGGCGACAAGATGGTACTTACTCCTACCTATCATGTTTTCAAAATGTTCAACGTTCACCAGGATGCCACTTTACTTCCTTCCAACCTTATTTGTGAACCTTACAAGCTGGGCAGCGAGCAAATTCCTGCGATTAGCAGTTCAGCATCGGTTGACAAGAGCGGAAAGATCCATGTTACTTTAAGTAACCTGAATCCTGCCAAAGAAATTAAACTGGAGATCAACCTGGCAGGCAAAGGCTTCAGCAAGGTAAATTCAGGAACTATCCTGACAGCTCCAGCCTTTAATGCGGTGAACAGTTTTGAGAAACCGGAAACAGTAGTTCCTGTTGCCTTTAAAAATGCCAAGAAGATTTCAGACAATAAGTTAGAAGTAAGCATTCCCTCCAAGTCGGTGGTAGTGCTGGAATTAGAATAGTTAGCTAGTTGATACGTCAAGATGCATTATACCCGGAAGACCAGGGTATAATCGTGCAAATGATGGCCGGAGAGCGTAAGCGCTTCGGCCATTTGTTGTTTATACTTGTTAACTAGATAGGAACGGAAGAAACACAGATTTAAAATAGATTAATTGGATTAGTCTCGAAAAACTCTGGGTAACGAGGAGTCACATGTCCCAGAATAATAAAATTAATGATCAACTAATGAGTAGTATTATTGATATTAACACACTAAGTTACTTGCATTAAATATAAATTGACAAATAAATGAAACCGTTGGCAGTTTGGAGCCAAGGCTTTATATGGCATGACAAATAATTAAATTTTATGAGCTTATTCTTTTATTATCTTTCGTATAACATTTAAATTTTCTCCGCTTAGATGGATTAAATACATCCCATTTTTTAGTGCGGAACAATCAATTATTTGATTTCCAAAAAATCTATCTTGTCTTATGAGGTTTCCATAGAGATCAAATATTTTAAATGAATAATTTACAGAATTTGAATTACTATGTATGTTGACATCTTTAACAACAATAGTAGGGAATATTTGAAATCCATAAAGATTCATTTCTTTATTTGATAATATTTCTAGACAATTACAATTTTCAGCTGCATATAAAATCTCATCTTTTCCTTTGACGCATATAAGTTGTGGAATTCCTAAATTATAGTCTTTATAGTTATAACCAGGATTTAACAATCCATATAAACTTCCAACATTTTCAATCCAGTAATCGTTGCTATTAGCTTGTTTTAAACGGAGTCTTTTCTTATAATTATTATTAATCATAACTGAATCAATAGAACTTACAAACCAATATTTAGAATTTAGAAATATTGAATCTTGTACTTTCAAGTTAAAATCATACAAAATATGTTCCTTGCTATCTGTTGAGGAGCCTTTAAGGTAAACTTTGCCGGAAGACTCTCGAATAAGTAATTCTGAAAATTTCCAGTTCTTAATATCCTGGAGTTCCGGATAATCTGAGGTGTATTTTAGTTTATAAAAAACCTTGAAATAGGTTACATCATTTACTGATACACTATCATAAATTCTATAATATGTTTGGATGAAATTGGGAGTAGATGAATAAATCCTTTGGACATCAAACCATATTTTTGAAGTATCAATTAAAGAGTTCTTAACTTGGGTATATCCTATATAAGAAATTAATACTATACCAATTAAAATAATTAATCTTTTCATATAGTAAAAAAATTTCGTTGTCTATAATTTTTTCGGACTACCACATCTAAATATTATCTAATACAAGCTGAAAATAAATGTTTTACAGTCCGTCTATCAATAAAAATTAGAATATGCGAAATCTGAAACCATTGTCCTGAAAACCTTGTTAGAATAGATATCATTTCAAGTAGCCGTTAAAAAGCCCTACAACTAGTTTACTTTATCAAAATTATTTAATTTATTTAATTAGTAAACTATTTTAACTAAAAACTTCATTCCTTTTTTAAACTATAAAAATAAAACTGCTTGCATCGACAAGAGATCTTCTATCAATTCATACATTGAATTCTAAAAGTATTTATTAGTCTTCAAATTGATGCTTCTACTCTCCTTCTTCACCCAAATGCCTTTTCGACCCTTTATACAATTCATACTTCCTGAAACTACATTCCAGCGAACCGTTCAAAATAGGTATCTTTCGGGAAGGGCGCAATCCAATGGACTTCAAACATTGCGGGGTGCTGATAATCCAAACCACGGCATCGGTATAATGCTGCTTGAGCCTGTCGCCGATCATCGTATAAAAATTGGTATCATCGGGCGTTAAACGCTCCCCGTAAGGAGGATTGAACAACAGGAAAGGATGATCAGAAGCTGGCTCCAACGCCTTGAAATCAGCGATCTTAAAATCGATAAATTGTCCAACATTGGCAGCCTCTGCATTCTTATAGGCAATGTCGATATTGCGCCTTAAAATATCAGAGGCAGCAATTTTAACAGGCGCGATTTCCACAGGTTTTGCTTCTTCAACCACCTGCTCAAACAATTTCTCATTGAAGTTATTCCAGTTACGGAAAGTATAGTTTTTACGGATGGTCCCAGGATAGATACCATTGGCATACATGGCCGCCTCGATGGCAATGGTGCCTGAACCACACATGGGATCTACAAAATCGCGTTTGCCATCCCATTGCGATAACCTGACAAGGCCAGCTGCCAGCACTTCACTCATGGGGGCTTCATTCTGATCCATGCGGTAGCCCCTTTTGTGCAAAGAGTCGCCACTGCTGTCCATTGAGATGGTGCAGTAATTATTGCTGATATGCAGGTTGATCTTGATATCCGGGTTTTTGGAATCCACCGAAGGCCTTTCGCCAAACTTATAGCGGAAACGATCGACAATGGCATCTTTCAGCTTCTGGGAGGCAAACATGGAGTTATTAAACAGGTCAGTGAAAACAGTACTCTGGATGGCAAATGTTTGCTGAAGGCCGAACAGTTCTTCCCATTTAAAGTTCTTGCCACGCTGGTAAAGGTCATCGGCCGAAAAGATCTTGTAGGAATCAATGGGCATCAATATCTTTAAAGCGGTACGCAGGCAATAGTTGGCTTTGTAGAGCAACTTCTGGTCGCCGGCGAAATAAACAGAACGTCTGCCTATTTGCACTTCATCGGCGCCTATTTCTATCAGTTCCTGGGCCAGTACTTCTTCAAGGCCTGCAAGGGTGGTGGCTGTATATGATTGTTTTTTCAATCTAATCTTTTTTGAGTGAATATAAATGGAGAAAATATAGTAGCAAGAATCTGTTCAATGCCAAATTGTAAATTGTAAATAATTCAATCGTAAATAATTAATATCCTATGGAAGGTAAAAAATCTATCACGTCCAGCATCAGCGCTTTCTTCTCTGAAGTGGTGGAATGCATGGCTTTATCCAGCTTTTCAATCTCGACATCCAGAAGCCGCTGATCGATGGCTTTCTCCATGTTGGTAATCACGGTATAGGCCTCGAAAGCGATGATGAAATCCTTTTCAATGAGCAGGTCAACAAAAACAGGCAGGTAGGGCGTGTAATCCAGCCCGTTCTCCCAGCAACTGGAAACAAGTTGTTGCAGTACTTCCTCATATTTCTTATCCTGAATAGCATTGACAAGCATCGGAATGGTTTCCTTATCCTTCAGATTGGAAAATAAACCGGTGATTCTGGCCTTTACATCAGCATTGCGACTTTTAAGCAAAAGATCAAGCAGTACCGGTATGTCGGATGTTTTCCCCAAAGCGCGCAATGCGTCAATGGCATCCAGCACGATATCCGGGTTGGTAGCGTTTAATCCTTTCAGGATGGTATTGTGTTCGTTTTGTGAATTCTCAAGTGTCATGTGAAATATTTAATATTTGGCAAAATTAATAAAAGGAACTTAGCTTTAAGCCTTTTCTGGTTTTCATTGTTTATTGGGAAACAGTTTAACAAGATATGTAATTTTAAAGGCAGGTAATAGCAACAGGAGAAACAATTTGTGATGCTGATAACCCAAGCTATGATTTACTTAGTGTACTTTTCCGATGGATCGGAACAAGTTGTGTAATTCCCTTAGTGATCTCTGTGGTTAATTTTTTTTTACCACAAAGAGCACAAAGAACAGAACACAAAGATCACTAAGGAAAATAGATCAACAGAGTGTTTGAAATGATATCTTTGCG
The DNA here is from genome assembly GCA_035297625.1 of Prolixibacteraceae bacterium. Taxonomy (GTDB): domain Bacteria; phylum Bacteroidota; class Bacteroidia; order Bacteroidales; family Prolixibacteraceae; genus Aquipluma. The sequence goes on from DATGYU010000342.1 coordinate 5,484, forward strand.
CGCCTTATTAATAATCTATGATGAACGAAAAAACCAGGGAACTTGCCACCCTACCCATACCACGGCTGATGCTCAATTATTTCATTCCTGCATTTATAGGGGTGTTTCTCAATGCATTGTACAACATCGTCGACCGTATATTTATTGGACAGGGAGTAGGCTCCATGGCACTGAGCGGGGTATCGGCCACTTTTCCCATCATGCTCATTGTGATGGGCTTTGGTATGTTGATTGGTATTGGTGCCGGAGTGTTGGTGTCCATCAATCTTGGAAAGCATGACATGAACAAGGCGGAACAGGTGCTGGGAAGCAGTTTCCTTTTGATGATCCTGGTAGCCGTCTTAATTACAATCATCGGCTTTGCCATTAAAAACCCGCTGCTTCATTCCTTTGGGGCAACTCCCCAGACCATCGCCTATGCCAATGATTACATGGATATTATTCTTGCCGGGACGATCTTCCAGGTGGTGGGCTTTTCGCTCAACAATATCATCCGGGCGGAAGGAAATGCAAAGGTTGCCATGTACTCGATGATCATCAGTGCAGGGACCAACATCATCCTTAACCCGATCTTTATCTTCGGACTGCACATGGGCGTGAAAGGATCGGCTTATGCAACGGTGATCTCCATGATTTTACTGACCATCTGGGTGCTCTTTCATTTCAGAAGCAAAAGATCGGTTGTCAAACTAAAGGCTGAAAACATACGTTTCGACCGTAAGATCCTCCTGGAGATCATTGCCATAGGGATGGCTCCGTTTTTCATGCAGATTGCCAACAGCTTTGTGCAAGGGCTGCTGAATACCAAGCTGATTGCTTTTGGCGGCGATCTGGCAGTGGGTGCCATGGGCATTGTGAACAGTGTGGTTACCCTGATCGTGATGGCCATTGTTGCCATCAACATGGCAACTCAACCTATTATCAGCTTTAACTATGGCGCAAAATCATTCCACAGGGTGAAAGAAACCCTTCGGCTGGCCATTATCTCGGCTACGATCATCTCCATCCTTGCCTTTATTGGCGTGGAAACCCTCCCCCATGCTATCGTGAAGCTTTTCAATTCAACAGACGAAGGATTATTGACTTTCGGGGTCGATGGATTAAAATTGGCGCTGATGGCCTTACCCATCATAGGTTTTCAAGTGGTAACCGGAAACTTTTTCCAATCGGTTGGCAATGCCAAGATTGCCGTGTTGCTCACCTTGCTAAGGCAGGTCATCATCCTGATTCCATTAATTTTTATTCTTCCCCATTACTTTGGACTGCGTGGCATCTGGATCGCCATGCCGATCTCTGATCTTTGCGCAGCTATCATTGTGGTATTTTTCCTTGTCAACCATTGGAAGAAGTTAAGTGTAGCAAAAATATAATTGAAATCCCCCGCTCGCCTTTACAAGTAAATACATTATCTTTGGATATAAAATATAAAATCATGGAAGCGATATATAAACTAAATGCAAAAGAGATTGATCCAAATTTAATGGATACAATTAAAAAGCTATTCCGTGGCAAAGAAATAACTATTACAATTACAACATCAGAAGTCGACGAAACAGATTATTTGACCAGAAATCCTGAAAACAAAAAACATCTGTTGGAGAATATAGATGCTGAACCAACCATTAGCTTTAATGCCGGGGAATTTGATAAACACGTTGAAGATCTTCTGAATCGATCAAAATAACTCATGGATCATGAGAAAGATAACCTTTACTCCTGATGCGTATGCCGAATACCTCAATTGGCTTGAAACAGATCGAAAAATATTTCTAAAAATTACTGATCTCATCAGGGAGGCATCCAGAGACCCTGGAAAGGGAATTGGAAAACCAGAATTATTAAAGCATGAATTAAAAGGCTGTTGGTCCAGAAGAATTAATCACGAACATCGTCTGGTTTATTCTGTCACTGAAAATGCAATCGAAATTAGATCTTGTAAATACCATTATTAACACGTAATCAAAAGGTTACTAAGGTTGGGTAACTGATTGTGAATCAGGGTTACTAAGGTTATTAAGGTTTATGCATTAGTGAAATTATGGATAAAGGACAGATGGCCGTTAAATTAGTTGTTGCAGTTTGCAATTGGATAACCTTTCGGTTTTTAAACCAGGTAAGCTCGTCAATAAAGTGTCTTCTTTATAAACCTTAATTTATTGTCTTTCACCTTAGTAACCTTAGTAACCAAGAGATACCCCAAAACCCCAACCTTAGTAACCTTAGTCTTTTATTAAAGGCTGCCCAATTTTTTATAACACAATCCACACCCTCTTCATTCTTTATTGTTTTACACTGTTTTCTCAAATTAGGATTGTACTTTTGTTTATAAACCAAAGCTTCAGAGCCTGAGTTCAAAATAATTCTTTGTTACTTTGTTACTTTGGCACTCTGTAACTTTGTTACTTTTGACAAACACTAACTCAGCTTAAACCATTCTGGTTATGAATAAGAAACAGCTCTTCGACGCCCTGGCTGAAGGAAAGAAAATGGACTATACCCTGTTCCGCCCTATCCTGATGCATTTTGCCGCCCGCTTTAATAAACATACCTACGGAGAATTCGCCTCCGATTATAAAGTACTGGTCGATTGTAACCTGAAAGCATTGGACCATTTCGATATCGACATGGTGGGATTAATCTCTGATCCTTACCGTGAAACTTCTGCCTTTGGCGCCCCGGTTACCTTTATCCCCGAAGGAGTGCCCCGCTGTGAAAAGCTGATCGTCAGTTCATGGGAAGATATCCAAAATCTGCAAAGGCCCGATGTTTGCAAGTGTGCCCGTACCATGGACCGCATCAAAGGGGCTGAACTGTTTCAAAAGAAACTGCAGGGGACAGTTCCTGTGATCGGATGGATTGAAGGCCCGCTGGCAGAGGCTTGTGATTTGGCAGGAGTCAGCCAGATGCTCATGCAGCTGATGATGGACCC